>SVKN01000025.1:22928-28573 GCA_015068445.1 Oscillospiraceae bacterium | reverse complement strand
CCACGACCCGGGGCCGTGTGCATCCCGGGGCAACTCCCTCAGTCTGCTTCGCAGACAGCTCCCTCGGAGAGGGAGCCTTTCCCACGCCGCGCAGCGGCGGTATCCAATGCGCCGCAGGCACAACAATTGTCAATTGTCCATTCGCCCTTCACTGTCCACTGTCAACCGTCAACTGTACACTCGAAAAAAGCCTCCCTTCCGGGAGGCTTTTTGCTATTTCGCCAGCTCTGCGCCGAGGGCGCGGGCTTTCTCACATTCCTGGGGGAAGACCTCCTCGTGGCGCTTCTGTTTGCGCGCGGCGTCGAAGAGGGTCCAGGGCCAGTCGGTCTTCGAGTAGTCCTTCAGCTGCAGGGTGTCGCCGCTGACGAAGTATTTGGCGGGGCCGACAAAGCGGCTCAGCGTCCCGCAGTAGTTCTCCAGCACGTCGCGGTAGGCCGTGTCGCCGGCGTTGCTGGTCATGAACAGCAGCACGGGGACGGGGCGCTCGTTGCAGCAGGGCGTCTCGCGGTTGTAGGTCAGGTTCTGGAAGATCAGGCGCTCGTACAGCGCGCGGAAGGAGGCGGTCAGGTCGCCCAGGTAGTTGGGCGAGCCGATGATCACGCCGTCGCTCTCGCGGATGGCGTCCAGCACGGGCGTCAGGCCGTCGCGGCAGATGCAGCGGCCCTTGAACTTCTCCTTTTTGCAGCCGAAGCAGGAGATACATCCCGTGTATCTCTCCAGCCGGAACAGGTCGAAGCGCTGCACCTCGGCCCCGGCCTCCTCCGCGCCCTGCGCCGCGTTTTTCAGCAGCGTGTCGGTGTTCCAGCCCAGGCGCGGGCCGGCGTTGACGATGACGATCTTTTTGCTCATTTGAGATCCTCCGTTTCATTTATACTACTTCTATTATACCGCACCTCCGCCCCGGCGCAAGACGCAAATCCTCAAATGCGCCGGAACAAAATCGCTCCCCGATAGTCTTATTGAACGGAAGCCCGGGAGGGCTGCCGATTTTTACCCCAAGGAGATCGCATCATGAAAAAGAAGATCATCGCGGCGCTGGCGCTGCTGCTGAGCCTGAGCCTGCTGGCCGCCTGCGGCGCGAAGCCCGCCGAAACCGAACCTGCCGACACCCCTGCGGAGACCGCGCCCGCGGAGACGACGCCTGCCGAGCCCGAGAAACCCGCCGAGCCGGAGCCCGCGGAGGCCTATGATTTCACGGGCTACTACGCCGACCCCGACCCCGACGCGGGTCACAGCCTGCTGATCCTCTCCGGCGAGGACGGCTATGACGTGACGATGCGTATCGTCAACGCCGCCAATCTGTCCGGCACCGCCGAGGCCGCGGGCGGCACGCTGACCGCCACGCTGGAAAACGAGAATATGGACAAGCCCATGACCGTGGAGATCACGCCCGTGGAGGGCAACGGCGGCTTCCTGCAGGCCGTGATCACGGATTCGTCCTGGGCCATCCTGCCCACGGGCGAGACGTTCACCTTCGCCCCATACGTCAATCCCGCCGAGACCGCCGCGGAGCGCTTCTCCGGTCAGTGGACCGACGAGACCGCCCAGCGCGCCGTGCTGACTGTCGTGCCCGCCGGGGACGGCCTGTATGAGATCCTGCTCCACTGGAGCGACGGCGCCGCGTCCTTCGTCCAGTGGGAGATGACGTCTTCCTATGACCTCGATCGGGACGCCCTGGTCTATGAGGACGGCGCACGGTCCTACGTGACGCTCCATGAGACCGGCCCCGAGGACGTCGAGCGCCAGTGGTCCGGCTCCGTCGGCGCCTTCTGGCTCGAGGACGGCAAGCTCTGCTGGGAGGATGACAAGGAGGAGGACAACGAGGGCATCCGCTTCGAGCGCATCTCGATCTACGCCCCCGACGCCGAATACTTGCTGGACCGCTGCCTCAGGCCCATCGCCGCCGGGGCTGACGCTGCCGCGGCCTGCGACGTCCTGCGCTTCGCCGACGCGTTCTCCGTCTGGTGCTGCGACCGGGAGGAGCTGCGCGCCAACCTGGCCGAGGCATGGGCCGGACTGTCCGAGAGCGAGCAGAAAGCCTTTGCGGAGAACGTGGAGCAGGTCTCCCTGCTGATCTTCACCGCCGCCGACAACTGGAGCGCCTGCGAAAAGCAGTTCGAGGACGCCGGGGTCCGGGAGGAGATGCAGGCTCTGGCCGCCTCCTCCGCCGCCCGCCTCAGCTGGCAGCGCCTGGACGAAGCCATCGGCGAAATGCTGCTGGATCGATAGTCCCAAAACGAACAGCGGGACGGCCCTGCGGGGCCGTCCCGTTTTTTCAGTCATTATTCGTCCTTCAGCCGCAGCAGCAGGGCGGCGTTGACCACCACGAACACGGAGCCGCAGTTGTGCCACAGCGCGCCCGTGATGGGCGTCAGCACGCCCGCACCACGGCCGTCAGGTTGATGATCAGCGAGGCGATGATGTTGACGTGGACCTTCTTCATGACCTACTGCATCAGGTCGAAGAGATACGGGATACGGCGGATATCGTCGCTGACGAGGACCGCGTCGGCGGATTCCACGGCGATGTCCGAGCCGATGCCGCCCATGGCGATGCCCGCGTCGGCGCTTGTCAGCGCCAGGGCGTCGTTGACGCCGTCGCCGATCATGCAGATGGGCTCGCTGCCGCCCGCGTAACCCTTGATGATCTCCATCTTCTGCTCCGGCAGCAGGTCGGAGCAGACGTCGTCGATCCCCGCGCTGCGGGCGATGGTGCCTGCGGCCCGGCCCAGCGGATGCTCCGAGTGCTGCTCCGACGGGCTGCAGAAGGAGGCGACCCACGACTTTTCCCGGGCCCGCGACACCCGGGCCATGATCACCCACATCCTGTTCCACCTGCAGGAGCACATGGATTATCTGCCCGGCATCCTGTCCGGCGAGAGCGGCGAGATCTTTATGGGCTCCTTCAAGGGCCACCTGCGGGCGCTGTTCGTCCACTCCGTTGGAGGCGGCGACGTGCCCCGGGACTACATCCTCAACCACATGGTCTGCGACTTCGCCGAGACCGTCCGGTGGTGGAGCAGGAACAAGCAGTACACACCCGAGGAGATCAGCCGCTTCTTTCTGCGCACCACGCCCCTGCCGGAGGGGTGATTCACATCACCGCCCAGAGGAAGACGCCGTAGACGACGCTGGCCGCCACGCCGAAGACGATGACGGGCCCGGCGATGGAGAACATCTTGACGCAGGTGCCGGTGATCAGGCCCTCGGTGCGGAACTCCATGGCGGGGGCGGCCATAGAGTTGGCGAAGCCCGTGATGGGCACCAGCGTCCCGGCCCCGGCCATCCGGCCCAGCCGCCCGAAGAGGCCCGCCGCCGTCAGTCCCACGCCCAGGGCGATCATGCAGACGCTCGTCAGCGCGCCCGACGCACTTTCGGTCATGTCGGCGGCCATCCACAGGGTTTTGATCCACTGGGCCAGGGCGCACAGCAGCCCGCCCGTGAGGAAGGCCATGGGCACGTTCTTCCACGAGGGCGTCGGCTGCCCCAGGCCCTCGTAGAGCTTTTTGTATTCCTGCCTGTTCATACGCATAAAAAAAATCACCTCAGGGCCAGTTTTCGCGTTCCCGGGCCGATTATGCGCTTGCAATGCGAGGGAATATCCTATATAATAGTTAACTGGGCTGAAAGGGCTTTCAGCTCTGGGAAACCGACACCATTCTTTTCAATATACAAGGAGGACGCCATTATGGTACGCGCGATCGTAGGCGGATGCTGGGGCGACGAAGGCAAGGGCAAGGTCACCGACCTTCTCAGCGAGAACAGCGACATCGTCGTTCGTTTTCAGGGAGGAGCCAACGCCGGTCACACCATCATCAACGAGTACGGCAAGTTTGCACTTCATCTTCTCCCGTCCGGCATTTTCCATCAGAACATCACCAACGTCATCGCCCAGGGCGTGGCCTTCAACCTCGAGCAGTTCTTCCATGAGCTGGACGACGTGACGGGCAAGGGCGTGCCCATGCCCAACATCCTGGTCTCTGACCGCGCGCAGATCGTCATGCCCTATCACGTGCTGTTCGACGCGCTGGAGGAGCAGCGTCTGGGCGGCAAGGGCTTCGGCAGCACCAAGTCGGGCATCGCCCCCTTCTACTCCGACAAGTACCTGAAGATCGGCATCCAGGTCTGCGATCTGTACGACGACGAGCGCCTGCTCAGCAAGCTGGAGCGCGCCTGCGAGCAGAAGAACATCACGCTGGGCGCCCTGTACCATCAGGATGAGATGCTGGAGCCGAAGAAGCTCTTCGACGAGCTGGTCAGCTACCGCGAGCGCCTGCGTCCCTTCGTGGGCGACGCCGCGCTGTTCCTCAACAAGGCCATCAAGGCCGGCAAGACCGTCCTGCTGGAGGGCCAGCTGGGCTCCCTGAAGGACCCCGACAACGGCATTTATCCCTTCACCACCTCGTCCTCTCCCCTGGCGGGCTTCGCCACCGTGGGCGCGGCCATCCCGCCCCGGGCCATCGAGCAGATCATCGTCGTGGTCAAGAGCTACTCCTCCGCCGTGGGCGCCGGCGCCTTCGTCAGCGAGATCTTCGGTGACGAGGCCCAGGAGCTGCGTGACCGCGGCGGTGACGGCGGCGAGTACGGCGCCACCACCGGCAGGCCCCGCCGCATGGGCTGGCTGGACACCGTGGCCGTCAAGTACGGCTGCATGCTCCAGGGCTGCACTGACGTGTGCCTGAGCCTGATCGACGTGCTGGGCTATCTGGACAAGATCCCCGTCTGCACCGCCTACGAGATCGACGGCCAGCGCACCGAGGATTTCCCCGTGACCCCGCTGCTGGACAAGGCCAAGCCCGTTTACGAGTACGTGGACGGCTGGAAGTGCGACATCAAGGGCTGCCGCAAGTACGAGGACCTGCCCGAGAACGCCCGCAAGTACATCGAGTTCATCGAGCAGAAGATCGGCTACCCCATCACCATCATCTCCACCGGCCCCAAGCGCGACGACATCATCTATCGGTAAAACAAACCCCCGGCCGCCAGGCCGGGGGTTTTTCGCTGCAGATGGCGGTCGTTGTAGGGGCGGCCTGCGGCCGCCATGACCCGTTGGCGCACATCATGTTCCCGTCAGCCGTCGTAGGGGCCGATGCCCACATCGGCCCTTGATCACGCTTCCGTTTCATGGTCGTCGTAGCGGCGAGCTGTGCTCGCCATGACCGGTCGGCGCAGATCACGGGACCGGGTATGTACATCCCGGTACGACCCCCTCAGTCTCAGCCCTGCGGGCTGAGCCAGCTCCCCATTCCGCGCGAAAGGCCCGGCCGCAGGCCGGGACACGCGTGCTCAGACGGAGGGAGCCAAGCCGCCGTAGGCGGTTCTCCGCACAAAAACGCGCCGCAGGCTTTCGCCTGCGGCGCTCCCCTGTCCCACCCGGGGCTTTGGGTCAATGTCCGGTGATATTGATGCGTTATGACGGTGCGTTTATGCGCGATCGGAGCGTGCGCGATCTACAGGGATTCGAACCCGCGGGCTCGCTCGGAAGCCCTACCATCTAGATGGCGTTTCCGCCTTGCAGCGTTACGCAGCTTGCACGCGTTGACATTCGCCCCCAAGGAAGCCCCTTTCCAAAGAATGCTGACGCATTCTTTGGAATCCTTTTTTATTCAATAGATTTGCGGCAAGTGAATTGCCGCAAATCGTTCG
>SVKN01000025.1:0-22918 GCA_015068445.1 Oscillospiraceae bacterium | reverse complement strand
AAAGAATGCTGACGCATTCTTTGGAATCCTTTTTTATTCAATAGATTTGCGGCAAGTGAATTGCCGCAAATCGTTCGCCGCACTTGCGGCGCGGCGCAGAAGCGCCGCGCGGGATGCGCGCATCCCGCCGATTGTCTATTCTTCCATCAGCTCCACCTGCCAGTTGGCCTGCTGGAGCTTGTTGTCGGTCTCGCGCAGCGTTTTGGCCATGAGGTCCACCTGCTTCTGCAGCTCGGCGGCGGGGACGGCGGCCTTGATCTTGATCTCGGTGTTGCGGGCGCGGTAGGCCGACTGACCCGCCATGCGGACGATCTCGCGGTAGGCGGCCACGCGGCCGTTCAGCGCGTCGCGCCGGGCAATCAGCTCCGTCAGCGTCATGCCATCGACGACGGTGGCGGCGTTGGTGCGGTTGATGGCGGCCATCAGGTGCTCCAGCCGCGCGTAGCAGCCGTCCAGCTCCCGGATCAGCGCCGCGGGGTCCTCGGCGGGCGTCTCGCCCTCCTGCACCAGAATGTTGTTATCGATCCTCGACTGCAGCTGTGCCAGCCTGCGGTTGATGTCCGCGCGCTCCTGCAGCGCTTCTGCCAGTTTCATGGTCTGTTCCTCCCTTGTTGTTTCTGAGTCCAGTATAAATGTTTTCCGCACTTCTGTCAAATACTTGACGAGGACCCGCATATCCGATATAATGACAGCAGAAATTGTTAATTTAATAACTTAGCGACTAAAACAGAAAAGGAGCATGAACATGAAGCTGGAGAACAAATCGATCGTCGTCACCGGCGCGTCCTCGGGCATGGGCAAGTGCGTCGTGGAGACCTTTGTCCGCGAGGGCGCCAATGTCGTGGCCGTGGCCCGCCGCACCGAGCGCCTGGCCGCGCTGGCCGAGAGCCTCAAGGACGCCCCGGGCAAGCTGGTCACCTACGTGGGCGACGTCTCGAAGAGAGAGGACTGCGAGGGTATGATCGCCAAGGCCGTGGAGTGCTTCGGCCGTCTCGACGTGCTGGTGAACAACGCGGGCGTCATGGACGACATGGCCACCATCGCCAACTGCACCGATGAGAAGTACGATTACGTCATGGGCATCAACGTCTACGGCCCTCTGGCTGCCACGCGCAAGGCCGTGCAGGTCTTCCTGGAGCAGGGTAACGGCGGCAATATCATCACCGTCTCCTCCATCGGCGCCCAGCATCAGGCCGCCGGCGCCGTCTACGGCGCGTCCAAGGCCGCGGTCAACGCCATGATGCGCCACACGGCGTTCGTCTACCGCAACGAGAAGATCCGCTGCAACATCATCGCCCCGGGCGGCATCAACACCGAGATCAGCACCTCCATGGGCATGCCCGACATGGACGGCTACGGCCGCATCCAGCAGGTGCAGGCCATGATGCCCGGCATGGGCGAGGGCAGCGATATCGCCAGCCTCGCCGTCTTCCTCGCCTCCGACGAGTCCGCCTTCATCTCCGGCCAGATCATCGCCGTGGACGGCGGCTGGACCGCGTTTTAAAAAGCACGAAAAAAGCCGCCGAAGGGCGGCTTTTTTTGATGAGCTTCATAAGCAGCCCCGCCTTCCGGCGGGGCTGCAGTTATACGTTTTCAAACACGACGGTATACGTCCCGTCCTCGTCCCTGACCACCTTGTCCATGTCTTCCTCGTACATGGTGCTTTCGTCAAAGGGCCTGGTGAACGCCACGCAGGTGCCGCAGCTGGCGCTGAGCGCCCGAGGCACGGGCATCATCACGGGGTCGTCGCCCAGCTTCGTCAGCTTGTTCTTGAAGCTGACGGCACCGAACAGCGAATGGAAGGTGGCGATGTAACGCATGAGGGGGACCTCCTGTGTCTGTTATTTCGAGATGGTCAGCTCGAAATCCTCTCCGACGGCCTTATGCGTGACCTTGTAGCCCGCGTTGACGGCAAAGCGGGTGATGTTGTTCACCGGGGTCATGGAATCGACCAGCACGGTGAGGGGCGTGCCCTTCTCCAGGGCGGCGCGGGTCATGATGACCGGCTCGGGGCAGGAATAACCTCTGGCATCCAGTGTATTCATTATACCTTCTCCTTTCGCATGTTGGCAAGAGCGATGCAGATGACGACGACGAAGCCGACGATGACGGCGATCTTACCGTTGGCCGTGGGGCCGTTGGCGGAAGAGGCCAGACCCCAGTTGTGGCAGAAGGCCGCGCCGACGACCATGCCGATGACGGTGACGGCGGAGTCGGAGTTGCCGGTGCCGGCCAGGATCAGCTGGCGCAGCGGGCAGCCGCCCAGCAGCGCGGAGGCCAGGCCGCACAGAGCCATGCCCAGGAAGTTCCACAGCGCGTCGTTAAAGGCGACAGGCTGCTCGGCAAAGCCCAGATTGAACTTGCCCATCACCAGGTTGCCCACCAGGGCGGCCACGAGGATGGCGCAGAAGCCGTACAGCAGATAGAAATCCTTGAACAGGAACGCGTCACGGATGCCGCCCACCATGCACAGGCGGGTCTTCTGGGCCAGCATGCCCACGACGAGGCCGCAGGCCAGGGCCAGGAACAGCGGCGCGTGCATGGAGCCGGGGCCCTTTTCGCTGAAGATCAGCACGGAGGGGACCAGCACCAGAACGACCAGCAGGGCGGCGGCGATGATCTGCAGCCACATGCCCTCCAGCTTGTTCAGCGTGTAGGTGCGCTTCAGCGTGAAGCCGTTCTTCAGGAAGAAGACACCGCACAGGATGCCGCAGGCGAAGCCCACCAGACCGACCACGGCGTTCAGGTCGCCGCCGGCGATACGCAGGACCATGCGCAGCGGGCAGCCCAGGAACATCAGGGCGCCGATCATGACGAAGAAGCCCAGCACGAAGCGGGTCATGGGGGAAGAACCGCCCTTGGCGGCGAACTCCTTGCTGAAGACCGACATGATGAACGCGCCCAGGATCAGACCGATGATCTCGGGACGGACATACTGGACGACCTCAGCGCGGTGCAGGCCCAGGGCGCCGGCGGTGTCGCGCAGGAAGCAGGCGATGCAGAAGCCCATGTTGCCCGGGTTCCCGTTCGCCGTCAGAACGACAGCCGCGCAGCCGACCACAAGACCGGCAATGACGATCAGCAGCGTTTGTTTGTTTTTCATACCTTATCTCTCCGATCCGGGGCGTTCCGCCCCTTGTATTCACCACAATTATATAGGATAACACAATAAATGTTAAATACATTGTATCTATATTTGATAATTCAATTATTGTTTTTCTCAATAAATAAAAGTCAGTTCTGGACATTATCACGGCCGGAGCTTATAATAGCAATAAGGATTTTCTATAATCATGATCGGAGTTGCAGCAGGGAACTGGGCCCCGGTCAGGCAAAGAGGAAACGAGTTATGAAACGCATTTATTTCGACAACGGGAGCACCGCGTTCCCCAAGGCGCCGGGCGTGTCCGACGCCGTGAAGGAGCTGCTGGACCGCGGCGCGTTCAACATCAACCGCGGCGGCTATGAAGAGGCCTACGAGATCTCCGAGCGCGTGCTGGAGACCCGGGAGCTGCTGTGCAGGATGTTCGATTTCGACCGTGTGCGCAACGTGATCTTCACGCCCAGCGTCACGTATTCGCTCAATTATCTGATCAAGGGCTACTTCAAGCCAGGCGACCACGTCATCTGCAGCTCCATGGAGCACAACGCCGTCATCCGGCCGCTGGTGCAGATGGAGAAGCAGGGCGTCGCCTTCGACGCCGCCCAGGCCGACGAGCGCGGCCAGCTGGACCCCGAACGCGTGGAGGCGCTGATCCGCCCCGAGACGAAGGGCGTCGTCATGTCGGCGGCCTCCAACGTCTGCGGCACGTTCCTGCCCCTCAGGGAGGTCGGGGAGATCTGCAAACGTCACAACATCAGGTTTTTCGTCGACTCGGCCCAGAAGGCCGGGACGTTCCCCATGAGCATGAAGGAGCTCAATATCGACGCGCTGGCCTTCACGGGCCACAAGAGCCTGCTGGGCCCCCCGGGCATCGGCGGCATGCTGCTGACGGACGAGGTGGCGAAGGAGACCGAGCCCCTGATCGCCGGCGGCACCGGCTCCATGAGCCACATGGAGGAGATGCCCCCGTTCCTGCCCGACCGCTTCGAGGCCGGCACCATGAATCTGGTGGGCATCATCGGCCTGCACAAGGCGCTCCAGTTCGACCGCACGAACGTCGCGCAGCACGAGCTGGACCTCACCGAGGCATTCCTCGAGGGTCTGACGGAGATCAAAGGCGCCCGCGCCGTGGGCATGCCCGGCCGCGAGGGCCGCGCCGCCATCGTCTCCGTGGATTTCGAGGGCATGGACAACGCCCAGGTAGCCTTCGCGCTGGAGAACCAGTACGGCGTCATGACCCGCGTGGGCCTTCACTGCGCCCCCCGCGCCCACAAGTCCCTGGGCACCTTCCCCGAGGGCACGGTCCGCTTCTCCTTCGGCCACGGCAACAGCCCGGACGAGGTCGCCGAGTGCATGGACGCGCTGAAAAAGATCTGCAATCAATAAGAAAAGCCTCCCCCGCTGACGCGGGGGAGGACGCCTGCAAAAATCATGCGCCTATGCGTTCGGCTTTCCAAGCCGGCGCGCAGCGCCGTATCGAATATGCATTTTGGTCGGACCTGCGCCGGCCAAAATGCACCTCCCGCGCCGCAAACGTGCGAGCGCAAGCGAGTGCGCTGCAGCGGCGCGGCCCGAGCAGGCAGACGCTTTTCTGCCTGCTGGCCCTTCCCTTGTCGAAAAACACAGTTTTTCGACAAGCTCGCCTCCCCCGGCTGACGCGGGGGAGGGTCCGAACGCTTTCTTACTCGTACACGCGGATGGCTTTGCCGTCGAAGCTCTTGACGTAGCCGACGATGGCGGGGTCCTCGCCGTTGTCCTTGAGACGGCGGACGAGGTTCTCGGCCTCATGCTCGTTCACGGCGATCAGCAGACCGCCTGCGGTCTGGGGATCGTACAGCGCGTCGCTGACCTCCAGCGGGATGTTCTTGTCGATGACGACGTCGTCCTTGAGGTAGCCCATGTTGTTGTACGCGCCGCCGGGGATGATGCCCATTCTGGCAAGCTCCAGCGCCTGAGGCACGATGGGCACCGAGGAGGCGAAGATCTCGATGGTCTTGCCGCTGCCCTTGGCCATCTCGGCCGTGTGGCCCAGGAAGCCGAAGCCCGTGATATCGGTGCAGGAGGACGGATGGGAGTCCATCATCGCCTCCTGGGCGTACTTGTTGAGCCGCGTCATCAGCCGGACCATCAGGTCGTAATCGGGCTTCTCCAGCATGTCGGCCATGTTGGCCGTGGACAAAATGCCGGTGCCAAGGGGCTTCGTCAGCACGAGGATGTCCCCCTCCTTCGCCGTGGCGTTGGCGAGGATATCTTTGGGGTGGGCGTAGCCCGTGACGCACAGGCCGTACTTCGGCACGTCGTCCTCGATGGTGTGGCCGCCGGCCACGATGGCCCCGGCCTCGCACACCTTGCTGTAGCCGCCCTGGAGGATCTGCTCCATGACGTCCAGCTTGAGACAGCTGGGGAAGCAGATGAGATTCATGCACACCCTGGGCACGCCGCCCATGGCGTATACGTCGGAAATGGCGTTGACCGCCGCGATCTGGCCGAAGGTATAGGGATCGTCCACGATGGGCGGGAAGAAGTCTACCGTCTGGATCATGGCCAGCTCGTCATTGATCCTGTAGACAGCCGCGTCGTCGCTGGTGTCGAACCCGACCAGAAGGTTCGGGTCCTCGAAGCGAGGCAGCCGCGAGAGGATACCGCTCAGGACACCCGGTCCTATTTTGGCCCCTCAGCCGCCGGCCTTGGCCATTTTGGTCAGCCTCTGTTCTGCCATTTTGCGGTCCCTCCTTTCCTTGCTTTTTTCGTTCTTGTCTATTCTACTGTATTTTATCCGAAATTTCAATAGCAAAGGGGCGTTCGTCATGCATTTCAAGCAGTTGGAGGTTTTCGTCAGCGTCGTGCGGCTCAAGAGCTTTTCCAAGGCCGCGGACGCTGTCTATCTGTCCCAGCCCACAGTCAGCGCGCACATCAACGCGCTGGAGCAGGAGCTTGATACGAAGCTGATCGTCCGCTCCACCAAGGAGGTCTACCCGTCCAAGGCGGGCAAGATCTTCTATAAGTACGCGCTGGACATGCTCGATATGCGCGACGCGGCCATCGCCGAGGTCAAAAGCAGCCTGACCCAGGTCAAGGGCACGCTGGAGGTGGCCGCCTCCACGGTGCCGTCCCAGTACCTGCTGCCCATGGCGATCCCGGCCATTCTGGAAAAATACCCGCTGCTGAACTTCAGCATCAAGCAGTACGACAGCGTCGAGGTGGTCCACCGGATCATCGACATGGACGCCGAGGTGGGCGTCACGGGCGCGATGTTCGAGAAGAGCGGCTGCGTCTTTGAGCCCGTGGCCCAGGACCGCCTGCTGATCATCACGCCCAACAAGCCCGAATACGCCGAGCTGAATGGCAAAATACGGCCCGACATCATCCGCACCTCCCGCTTCGTCGCCCGCGAATACGGCTCCGGCACCCGCAAGGAGTCGGAGAACTTCCTGCGCGGCATCGGCATCGACCCCGCGTCCCTCAAGACGTCGGTCCAGCTGGAGAGCACCGAGAGCATCATCCAGGCCGTCAAGAACGATCTGGGCATCTCCATCGTCTCCAAGTTCGCCTGTCAGGACGCGCTGGCCGCCGGCAGCATCCTCGCCTTCGACTACGAGAGCTCCGGCCTCGATCGCAAGTTCTACGCCGTCTACCGCAAGAACCGCCCCCTCTCCCCCGCCGCCGAGGCGTTCATCAAGGGCATGAAGGACCGGTTCAAGGACAAATAGAAAGAAAAGACCGCCGCCGGGCGGCGGAATCAGACGCGCCGCAGGCTCCGTCTCTTTTCATTCTGAATCAATCACGTAAAAAAACCGCCCCGAGGGGCGGTTTTTTTGATCTGATCTTTACAGGCCCATTTCCTTCTTGACTTCGGCGAAGCACTTGACGGCGAAGTCCAGGTCCTCCTTGGAGTGACCGGCGGAAACCTGGGTGCGGATGCGGTCCTTGCCCTTGGGCACGACGGGATAGCAGAAGCTGACGACGTAAACGCCCTTCTCCAGCATCCTGTTGGCGAACTCGCCGGCGACCTTGGGATCGTACAGCATGATGGGCACGATGGCGGAATCGCCCTTCAGGACCTCAAAGCCCAGCTTCTCCAGCTGCTCGCGGAAATACTTGACGTTGGCCTTGACCTTGTCCTGCAGCTCGGTGCTCTCGTTCAGGATCTCGAAGACCTTGAGGGAGGCGGCGCAGATGGCCGGAGACAGCGTGTTGGAGAACAGGTAGGGACGGGAGCGCTGACGCAGCAGATCGATGATCTCCTTGCGGCCGGAGGTGAAGCCGCCGGAAGCGCCGCCGCAGGCCTTGCCCAGGGTGGAGGTGATGACGTCCACGCGGCCCTTGACGCCGCAATGCTCCCAGGTGCCCTTGCCGTGAGCGCCGATGAAGCCGGTGGCGTGGCTGTCGTCGACCATGACCAGCGCGCCGAACTCGTCGGCCAGATCGCAGATGCCCTGCAGATTGGCGACGTAGCCGTCCATGGAGAAGACGCCGTCGGTGGCGATCATCTTGATGCGGCAGCCGGCAGCTGTGGCCTCCTCCAGCTTGGCGCGGAGGTCTTCCATGTTGTTGTTCTTATAGCGATAGCGATGGGCCTTGCAGAGACGGATGCCGTCGATGATGGAGGCGTGGTTCAGCTCATCGGAGATGATGGCGTCATCGGGGCCCAGCAGGGTCTCGAACAGACCTCCGTTGGCGTCGAAGCAGGAGCTGTAGAGGATGGTGTCCTCGGTCTCCAGGAACTCGGAGATCGTGTGCTCCAGCTGCTTGTGGATCTCCTGGGTGCCGCAGATGAAGCGGACGGAGGACAGGCCGAAGCCCCACTTGTCATAGCTGGCCTTGGCGGCCTCGATCAGGCGCTTGTCGTTGGCCAGACCCAGGTAGTTGTTGGCGCACATATTGACGACGTTCTTCGCCTTGGTGGTGTCGATGCGGCTGCGCTGCGCGGTGGTGATGATGCGCTCGTCCTTATAGGTGCCGGCTTCCTTGATGCTCTCTACTTCGGAAGCGTAAAAGCTCAGAGCTTCTTTTGCATTCATGGTATTATACCTCTTTAATGATTATTTCTTCGTGGTCCAGTCGAGGACGACCTTGCCGGAATTACCACTGATCATGGCGGCGAAGCCCTTCTCGAACTCGGTGTAGTGATAGCGGTGGGTGATCATGGGCTCCAGGTTCAGGCCGCCCTGGACCATGGCCTTCATCTGATACCAGGTCTCGAACATCTTGCGGCCGTAGATGCCCTGCAGGCGCAGGCCCTTCATGATGATCGTGTTCCAGTCGGTCTCCATGGGCTTGCCCATCAGGCCCAGGCAGGAGACCTTGCCGCCGCACATCATGCTGTCGAGCAGCTGCTTGAAGGCGGGAGCGGCGCCGGACATTTCCAGCCCGATGTCCCAGCCGTCAACGATGCCCAGCTCCTTCATGACCTCGTTCAGGTCTTCCTTGGCGACGTTGACGGGACGGTCGGCGCCCAGCTTCTTGGCCAGGTCGAGGCGGTACTCGTTGACGTCGGTGATGGTGACGCTGCGGGCGCCGGAGAACTTGGCGATGGCGGCGGCCATGATGCCGATGGGGCCGGCGCCGGTGACCAGAACGTTCTTCGCCGTCAGATCCCACATCAGAGCGGTATGGGTGGCGTTGCCGAAAGCGTCAAAGAAGGAAACGATGTCGTCGGGCAGGTCGTCCTCGATGGGAACGACGTTGGTGGCGGGAATGCACAGATACTCGGCAAACGCGCCGTCGCGGTTGACGCCGACGCCCTTGGTGTACTTGCACCACTGGCCGTTGCCGGTGCGGCAGTTGTAGCACTGGCCGCAGACGATGTGGCCCTCGCCGGAAACGCGCTGGCCGACCGTCAGGTTGGTGACGCCCTGACCCAGCTCGGCGATCTCGCCCACGTACTCATGACCGACAGTCAGAGGCGGATTCAGGTTCTCCTGCGCCCAGCCGTTCCACTGCCAGATATGCACGTCGGTGCCGCAGATGGCCGTCTTGTGGATCTTGATCAGAACCTCGCCGGGACCCGGGGTGGGGACGGGGACCTGCGTGAGGATCAGGCCTTCTACCGGACCGGGCTTTACCAGCGCATCCATCATTTTTGCCATGGTAAACATCTCCTATAATCAAAATTTTAATCGCTTTTTGATCAAACCGATCACTATAATTTTAACACCATCGTTTGGTGTTGGCAACTGCTTTTTGGGGACAATTTGGCCGTTCTCGAAAAAAAAGCGCGCTCAGCAGAGGAACATGGCCGCCAGAGGCACGGTGACGAGGGAGAAAACCGTGGTGGCGAAGGTGACCTTGGAGGCAAACAGGTGGTCCTGGCCGTAGTTCTCGGCGAGGATCGCCGTGGTGGCCCCGGCGGGCATGGCCGTCAGCACCATCAGCACGCCCCAGGCCGCATCGTCGAGGGGCAGCACACTCCGGGTCAGCACCTTGAAGGCGAACAGGCACAGGGGCAGGGCCACGAGCTTCATGAACGTCGTGTACAGCACGTCCTTCTCAAAGACGCTCCGCGGGTCGCAGCCGGCCAGGATCGCGCCGATGAGGATGATGCCCATGGGGCCCGTCATGCTGCCCAGCGCCGTGACGACCGTGACGGCCGTCTGCGGCAGCGGGATACGGAGCAGCATCCGCCCCACGCCCAGCACCACGCCGATGATGCCGGGGTTCAGCAGGACCTTTTTGATCAGGTCCTTCCCCTTGAGCCCCGGTGACAGGAACGCGATGCCCACGGACCAGTTGAACACCACGTTGGAGATCAGATAGAAGGAGCCGTAAAAGCTGCCCGCCTCTCCGAAGGTGTCGGTGACGAGGGGCAGGCCCACGAAGCCGATGTTGCCCACCAGAAGCGCGAACTTCATGATGCTGCGCTTCGTGTCGGGCCCCTTGGGGAAGACGAAGGGGCCGACGATCCACGCGAACAGGCACACCCCCGAGGAGATGGCCAGCACCGCCGCGCCGTCCCGCAGCATCTGGGCCGTCATGTCGCCCAGGAAGGATTTGAACACCATGCAGGGCAGCGTCACCTTGATGACGAAGTCGATGAAGCTCTGCCGGTTGCGGTCCGTGATCATCCCGATCCTGCACAGCAGGTAGCCGATGAGCATATAGGTGATGATCACCGCCAGTGAATTGAGCAGCGCGGACATGCCGGTCATGGGAAGACCTCCTTATGGAAAATGGAAGCGCAGCCGAAGGCGCTTTTCCTCATTCTACCCTTTTTCCCGCAAATGCGCAAGTGCGCAGGGTTGCGCGGCGGCGGGATATCTGGTATCATGCAGGGAGAAAACCGATCGGAGGGATCAAGATGACACGAGGAGAAGGCGCGTGCCTGATCTGCGGCAAGCCGCTGGTGTATTTCGACAAGGCCCGGGAGATGACGTGCGCGATCTGCGGGAAGACGTTTCTGAGCTACGCCTCCTGCGAGGACGGTCACTACGTCTGCGACGACTGCCACGAGAAGCGCGGCGTGGAGGTGATCATGGAGGGCTGCCGCAAAACGACGAGCAGGAACCCCATCGCCATCATGCAGGCGCTGATGGAGGACCCCTACATCTACATGCACGGCCCCGAGCATCACATCATGGTGGGCGCGGCGCTGCTGGCGGCCTATAAAAACAGCGGCGGCGATATCGATCTTGACGCGGCGCTGGAGGAGATGCGCGCCCGGGGCAGCGAGTACCCCGGCGGCTCCTGCGGCTACTGGGGCTGCTGCGGCGCGGCGGCCAGCTGCGGGATGTTCATGTCCATCGTCACCAAGGCCACGCCCCTGACGGGCCGGAGCTGGGGCCAGTCCAACGCCATGACTGCCCGGGTCCTCAGCGCCATCGCCGCCCTGGGCGGCCCCCGCTGCTGCAAGCGCAATTCCTTCACCGCCGCCCTCACCGCCGCCAAGGTGGTCGAGGAGGAGCTGGGCGTCAAAATGGAGCTGCCCGAGAAGGTGACGTGCACGTTCTTCGAGGAAAACGAACAGTGTCTCCGCCGGGCATGTCCCTATAACCCCGACTACCGCGGCAGATAAAGCGCTCGAGCGGCCCCGAAAGGGGCCGTTTTTGCGGTATGAGCGGCACCGGACAATGACCGCACGCCCCGTTAGAACGGGAATGGTTCCGGCGACGGATCGTGGTCGCCGCAGGGGCGATCCGATCGCCCGGGCCGATCCTCAATTACCAATTGCCTTTTCCGATGTTGTGTGCTATAGTGAAATAGTTGCAACTCTGTACTGTAAGGAGATCTCTATGGCCAAGCTGACGAGCCTGTTTGCCCAGCAGGATATGACCGTGGGCACACCCTGGAAGAAGATCGCGGCCTTTGCCGCGCCGCTGCTGGTGGGCAACATCGCCCAGCAGCTCTACAACACCGCCGACTCCATCATCGTCGGCAAATACGTGGGCGACAACGCCCTGGCCGCCGTGGGCGGCAGCGGACCGCTGATCAACCTGATGATCGTGCTGATGGTGGGCATCGCCACGGGCGCGGGCATCATGGTGGCCCAGTACTACGGCGCCCGCCGCGCCGAGGACCTGGCCCAGTCCGTGGGCACGGCGCTGACGCTGACGCTCTGCGCCTCGATCCTGCTGATGATCGTTGGCACGATCCTCGTGGGCCCCATGCTGCGGCTGATGGACACCCCCGCCGAGACCTTTGAGATGTGCCGCAGCTACCTGCGCGTCATGTTCCTGGGCGTGGCGGGCATGGCGTACTACAACATCCTCGCCGGCATCCTGCGCGGTCTGGGCGACTCCCTGAGCGCGCTGAAATACCTCGTGATCGCCACGGTGCTCAACGTGTTCCTCGACCTGCTGTTCGTGGCGAAGTTCGACCTGGCCGTCATGGGCGTCGCCATCGCCACGGTCATGGCCCAGTGCTTCTCGGCGATCCTCGCCTTCCGCAAGCTGCTGCGCATGCGCGATATCATGCATCTGCAGGCCCGCCACTTCAAGCTCAAGAAGGCCTACGCCCTGCAGCTGGTGCGGCTGGGTATGCCCTCGGGCCTGGCCCAGGCCGTCATGAGCGCCTCCGCGCTGATCGTCCAGTCCCTGACCAACTCCTTCGGCGCGGCCATCGTCGCCTGCAATACCATCGTCATGCGCATCGACGGATTCGTCATGATGCCCAACTTCACCTTCGGCAACTCCATGACCACCTACACGGGCCAGAACATCGGCGCGCGCAGGATGGACCGCGTGGAGCAGGGCATCCGCTCCGGCCTCAAGATGGCCATCGGCACGGCGGCGGTGCTGGTGGCGGCGATCCTGCTGTTCGGCCGCCAGATCATGCACCTGTTCACCAACACCCAGTCGATCATCGACACCAGCATGCGCATGATGACCATCGTGGCGGCGGGATACGTCGCCTTTGCCGTGACGCAGACGCTGTCCGGCGTTATGCGCGGCGCGGGCGACACCACGGCGCCCATGTGGGTCTCGTTCATCACGACCCTGGGCATCCGCCTGCCGCTGGCGTATCTGTTCGCCTACCTGACCCGCTCCCCCGAGTACCCCACGGGCCGCCCCGAGAGCCTGTACCTCTCGCTGCTGTGCTCCTGGTGCATGGGCGCGCTGATGACGATCATCGTCTTCCGCCGCGGCAAGTGGAGGAAGAAGTCGAAGATGGCAGACGAGGAAAAGGAATAGCGAAGCAAAAAGCCGCCGGAAGGCGGCTTTTTTGAATTGTCAATTGTCCATTCGCCCTTCACTGTCCACTGTCAACTGTCCACTCACAAAAAAGCCGCCCTTGCGGGCGGCTTTTTTAATGCTCTTGCTTACTTCAGGTTGAAGAACGCCTTCAGGCCGGGGAACTCGGCGACCTCGTCCAGCTCTTCCTCGATGCGGAGCAGCTGGTTGTACTTGGCCACGCGGTCGGTGCGGCTGGGGGCGCCGGTCTTGATCTGGCCGGCATTCAGGGCGACAGACAGGTCGGCGATGGTGACGTCCTCGGTCTCGCCGGAGCGGTGAGAGATGACGGCGGTGTAGCCGGCGCGGTTCGCCATCTTGATGGCGTTCAGGGTCTCGGTCAGGGTGCCGATCTGGTTGACCTTGATCAGGATCGCGTTGGCGACGCCCAGCTCGATGCCCTTGGCCAGGCGCTGGGTGTTGGTGACGAACAGGTCGTCGCCCACCAGCTGGATCTTGTTGCCCAGCTCCTTGGTGAGCAGCTTCCAGCCCTCCCAGTCTTCCTCGGCCATGCCGTCTTCCAGGGAGATGATGGGGTACTTCTCGGCAAAGGTCTTCCACATGCGGACCAGCTGCTGGCGGGTCATCTTCTTGCCGCTCTTGGGCTGGATGTAGCACTGCTCTTCGTCGCTCCACCACTCGGAGGAGGCGGCGTCGATGGCGATGCGGAAGTCGTCGCCGGGCTTGTAGCCGGCGGCCTCGATGGCCTCCACGATGACCTTCAGGGCGTCCTCATCCTTCTTCAGGTTGGGGGCGTAGCCGCCCTCGTCGCCGACGCCGGCAGCAGGGGTGCCGTTCTGCTTCAGGACGGACTTCAGGGCATGGAAGACCTCGGCGCACATCCGCAGGCCTTCCTTGAAGGAGGGAGCGCCCACGGGCATGACCATGAACTCCTGGATCTCAACGTTGTTGGTGGCGTGAGCGCCGCCGTTGAGGATGTTCATCATGGGGACGGGCAGGGTGTAGGCGTTGCAGCCGCCCACATAGGCGTACAGGGGCAGGCCCAGAGCCTCGGCGGAAGCCTTGGCGCAGGCCAGGGAGGCGCCCAGGATGGCGTTGGCGCCCAGACGGTCCTTGTTGGCGGTGCCGTCCAGATCGATCAGGGCCTTGTCGATGGCGATCTGATCCAGGGCGTTCATGCCGATCAGCAGGTCGGCGATCTCGCCGTTGACAGCTTCAACAGCCTTCGTGACGCCCTTGCCGCCGTAACGGGCCTTGTCGCCGTCGCGGAGCTCGCAGGCTTCGAAGATACCGGTGGAAGCGCCGGAGGGAACGGCAGCGCGGCCCATATAGACCTGCATGCCGTCGTCCACGTAAACCTCGACCTCAACGGTGGGGTTGCCGCGGCTGTCCATGACCTCGCGGCCCAGGACGTCAATGATCTCGATCATCTTTTTCATGATACTAATCTCCTTATATTTAATATAAAGGTGTCGCTAAACTATTTCAGCAGGCTGACGCCGGTCATCTCCTTGGGCTGCTCGAGGCCCAGGAGCTGAAGCATGGTGGGGGCCAGGTCGCACAGGCGGCCGTCGTTCAGCGGACGGTCGTCGCCCACGAGGATCAGGGGCACCAGCGCGGTGGTGTGGGCGGTGAAAGGCTTGCCCTCCTCGTCCAGCATCTTGTCGGCGTTGCCGTGGTCGGCGGTGATCAGCGCCTTGCCGCCCATCTTTTCGATGGAGGCGACCAGACGGCCCACGCAGGCGTCCACGGTCTCGACGGCCTTGACGGCGGCCTCGAAGACGCCGGTGTGGCCGACCATGTCGCAGTTGGCCAGGTTGAGGATCACCACGTCGTACTTGCCGCTTTCGATGGCGGTGCAGCACTTGTCCGTGACCTCGATGGCGCTCATCTCGGGCTGCATGTCGTAGGTGGCGACCTTGGGGGACGCCACGAGGATGCGGTCCTCGCCCTCGAACTGCTTCTCCTCGCCGCCGTTGAAGAAGAACGTCACGTGGGCGTACTTCTCGGTCTCGGCGATGCGGAGCTGGGTCAGATGGTTGGCGGCGATGTACTCGCCGAAGATGTTGTCCAGCGTCTGGGGCTTGAAGGCCACGTGGACGTTGGGCATGGAGGCGTCATACTGGGTGAAGCAGACGTAATAGGGGCAGATCATGCCGCCGTCCCGGGGGAAGCCGTCGAAATCGGGGTCGCACAGGGCGCGGGTGATCTCGCGGGCGCGATCGGGGCGGAAGTTGTAGAAAATGACGCTGTCCTCGTGACGGATCACGGCGGTCTCGTCGCAGACGAAGGGGACGACGAACTCGTCGGTGACGCCGTTTTCATAGCTCTGCAGCACGCCCTGGACGGGGTCGGCCACGTGCTCGCCCTCGCCCTTGGTCAGGGCGTTGTAGGCCAGCACCAGGCGCTCCCAGCGCTTGTCGCGGTCCATGGCGTAGTAGCGGCCGGAGACGACGCCCACGGTGCAGCTCGTGCCCTCGATATGCTCACACAGCTGACGGACGAAATCCGCGCCGGACTTGGGCGGCACATCGCGGCCGTCCAGGAAGCAGTGGACGAAGCTCTTGACGCCGGCCTTCTCGCACATGTCGATCAGGGCGAACAGGTGGGTCAGGTGGCTGTGCACGCCGCCGGTGCTCAGCAGGCCGTACAGGTGCACGCGGCCGCCGGTCTTTTTGGCGTGATCGATGGCGGCCAGCAGCTCTTCGTTTTTGAAGAAGTCGCCGTCCTGGATCTCCTTGGTGATGCGGGTCAGCTCCTGATAGACGACGCGGCCCGCGCCGATGTTGGTGTGGCCCACCTCGCTGTTGCCCATCTGGCCCTCAGGCAGGCCGACCGCCAGGCCGGACGCCTGCAGATGCGCATGAGGACGGGTGCTCCACAGATGATCCATGTTCGGCGTCGCGGCGAAAGCGATGGCGTCGCCCTTTCCCCCGTCGCCGCAGCCGTAGCCGTCGAGGATCATCAAAGCAAGTGTTTTCTTCATGCTATCTCTTCTTTCCTCGCAGCCGCCGCACCGGCAGGCCGCGTTTTTTACTGATTCGCCGCGTCGGCGATGGCCTTGAGGCTGTCGGCGTCCAGAGACGCGCCGCCGATGAGGCCGCCGTCCACGTCGGGCATGGAGAACAGCTGCTGCGCGTTCTCCGGGCTGACGGAGCCGCCGTAGAGGATGGAAACGCCGCGGGCGGCCCTGGCGCCGTAGACGGAGCGCAGCGTCTCGCGGATCGTCTCGCCCACGCGGTCGGCCTGCTCGGGCGTCGCCACCCGGCCCGTGCCGATGGCCCAGATGGGCTCGTAGGCGATGACCACGTGGCGCAGGCTGCGCTCGTCCACGCCCTTGAGGGCCATTTTCAGCTGCACGCGGACGTAGTCCAGCTCGGCCCCGGCCTCGCGGACGTTCAGCGGCTCGCCCACGCAGAGGATGGGGCGCAGGCCGCAGGACAGCGCGGCCAGCAGCTTCTTGTTCACCTGCTCGTCGGTCTCGCCGCACATGGCGCGGCGCTCGCTGTGGCCGACGATGACGTACTTGACGCCCAGATCGGCCAGCATGCGGCAGGAGACCTCGCCGGTGTAGGCGCCGGCGGCCTCCCCATGGCAGTTCTGCGCGCCGATGGCGACCTTGACGCCCTTGGCCGCCTTGATCGCGGCGGGCAGATGGGTATAGGGAACGCAAAGGATCATATCGCACCACCTGGCCCCGGCGGCGTATTCCCGCAGGGAGGCGATGAAGTCCCGGCAGTCGCCGGGCAGACGGTTCATCTTCCAGTTGGCGGCGATCAGTGTCTTTCTGTACCTTCTGTTCATTGTTACGGACTTCCGTTTCTTTATTTATCCAGCAGCGCCGCGATGCCGGGGAGCTCCGCGCCCTCCAGGAACTGGATGGCCGCGCCGCCGCCGGTGGAGACGTGGGTCACCTGATCCTGCAGGCCCAGGCCCTCGATGGCCGCGGCGGAGTCGCCGCCGCCGATGATGGACACGGCGTCGCTTTCAGCCACGGCGCGGGCGATGCCCTCGGTGCCGTGGGCGAAGTTGGGCATCTCGAAGACGCCGGCGGGGCCGTTCCAGACGACGGTCTTCGCCTCATGGATGAGTCTGGCGAACTCCTCCACGGTCTTCGGGCCGATATCCATGCCCATGAAGCCCGCGGGGATGCAGCCGGCGGGGACCACGCGGTAGTTGGCGTCGTTGCTGAACTTGTCGGCGATGACGGTGTCCACGGGCAGATAGATCTTCGTGCCCTTCTTCTCCGCCTCGGCGTACAGGCCGCGGACCAGCTCCAGGCTCTTGCCGTCGTAGATCGACTCACCGATCTCGCCGCCGTTGGCCTTGAAGAACGTGTAGGCCATGCCGCCCACCACGAGGATCGCGTCGCACTTGCCGATGAAGCTGTTCAGCAGGCCCAGCTTGTCGTGGACCTTGCTGCCGCCCATGATGGCGACGAAGGGATGCTCCGGCGCGACCATGGCCTTGCCCATGACGCCCAGCTCCTTCTCGATCAGCAGGCCGCAGACGGCGGGGATGTACTTGGCGACGCCCACCATGGAGGCATGGGCGCGGTGCGCGCTGCCGAAGGCGTCCAACACGTAAACGTCGGCCAGAGAGGCCAGACGGAAGGCGAACTCGGGATCGTTGCCCTCCTCGCCGGGATTGAAGCGCAGGTTCTCCAGCATGACGACCTCGCCGGGCTTGACGGCGTCGCAGACGCGCTTGGCGTCGTTGCCCACGGAGTCGAAGGCCATCATGACGTGCTGGCCCAGCAGCTCGCTGAGATAGCTGGCCACGGGGGTCAGGGTGAACTTCATCTTGCGCTCGCCGCCGGGACGGCCCAGGTGCGAACAGATGATGACGGCCGCGCCCTGGTCGATCAGGTAGCGGATGGTGGGCAGTGCCTCGCGGATGCGCTTGTCATCGGCGATGGCGCCGTCGGCGTCCTGGGGCACGTTGAAATCGCAGCGCAGCAGGACCTTCTTCCCCTTGACGTCGATGTCGCGGACGGACTTCTTCAGATAATCCATGTCTCTCATTTCTCCCAATCATGTTTATTGACGGCGGTGCCGCCGAGCTCAAACAATATGATTATAGCGGAAAACATTCACTTTTTCAAGGAAAAAGGGCGCTTATTGCGCAAAAAAATTGCAGATTTTGCGTGAAAAAAGAAACGATCCTCCGTCACTTCCCACAAAGGCCCCGGGCTTGACTGCTTTATTGTTTTACGCTATAATAGATTTATTATTTATAGCTATTTTGAATGAAGGAGCGACCGCCATGAAACGCGTCATCATGTACTCCAGCGAGCACTGACCCAGCTGTCCCCCGGTGAAAGAGGCTCTTTCCCAGACCGACATCAAATACGGCTACGTGGACATCACCTCAGGCATGGGGCCGCTGAAGCAGTTCCTCAAGCTGCGCGACCACCATCCCGCCTTCGAGCCCATCCGTCAGCAGGGCCGCGTGGGCGTCCCCAGCCTCTACGTCAGGGACGAGGACGGCACAGAGACCATCTACTTCGGCCTGCCCGACGATCTGAACGTGCTGAGATAAGAAAAACGCCCCGCGGGGGCGTTTTTTAGTTGAAGGGCGAATTGACAATTGAAAAAGGCCGCCCTTGCGGGCGGCCTTCGTTATACTCTCATGATGGCCTGGATGGACACGCAGCTGGGGCCGCCCTGGGTGATGAAGACGGGCGTCAGGTCGTTGAGCTCCAGCGCGGCGCCGGGGAAGGCGTTGGACAGCATGGAATAGGCGTGGCTGCCCTGCTCGAAGGTGTCGGCGTGGCTGATGGAGATCAGGTACCGCTCGTCCACGCCCCAGCGCTTGAAGCCGTCGATGACCTTCTCCACGGCCTTGGTGAAGTTGCGGCACAGCGCGGCCTTGTCGAGGCTGCGGCCGCTCTCGCTCTGGACCAGCAGCGGCACCAGCTTCAGCAGGCCGCCCACGTGGGCCGCGCCCGGGGACAGACGCCCGCCGCGGCGCAGATAGCCGAAATCCTGAGGGATCAGGAACGACTTGTTGCTTTTAATGTTCTCCTGCAGCTGTTCGACGATCTCCCGGACGGTCAGCCCCTCCTGCGCCAGCCGATGGGCCTTGCGCACCAGCGCGCCCTCGGGGCCGCAGAGGGTCCGGGAATCCAGCACGGTGATGTATTCTTTATTCTCCATGGTCTCCCGCACGGCGCAGCCGGAGGCGTATGTCCCCGACAGGCCGTCGGCCATGGTGATGTACAGGATCGGTTCATCTGCGGTCGCCTTGCGGAACATGTCCTCCACGTCGCCTGGCGACGGCTGGGAGGACGAGGGCACGTGGCCCTCGCGGATCAGCTTGAGGAACGGCTCGGGGAACATCTCCACGTTCTCCCGGTACGTCTTTCCCCCGATGGTCACGGTCAGCGCCGCCACATCGATCCCCAGCTCCGCCCCTTTGACCGGCGTGAACATGGAGGCTGTATCGGTCATGATCTTTACCATAAGCTCCTCCTGTGGTTTCGAAATCGTTTATCGGTCAGCAAGCTAAATATTAGCCATTCAAAATATAAACATATTATAAACAACATCCGCCCCGCTGTCAATCGCCCAACGGACGTATTTCTTATGCATTTCAGATATGGAAATCTATTTGATATAGGTATTTGTGTATAGGCGAATGATCTGTTATACTGTATTCAAATAAAAAACCGGGAGGCAATCAAATGGAGTTCAAGCTGATCGCCCTGACGCTGGCGCTGTTCCTGACGGCCTGCGGCGCCGCTGCGCCCGCCGTGACGCCCGCGCCGGAGACGCACGAGTCTGCGCCAGCGGCGGAGGAGCCCGCCGCGCCCCCTGCGGAAGAGGAGGAGGAAGGCGTGATGATGCTGCGCATCGATGTGAACGATCACGTGCTGTACGCCGAGCTGGCCGACAACAGCTCCGTCAGCGCGCTGACGGAGCAGCTGGAGAAGGGGCCGGTGACGCTGGAGCTGGAGGATTACGGCAATTTTGAAAAGTCGGGTCCCCTGCCCTTCACGCTGCCGGAGAACAACGAGCAGCTGACTACCGCCGCCGGCGACGTGATCCTTTATCAGGGGAAGACGCTGGCGCTGTACTACGACGTCAACCGCTGGAGCCTGACGCGGCTGGGGCGGCTGACGGACGTGAACGATCTGAAATCGATCCTCGGCGAGGGCGACGTCACGGTGACGCTGTCGCTGGAGGAAGTAAAGTGAGGTTAATGCAATGAAAATTCTCGTACTCAACGGAAGTCCCCACGTCAGCGGCCCCACCTCCGACATGGTCGGCGCGTTCGCAGACGGCGCCCGGGAGGCCGGGCACGAGGTCAATATCTACGACGTCACGCGGATGAACGTCAAGGGATGTATGGCCTGCGAATACTGCCACACCAAGGGCGAGGGCAGGTGCGCCATCCAGGACGACATGCAGCAGCTCTACCCCGAGTTCCTGTCCAGCGACATGATCGTCTTCGCTTCGCCCATCTATTTCTTCACCCTCAGCGCCCAGCTGCAGGCCGTGATCCACCGCACCTACGCCTTCAACATCCCGCAGAACGTCAAGAAGGTCGCGCTGATCATGAGCTCCGGCAGCAAATACGTCTACTCCGCCGCCATCACCGAGTATTTCCAGTCCATCGTGGAGTACTGGGGCGTGGAGAACGCCGGCATCTTCACCGCCAACGGCAAGCAGAACAAGTCCCCCGAAAAGCACGAAGAGCTGTACCGCTTCGGCAAGAGCCTGTAAAACAAAAGTCCCACGAGGGAGGCACTTCGTAAGGAAGCGCCCCCTTTTGCTTCATTGACTACACCGGTCGGCAATGGTATAATGACTAAAACAAATCGGTATTTGCAGGAGTTCATCAGAAATGAGACCGGATGAAAAATGGATACACGCACATCTTCCGAAGGAAGTGGCCGACCAGCCGATAGACTGCTTTGCAGGAGAGTATCTTGACGGGCTGACCGTGATGCATGAAGGTGAGCGCGGCGGAGACGCTGCCGTAGTATATCGCGCGAAAGATGAAGACGATCTGCGCTGGTGGCAGCTTGAACAGGTGTGCCGCTTTATCCACGAACCCGACCCTCCCGCGCGGAAGACCTGGCGATATTGCAGGGATCACGCTGAAGACGGCAAATGGCTGTACATAGAACACAAAAACTATGACTACAACGCCATTGAAGACTCGCGTCTTTATGGGTTCGAAAGTTTTCTGCGTTTACTGCATCACGCTTTCCCGCCTGAGTTCTGGGAAAGAAGAGTGCGGGAGCACGTGCGCCTGATGAATCACTGGTACAAAGAACCGCATTGGGACTATGACCGCAGGAAACTGTGTTTCATCGAGATAAGTGATTCCAAAGAAAATGACGGTGACGGTATCGAGGAGCCCAGACCCGGCTCTATTATCAGAACGATCGATTAAGCAAATCTTGCTAATGTTTGTCAAGCTGATTTGTGGAGGTCAGTAAATGGTGCGCTGGATAAAGATATTCGGGAATCAAAATCTCGGCTTCTGGGTGTTGGGACTTGTTTTGTTTTTGGAAAGTGGTTTCAGCCGGTGCGTTTATTTCTCTGTGCACAGAGATTCTGCAGCTGCCTTTTCCTTCCAGGGCTTCCGATATCGATGATCTGATTCTGAATACAATAGGAGTTGCTGTCGGTTACGGACTCTATGCGGCTTGCAAACGATTTAAGCGATAACTCGATAATTGTATAGGAGCAACCAAAAGGACTGGAACGATGGGAATATCCGTCATGACTCTATGGAGGAATCAATATGGCAATCAGCACAAACGAAATGATTCAGAAACTACAGGCATGCGCACCATATACGGAAGAACCTTTTCCTTATAAATCGCTGGATTTGGTGGATCCGACCCGTTCTGAAGAACTTCGCAGGTATTTCAAACGTAATGCAAAGCTGGATCTCGACAGGATTGCCGTATCCAACCTGTCCACTTGGGAAAAAGCACGGAAGATCAGCAAATTTGTGTCTGATCATATTCCGCACGACAACCAAAAAGAACAGATACAGGAGCTTAACGCCATTACACTTTGGGAATATGCGCAACGTGTTTCCACTGGATTTAATTGCAGGTGGCATGCTGTTCTGTTAAGCGAGCTTTTACTTTCCATCGATATCACGAATCGCTTCGTTACTTGTCTTCCTGAAGATGAGCTTGATCAGGACTGCCATGTCGTTAATCTGGTATGGCTACCTGAAATGAGAAAATGGGCGATGATCGATTCCGACATGCAGGAATACGTGACTGATTCTAATGAAATTCCTCTTTCTCTGGAGGAAATGCGCGCGGAACTTATTGCTGGAAGGAAACTGAATATTCACCGGAATTCCGACCTGGACGGTGTGGCGTTCATGCAGGGTTATTGGGCAAAGAATCTTTATTGGTTCAATATCCACATGACTTACGGTTATGATCTGGAAGGACACCGGCATCTCCCTGATTGTGTTGTCACCCTCATTCCGCCGGGCTTTCATATTCCTGAAAAATACAGCAGTTTCTGCACAAACGTTACAACCAATGCCGCTGCGTTCTGGGATGGATACAAGAAAGAATCTTTCAAAGGATAACCTGTTGGTTATTTCCGTTTGGTTTCTGTAGGGGAATCCAAGGAATTCTGAGTAATTAGCGGATGCAGAGGTAAATCTTGCTAATGTTTGTCAAGTTTGTCGAACAGGTTTTTTATTGTCCGCATCTATAACGAGCATCGGATTTTGCCCCACAAAATCCAAGAGACAAAATAGGCGTGACTGCAATGGTCACGCCTATTTCATATCCGTTTAGGTAGTTATACCCTAGCTCAACAACTTTTTCTGAGAAGCTGCTATTGTTGCAAGGAGCGAAGCGACGTGGCATCCGTTAACCACCTCATCCGTCAGCCTTGCAGCTGACAGCTTCCCCTCAAGGGGAAGCCACAGGCCCGCGCACTCCGCAAGCCTTCCCCTTGAGGGGAAGGCGGCCGAGCGAAGCGAGGTCGGATGAGGTGTAGACGAGAGCAAGCAAAAGTCTCGGGGCACCTTTCTTACAAAGTACGCCTCGAAAGCGGGGCTTTTTTGTCGGAGGGAGGCACGCGGACGGCGGCGCGGCGGGCGCTGCTCAGCCCTCCCCTTCCTCGGCGCCCCCTCCGTCTGAGCACGCGTGTCCCAGCCTGCGGCTGGGCCTTTCGCGCGGAATTCTGAGCACGCG
>SVKN01000024.1 GCA_015068445.1 Oscillospiraceae bacterium | reverse complement strand
TCTCGGGGTCGGTGGCGGTGAAGCCGCCGTGCATGTCGAGGATCGTGACGATCAGGGAGATGGCCAGCGTCATGGTGATGATGGCCCCGGGCCCGGCCCCCATCCACACGATGAAGATCGGCCCCAGCGCCGTTTTCGGCAGCGCGTTCAGCACCACCAGCACCGGGTCCAGCACCCGGGCGAGAAAGGGGCTCCACCACAGCATCACGGCGATCAGCGTCCCCAGCGCCGTGCCCAGCAGGAACCCCGCCGCCGTCTCGGCCAGAGACGCCAGCAGGTGGACCGTCAGCTCCCCGGACACCCCCATGGTCATCAGCGTGCGCATCACCCGGGAGGGGGAGCTGAAAATGAACGGATCGATGACGCCGGCCCGGGCCGCGAGCTCCCAGCCGGCGAAAAAGGACAGGAGCAGCAGCGCCCGCAGACCGTGGACGGCCAGCCGCGCCCTCCTGCGCCCTGCCAGATAGCGGGCCCTCTGGGCCGAGATCCCGTCAGGCATTGACATCAAGCTCCTTCCATATCTCGTTGAAGCAGCGGCGGAAGTCGTCGCGCTCCCGCCGCGCCATGGGCGGCAGGCCCCGCAGGGCCGCCAGGTCGTGGATCGCCTTGACGCGCCCCGGCCGCCCCGACAGCACCACCACCCGGTCGGACAGGCTGACGCTTTCGGAGATGTCGTGGGTCACCAGCAGCGCCGTCTTCCTCTCTCGGCGGATGATGCCGTAAATGTCGGCCGAGACGCTCAGCCGCGTCTGGTAGTCCAGCGCGGAGAACGGCTCGTCGAGCAGCAGGATCTCCGGGTCCGGCACCAGCGTGCGGATCAGGGCGACCCGCTGACGCATGCCGCCCGAGAGCTGGGAGGGCGTTTTGCGGGCGAAGGACGCGAGACCGTAGCGCTCCAGGAGCTCCTGGGCCCGGTCCCGCCGCAGAGCGGTCTCGCCCCGCAGCTCCGGCCCCAGCAGCACGTTGCTCCAGATGGACCGCCAGGGGAACAGCTGATCCTTCTGAGGCATGTAGCCGATGCGCGCCGTGGGCCCTGTGACGGGCTCTCCGTCGAGACACACCTGCCCGGACGTGGGGCGCTCCAGCCCGCAGATGATCGACAGCAGCGTCGATTTCCCGCATCCCGACGGCCCCACGAGGCTGATGAACTCCCCGTCGCGGACGTCGAAAGTGACGTCTCGCAACGCCTCCACCTCCCCGTCGGGCGATTGATAGGTCAGACTGACGTGCTGCAGATCGACGATCATACTCTCAAGACGCTCCTTCCGTTTGCTCTCTGCCTTTATTGTATGCCGCAGGGCGCGAAAGGTGAGGGAAGAAGTAAAAATGCGCATAACAAAAGCGCTGTAAAGCTGTGAGTTTTACAGCGCATGAAGACCGATTTCTCAGTATAATTTCGTCAGGAGAAAATACAGCGCCGCGGCCAGCAACGCCGCCAGCGGCAGGATGAAGAAGCATCCGCCCGTCAGCATGCCATGCGGGGGCCTCCCGCCGTTTTCCTCCAGCTTTCGATAGAAGAGGAAATCCTCCAGCTCGTCGCGGTCGGGATCGTCGTCGTCAAAGGGCGGCTTCGGTTGCTCGCTCATTTGACGAACCCCATTTCGATGAACTCGTCGTAGGTGCACCGCCTGTCGATACAGCCCTCCGGGGTAATCTCGATGATGCGGTTGGCGATGGTCTGGATGAACTCATGGTCGTGGGAGGTGAACAGCACCACGCCCTTGAAGTCGCGCAGGCCGTTGTTGACGGCCGTGATGGATTCCAGATCCAGGTGGTTCGTCGGCTGGTCCAGCACCAGCGCGTTGGAGCCGAACAGCATCATCCGCGACAGCATGCACCGCACGCGCTCGCCGCCGGAGAGGACCTTCACGGGCTTGTACACCTCGTCGCCGGAGAACAGCATCCGCCCCAGGAAGCCCCGGAGGAATGTCTCGGTGTCCTCGGTGGTGGTGTACTGGCGCATCCACTCGATGAGGTTCAGGTCCACGCCGTCGAAAAACGCGCCGTTGTCCTTGGGAAAATAGGAGGTGGTGATGGTGCCGCCCCATTTGAAGCTGCCGCCGTCGGGCTCGACCTCCTCCATGAGGATGCGGAACAGCTCCGTGACGGCCAGGGGGTTGTCGCAGAGGAACGCCACCTTGTCCGTGCGGTCGAGACGGAAGGAGATATGGTTCAGCAGCGGCAGACCGTCGGGCCCCTCCTTGTACAGATCGTTGACCGCCAGGATGTCCTTGCCCGGCTCGCGGCTGGGGGTGAAGCCCACGAAGGGATACCGCCGGCTGGAGGCCGGCATCTCCTCCACGGTGATCTTGTCCAGCAGCTTTTTGCGGGAGGTAGCCTGCCGGGATTTCGACTTGTTGGCCGAGAAGCGGGCGATGAACGTCTGCAGCTCGGCGATCTTCTCCTCCGCGCGCTTGTTCTGCGCCTTGATCAGCCGCTGGATCAGCTGGCTGGACTCGTACCAGAACTCGTAGTTGCCCACATACATCTTGATCTTCCCATAGTCGATATCGACGATGTGGGTGCAGACGTTGTTGAGGAAATGGCGGTCGTGGGACACCACGAGCACGGTGCCGGGGTAGTCGAAGAGGAAATCCTCCAGCCAGCGCACGGCGTTGAGGTCCAGCTCGTTGGTCGGCTCGTCCAGCAGCACGATCTCGGGATTGCCGAACAGCGCCTGGGCCAGCAGCACCTTGACCTTCTCGTCGTCCTTCAGCTCCGCCATGGGGGCGTAGAGGATCGCCTCGCTGAGGCCGAGGCCCTGGATCAGCTTCGACACGTCGCTCTCGGCCTCCCAGCCGCCCATCTCGGCGAACTGCGTCTCCAGCTCCGCCACGCGCATGCCGTCCTCGTCGGAGAAATCGGGCTTGGCGTAGATGGCGTCCTTTTCCTTGCCGATGTCGTAGAGCTTTTTGTTGCCCATGATCACCGTGTCGAGGACCGTGTATTCGTCGTAGGCGAAGTGGTCCTGCTTCAGCACCGACATGCGGGTGTTGGGCGTCATGGAGATGGTGCCCGTGGTGGGCTCCAGCTGGCCCGACAGCATCCGCAGGAACGTGGACTTCCCGGCGCCGTTGGCGCCGATGATGCCGTAGCAGTTGCCGTCGGTGAACTTGAGATCAACATTTTTGAAGAGCGTCTGCCCGGGGAAGGAGATGCTCACGTCGGAAATGGTCAGCATATGATCACCTTTGTCAAATAGTCCCCCTTATTTTACATGACGCCGGACGGAAAAGCAACTCCCGCGCGATGTAAGGCGACATCATTTTTACCATATATTGAATCGATATAAGTATCAGAAACAGTAAAATGCTGATTGTTTCCGAAAAATCTTTGATGTATAATAGCCGTTGGCAATTTTGCAGGGAGAAGGAGATTATCATGCGTTACACAGAGATCTGCAATGACAAATGGCTGTTCGTCTGGGTCGGCGTGTTGCTGCTGGCCGTTGTCGGACAGTGCCTGATTTATATGAGACGCGCCTGGAAGCACGGCGAGGAGATCGGCCTCAGCGCCGAGCAGCTGAAAAAGGGCCTGACCACGGGCACCACCATCAGTATCATGCCCACGCTGCCCGTGCTGCTGGTGCTGTTCTCACTGACGCCGCTGCTGGGCGTGCCGCTGCCCTGGCTGCGCCTGTCCGTCATCGGCTCGGCGTATTACGAGACCTATGCCGCGTCCACGGCGCTGTCGTGCCTGGGCGAGACCTTCGAGGTCGGCGCCTTCAGCGCCGAGGGCTGGATCGCCTGCCTGTGGGTGATGACCGTGGGCGGCAGTGCCTGTGTGCTGTGGTCGGCTCTGGCCATCAAGCCCATCTCGATGATTTACGAAAAGGCCGAAAAGATCGACCTCAAGCTGGTCCTCGCCGTGGGCGGCGGGTGCCTGGCGGGCATCATGGCCTACGTGTCCGTGTCCTACGGCTTCAGCGCCATGAGCACCAAGGGCGTCGTCTTCTGCATCAGCTTCGCCGTCGGCGCGCTTCTGACCTGGCTCAAGAACAAAAACGAGAAGCTCAGATGGCTGTCCGACTACATCATGACCATCAGCATGGTCGCCGCCATGGCGGCCGCCTGCATCATCTTTTAAGGGGAGGGGAGTATGATGAACAAGACGTCCGCTTATCAGCGCTGGGTCCACCGCTTCGGCATCGGCTCCAGCCTGCTCCTGCTGCTGGCCATGTCGGCGCTGCCCGTGGCCGCCAGCTCCATCTATCACATCTGGCCCGATTTCAAGGCCCTCTGGCCCGGCTTCGTGGCCGTGGTGCTGTTCATGGCGCCCTATCTGCCCTCGGAGACCATCGGCTATATGTCGGTCATGGGCCCCGGCGCGCTGTATCTCAGCTACATCACGGGCAACGTGACGAATCTGCGCATGCCCGCTACCATCGGCACCATCAACTCTCTGGGCATCGAGCCCAACACCGACGAGTGCCACACGCTGGCGATCCTCGCCTGCGGCGCGTCGGTCATCACGTCCATCGCCGTGGTGCTGATCGGCGTGCTGCTGTCCGCGCCGCTGCAGCCGGTGATCCAGGCACCGGTGCTCAAGCCCGCCTTCGACTACGTGGTCCCCGCGCTGTTCGGCGGTCTGGTGGCCCAGACAGTGCTGAAGAGCAAAAAGGACGCGCTGTACTACCTGATCCCGCTGGCCGTCTGCCTGTTCTTCTGCTACTTCACGAAGGTCAGCCCCGCCTACTACATGCTGATCGCCATCGCGATCTCGGCGGCGGTGTACGTGCTGGACTACAAGCACAATAAATAAGCAAAACTGATCGAAACGCCCCGAAATCGGAATTGCATCCGGTCTCGGGGCGTCTTATAATGTACAGTGATAAAAACCGTACACGGAGGGAAGCTATGAAAACGAAAACGATTTTGATCCTCTGCCTGCTGTGCGCCCTGCTGCTGACGGCCTGCGGCGCGCAGGAGCAGCCCGCCCCGGCGGAGACGAAGCCCGCCAAGACGTCCGAGCCCGCCAAAGCGTCGGAGCCCGTGACGGCGCCCGTGGCACCCGAGCCCGAGATCCATTCCGACGATCCCGATGAGCCCGGCGAGAGCGTGCCCGTGGTGCTCTATTTCAGCCGTATGGGCAACACCGATTTTCCCGCCGACATGGACGCCGTCGCCAGCGCCAGCACCGTCGTATCCGGCGGTACGCTGATGGGCAACGCTCAGCTGCTGGCCTCCTGGGCCGCCGACGAGCTTGGCGTGGAGGCCCAGGCCATCCTCACCGAGCCCGTCTATCCCGGTGATTACAACGAGACCATCGATCAGGCCAAGCAGGAGCAGAAGGACAAGGCCCGCCCCGCGATCACCTCGACTGTCGAGGGGCTGGCGGACGCCGAGACCGTCTACCTCGTGTTCCCCAACTGGTGGGGCGACCTGCCCATGGCGCTGTACACCTTCTTTGAAGAGAACGACTTCGCGGGCAAGACGCTGCACGTCACGATCACCCACGGCGGCAGCGGCTTTTCCAAAACGCTTGACTCCATCCGTCTGCTGGAGCCGGAGTGCGAGGTGATCGAGGGCTTGTCCGTCAGCGCCAACAAGGTCCCCGACGCCGAGGAGCAGGTCCGCGCCTGGGTCCGCGGCAGCTGAAAGATGTAAAAATAACAATAGCTTTTTCCCTCCTTTGGGTGTATGATAATAAGGCTACCCAAAGGAGGGTCTTTTTTTATGGAACACAATACAAGAGGCTCGTTCACCGGCAAGCTGGGCTTCGTGCTGTCAGCGGCCGGCGCGTCCGTCGGACTGGGCAACATCTGGCGTTTCCCGTATCTGGCGGCCAAGCACGGCGGCGGCGTCTTCCTGCTGGTGTACATCCTGCTGGCGCTGACCTTCGGCTATACGATGATCATCGCCGAGACGGCCATCGGCCGCTCCACCCAGAAGAGTCCCGTGGGCGCCTTCGCCCACTACTGCACCTGCCCGTTCATGCGCGCGGGTGGCTGGATCAACGCGATCATCCCCATCCTCATCGTGCCCTATTACTCCGTCATCGGCGGCTGGGTGTGCAAGTACCTGTTCGAGTACCTGCACAGCGATCTTGACGTTGTGGCGGCCGACGGCTTCTTCGGCGCGTTCATCACAAACGGCGCGCAGGCGGAGCTGTGGTTCTGCGTGTTCACCACGCTGGTGCTGGCCGTCATCTACAGCGGCGTGGAGAAGGGCATCGAGCGCGTCTCCCGCTTCATGATGCCGGTGCTGGCCGTTCTGGCCGTGATCATCGCCGTTTACTCCATGACGCGCCCCGGCGCTCTGGCGGGCGTCAGATACTTTCTGATCCCCGATTTCAGCCATTTCAGCTGGATGACCGTCGTGTCGGCCATGGGCCAGATGTTCTACTCCCTGTCCATCGCCATGGGCATTCTGATCACCTTCGGCTCCTACATGAAAAAGGAGGTCGCCATCGAGGATTCCACCCGCCAGGTGGAGTTCTTTGACACGGCCATCGCCATCACGGCCGGTCTGATGATCATCCCCGCGGTCTTCTCCTTCTCCGGCGGCGATCCCGCCGCGCTGAACAAGGGCCCGTCGCTGATGTTCGTCACCATGCCGAAGATCTTCGCCGACATGAGCTTCGGCCGTCTGATCGGGATCATGTTCTTCGTCCTCGTGCTGTTCGCCGCGCTGACCAGCGCCATCGCGCTCACCGAGAGCGCCGTGTCCACCTTCTCCGACGAGTTCGGCTGGGGCCGCAGAAAAGGCACCACGCTGATGGCCGCCGTCATGCTGGCGCTGGGCTCCCTGTCCAGCCTGGGCTACGGCCCGCTGGGGAACGTGACGGTCATCGGCATGCAGTTCCTCGATTTCTTCGATTTCCTGACGAACTCCGTCATGATGCCCGTCGCCGCGCTGGCCATCTGCCTGCTCGTCACGAAACACATGGGCCTGCAGAAAGTCGAGGAGGAGGTCACGCTGGGCGGTCACGCTTTCCGCCGCAGAGGCGTGTTCAACTTCATGATCCGCTTCGTCTGCCCGGTGTTCGTCGTCGTCATCCTGCTCAGCTCCATCGCCAGCGCCTTCGGCTGGATCAACATGTAACAGACAATAGAAACGGCCGCAGTCCCGGGGGACTGCGGCCGTTTTTTTCAGCTTTCAGGAAGCGGGCTGATAGATCACGTCGTCGCCGTAGATCGTCAGCCAGTCGTTCTTCATGGACACGGGCACCCAGTCGAACTCCTCGCAGAGCTGGAACATCTTGTCCGCCTTGGACTGGCTGCCGTTCTCGCGCTCGGTGTCGTCGCAGCACAGCATGAAGGCCAGGCTCTTATAGGGGTTGTTGCTGGTCACGTACTCGGCCATGCTGCTGTCGCCCGTGGAGTTGCCGAAGGACAGCACCGGCTGCTGGCCGATCTCCTGCATGATCACGGAGACCTTGTTCATCTTCAGGTTCTTGATCAGGAAATCACCGCCGAGGACCAGCTTGTCGCCCTCGGTGAAGACGTAATTGAGGCCGTCCGCGCCGTTCTGGTTGCTGGAGACGATGGCCTCATCGGAGCCGATGATCTGCCGGTTGGGCAGGCCCAGGGGCGACTCGTAAGCGATGCCGCGGACGATCAGACGATCCGTGCCGCTGACGACGTAGACCGTGAAATCGTTTTGCTTCAGGTAATCGACCACCTGCATCATGGGCAGGTACCAGCCGTCGCCGCGCAGCATGTTCTGATAGCTGGGCATAGGCTGCTGCTTGAAGCGCTGGATATACTCGTTGAACTCGTCCACGGTCATGCCCGCGAAGGCAGAGGCGACGGCCTTGCCGTGATCGACCTCCAGCCCGGTGAAGGACTTGCCGGTCTCGTTCTGCTCCTTGATCTTGTTGGCGACCTCTTTTTCAAAATCAGAGGCCTTGTCGATGTAATCGGGGTCCTCCAGCACGCGGTACTTGAGCAGCGTGTAATCGAAGTAGTTGGGGTCGGTCTCGCAGAACAGCGTGCCGTCCAGATCGAACACCGCGATGCGGTACTCAACGGGAATGAAATCGTCGCTGGAATCGTCGGTGATGGCCGCCATGTAGTCCGTCAGCGCCTTGGCAGCCGCGGCATCCTCGGTCCACAGGTTCAGGGGCTGACCGGCGCGCAGCGCCTGGCCGAAGCGGGCCAGCATCGTCGCCGCCTGAGCGCGGGTCAGATGCCCCGCAGGGCTCAGCGTCCACTCGGCCGTGCCCTTCATCAGCCCGGAGCCCACGGCCCACTGGATGGGGGAGACGTAGCCCTCCGTGATGTCGAAGACGTCGTCGTAATCGAGGATGTTCGTGTCTTCGCCCACACTGACGTCCTTGCCCATGCTCTTGGCGCAGTTCCAGAACAGCAGGGCGGTCTCCTCGCGGGTCAGCACGTCGCCGACGCCGAAATCGCCCGTGCGGTTGGTGATCTGCTTCTCAACGGCCCAGCGGACGGCGTCGGTGTACCACTGGCCCTCGGCGGCGTCGGCGGGCAGAGCGGCCTCAGCCTTGGGGCTCCCGGCGTAGCGCCACAGGATCGTGACGAGTTGGCCGCGGGTCAGCTCCATGTCGGGGCTGAACATATCGGCCGCCGTGCCGGCCATCAGGCCCTTGGCGCTGACGTCGGCCACGGCGTCGGCGTACCATGCGCCCGGCGCCACGTCGGTGAAGTGCGGGGCTTCGTTTTCCGCCGCCATCGCCATACCGGGCAGCACCAGCAGCACCGCCAGCAGAACGGAAAGAACTTGGATCTTTTTCATGTTGGTCCTCCTTGAGTAATAATGCGGTCCGTATGTTTATTCTATCCCCGACCCCGTCCCGCGTCAAGAAAAACGGACGGCAAACGGGCTGGACAACAGCGCCGGATGGGATATAATGAGAGTATCACAGCGGAAGGAGAGACAACATGAACAGACAGCACGCGCTTCTGATCGACGCCATGGCGTCCTATGACCGCGGATCGGCGGGACGCATCCAGCACTTCGTCAAGGTCCACGATCTGGCGGCCGTCATCGGCACGCTGGAGGGCCTGGACGAGCAGACCCAGTTCATCCTGGAGACGGCGGCCATCGTCCACGACATCGGCATCAGGCCAAGTCTTGAGAAATACGGCTCCTCCGGGGGCAAGTATCAGGAGCTGGAGGGCCCGCCCGAGGCCGAAAGGCTGCTGCGGCAGCTGGGCGGCTACACGGAGGCGCAGATCGAGCGGGTCAAGTACCTCGTGGGCCATCACCACACCTATACGAACGACGACGCGCCGGACTACCGCATCCTCATCGAGGCCGACTTCCTCGTCAACCTCCACGAGTCCGGCGACCGCTACAGCGCCATCCTCGCGGCGGAGGACCGCATCTTCCGCACCGAGACCGGCAAGCGTCTGCTGGCCGACATGTTCACGCAGAACGGAGGGGCGAAATGACGATCAACGTCCTGCTTTACCCCAACTTCACGGTCCTGGACGCCTTCGGCCCCGTGGAGGTGCTGGGCAGCCTCCCGGGCCGCGAGATGCGGTATCTGTCACCGGACGGCGGGATCGTCCGCAGCGGGCAGGGCGTCCCCGTGGAGACCGAGGTCATGGAGACCATGGCCCCCGGCGGCGTGCTGCTGATCCCCGGCGGCATGGGCAGCCGCCCGCTGGCGAAGGATGAAGCGTTCCTCGCCCGGCTGAAAGCGCTGGCGGAGCAGGCGGATTACGTCCTGTGCGTCTGCACGGGCTCAGCGCTGCTGGCGCGCACGGGCCTGCTGGACGGCCGTCGGGCCACCTCCAACAAGACGGCCTTCGACTGGGTCCGCTCCTGCGGCCCCGACGTCCTGTGGCAGCGTCAGGCCCGATGGGTCGCGGATGGCAAATACTACACCTCCGCCGGCGTCTCGGCGGGCACCGACATGGCGCTGGGCTTCGTCCGGGACCTGTTTGGCGCGGAGGAGGCCGAAACGATCTGCAGGCGCATGGAGTACCACTGGAACCGCGACGCGGACAATGACATCTTTTAAAGCAGCGCGGGAGGCTTCGGCCTCCCGCTCTTCACACACGCTATTTAGAAATATTTCTAAATACCTGTTGACAACGCCCATCCCTTGTGGTACCATCTATTTAGAAAAAGTTCTAAATACAAAGGAGGCGATCCGCGTGGGATTCAGCGAAACGATGAAGGCTCTGAGCGACCCGGTGCGCCGGGAGATCCTGAACATGCTCAAGGGCGGCACCATGACGGCCGGCGACATCGCCGCCCACTTCGACATCGCGGGCGCGTCGGTGTCTTACCATCTGGCGCAGCTGAAAAACGCCGGGCTCGTGTTTGAAAAGCGGGAGAAAAACTTCATCTATTACAGCCTCAACGCCTCCGTGCTGGAGGAGGTGCTGCTGTGGCTGCAGGGTCTGAAAGGAGTGAGCACGGATGAAAAATAGGAAAGAACTGCTTTTGACGACGCTTCTGTGTCTGCTGCCGATCCCGGCCGGCGCGCTGCTGTACGACCGTCTGCCGGAGCGGATCGCCACGCATTTCGACATGAGCGGCACGCCCGATGGCTGGTCGAGCCGCGCCTTCGCGGTGTTCGGCATCCCGCTGATGATGGCCGCGATGGAGTTGGCGCTGCAGCTGGTGCTGAACGCCGACCCGAAGAGACAGAACATGAACGGGGCCCTGCGCGCCGTGGCGGTCTGGACCGTGCCCGCCGTCACGATCCTCGTTTCCGCGCTGGTCCTGGGCGCGGCGCTGGGGGCGCCCATGCACGTGGAGACCGTGGTGCCGCTGCTGGTGGGCCTTCTGTTCATCGTCATCGGCAACTACCTGCCCAAGACGAAGCAGAACTACACCGTGGGCATCCGCCTGCCCTGGACGCTGAACAGCGAGGAGAACTGGAACCGCACCCACCGCATGGCGGGCTTCCTCTGGGTGGTGGGTGGCGCCGTCATGGTGCTGCTGACGCTGCTGCATCTGTGGAGCGTCGTCGCGCTGCTGGTGCTGATCCTGGCGCTGTCCCTAGCCCCGTGCGTCCATTCGTATCTGCTGTACAAAAAAGGGATCTGAGCGCGACATGCCGGAAGAGGAGGAGAAAAACCATGAAGCTGTCAGTCATATTTGAAGAAAGACCGAAACAGTGGGGCTTCCGGGGAGACCCGTATTTCTGGGACTACCTGAAAGCGCTGGCGGAGGATATGGATATCATGTCCCCCGACGAGCTGGAAACATGGATCAGGAGAGAGTACCGTTCGCTCGCAGGCAAGGAGCTGACCGACGAATACGGCGATTTTGCCGTCATCAGGCAGTTTGCCCACGGAGGCATGAGCTCCGGCGGCGTCGACAACGGATGGTGGACGGAGAAGGGAATCCCGCTGCTGAAAAGCAGGCTGACCGCGCTCTGAGCGATCCGGCAAGCATGAAGAAACAGGCGTGACCGCTTCGGTCACGCCTGTTTCATATCGACGGATATTCGTTCGTCAGCTTACCGGTCCGCGCGGTGGAAGCCGTTGCGCATGGTCAGAGCGCCCTGCTGCAGCAGCTTCGTCATCACGTCGTTGGTGGCGGCCTTGACTACGGCGCAGATCTTCTCGTTGGCCTCCTCGGTCAGCGTGAAGTCGCCGGTCTCGGTCATCCTGTGGTCGTACTCCCAGATCAGCCGGGCGGTCTTGGCGAAGACGGCGCGCTGATAGCGCTCATTGATCTGGATGCAGGTGGCGAAGTCGTGGTCGGTCAGCACGTTGATCAGCTTGCTGGCCCAGTAGAACTGCTCGGAGTTGAACTCCAGCGACACGTCGCTGAGGTAGGCGGGGATCTTGTTGACGTTGGCGTACAGCGGGATCATGGCGGCGAAGGAATCGGAGGTGAAGCAGATCCACTCCACGGCCTTGATCTCCTCGGGCATGTCGGGCCTGATCTGGCAGATGGACGTCACGCCCGTGCGGCTGATGCCGATGGGGCGATAGACGCCGCGCTTGTCGTCGCTGCCGTAGGGGTTATAGGGCGTGCCCTGATAGTAGGAGCTGAGCATGTACTTCATGTCCTCCACCGTGACCTTGTGCTCCGGCACAAAGCTCCAGGGGATGTTGTCGCTCTCGGGCGTGAAGTCGGCGTCGGGGCCGTCCCAGCGGTACTTGGTGGGGTTCAGATAGCGGCCGATGAACCAGGCGCGGGGGGTGTTGTAGATGTGGTCGGAGTCATAGCGGGAGCCGAAGGCAGTGCGGGGGCTGAACACGCCGTCCTGGCCCAGATCCAGATGATTGTCGCGGATGAACTCGCGCAGGTCGGCGGAGCACAGGTGATCCTTCTTCGCGCCGAAGGCGTCGTCCAGATCGAAGGTGTCGGTGAAGAACTGGTTGGGGTTGATCACCACGGCGTCGTCGGGCACGCGGCGGGCGATCCAGTGATGGCCGCCGATGGTGTCCAGCCACCACACCTCGTTCTCGTCGTTGAAGGCGATGCCGTTGTTCTCATAGGTGCCGTACTGCTCCAGCAGGGAGCCCAGGCGAAGCACCGCCTCGCGGGCCGTCTTGACGTAGGGCAGGGTGATCACCACCATGTCCTCCTCACCGATGCCGCCGGGGATCTCCTTTTCACGGCGGCTTTTGGCCTTCTGCAGCTCCACCAGGGGATCGGCGGCCAGCACGCGGGAGTTGGTGGTCAGCGTCTCCGTGGCCGTCATGCCCACATTGCAGGCGTTGATGCCCGTGGCGGCCCAGATGCCCTTTTCGCCGCTGACATGGGGGCAGGCGGTGTAGCGCATGGGATCGTCGGGCAGCTCGATCTCCACATGGGACAGGACGCTCTTGTACTTCCGGGGCTGATCCTTGGGCAGGACCACCGTCATCTTCTTGACCTCGAACTGCAGATCCTCCGAACGGGAGATCATGGTGGAATGATCGTTGCTGGCATTCTTGCCAACGAGAATAGTCGTGCAGGACATGGGGAAATCGCCCTCCTTCGTTATTTTTCCATCCGAATTATATCACTGCGGACCGCCCTGCGCAAGGGCGGTCCGTTCGCGTCTTTAACGCGTCAGCATCACCTGGTTCCCCTCCAGCAGGGGCAGGTACTCGTCGCGGCAGGTCAGCACGATGATCTGGTGGCGCGCCGCGTATTCCTTCAGCAAGGCGCAGGACCGGCTCACGCGCTGGGGGTCCATATCGGCAAAGGGATCGTCCAGCACGATGACACCGCCCTCCGGGAACAGGTGATCCAGCACGGCCAGCCGGAAGGCCAGGAACACGGTGTCCTTCGTGCCCTCGGACAGCTTGCCGTAGTCCAGCTGCCTGTCGTCGCTGTAGATGGTCATCTGCAGCCGCGCCTCGTCGGGGAACTCCGGCACCACTTTGCCCGAGGACAGCGCAGCCAGATTCTCCGCGAAGCGGCGGCTCAGCCCGGCCATGGGGTTGTCACGCACCGCCTGCTGGCGGCGGCGGAAGACTCTGCCGATGTGGAGCCAGTGATGCAGCAGCTCCAGCTGCTCCTCATGTGTCTGCTCGGCCCGGCGCACACGGTCGCGCAGATCGTCGTTCATCCCGTCGGAAAAGGCCTCCAGCGCGGTCTGCGCACGGCTGCGTGCTTCCAGGGCTCGTTCCCGCTTTTCGGCGCGCTCGTCCCGCACGCGTTTTAGCGTCTCCAGCTGTGCGGCAGGGTCGGCGACGCGCCGGAGCGCCTCGGGGATGTCCTCCACGGCCTGCACGGCCTTCTGCTCGCGGCTCAGCGCCAGCTCCTCCCGCAGGATGCGATCCGCCAGCTCGTCCGGAGAGCCGTAAGCGCGGACGTAGCCGTCCAGCTCGGTCTCCAGCGACGCGATGAAGCTGTTGATGTCGCGCCTGCCGCACAGGACAGACATGTCGCGGTCGATGTCGGCCGCCTCCCGCAGGTCGGGGCCCGCCTCCTCGGCGGCCCGTCGCAGCGCTTCAAAATCGTCCCGGCCGAGGAGCGCGTCCAGCCGCTCCCGGGTCACCGCGGCGTTTTTGCGGGCGAAGTCCACCGAGCGTATGCGCGCGTCCAGCGCGTCGGCGCGCTCGGCGCCGTATTTCTCCAGCGTCGCCGCGATCGCCGTTTTCAGCCGTCGGATCTGCTCCTGCGCGTCCTTCACGTCCACGTCGGCGGGGCTCAGGCGCATCTCCATGACGCCCGGCACCGTGACCGTGACGGCCTCCGTGATGTTCACGCGCCCCTCCGTCAGCGGCACGGGCAGGCCCGTGCGCACGGAGGTCACCGTGACCTCGTGGCCGTTCATCATGTCGATGACGGCCGTCAGATCGATCCCGACCAGCGCGCGCTCCAGCCGTGACAGCTGATGCTCTGCGCGCCGCGCCTCGTCCGCCTCCTCCTGGGTGGGGCAGGGGAGAGACGCGTCCCGCTCGTGATCTCTCAGCGTGCCGTTCAGGCTGACGGCACGCACATAGCGGTCGCAGGCGGCGCGGCCCAGCTGCTCCTTCCGCAGCGCCGCGGCCCGCGTCAGAATAGACGCTTTCTCCGGCCAGTCGATCTGCACATCCTGCAGCTGCGCGAGCTCACGGCGGAGCCGCTCCGCCTCACGGCGGTGGACGGACAGCGCTTCCAGCCTGCCGAAATAGCCGCTGAACCGTTCGTATTCCTCCGCGGCGTCATCGGCGTCACGGCTGAGGGACCGGAGCGCCGCGGAGGCGTCGTCCACAGCCTGCTCCAGCCTGTCCTGTTCTTGCAGAGCATTCCGGGCGTCCTCCAGATCGTAACAGGACTGCAGCAGCGTGCCCACGCCGATCTTCCAGCGCTCGCCGGCCTTGCGCTTCGGCACATCCCGATCGAAGTCCCAGTGCTTGCCGGCGATGGCGTCGATTTTAGCGGCGATGGCCTTCTCGATGGCCTCGGTCGTCAGACCGTCGCTCTCGGAAAACGCCCGGGTGACAGCGTCCGTCAGCTCCGTTTTCGAGCTGGACGGTTCCGAGGCGTCCAGCAGCGTTTTCAGCACTTGATCCGTGTTGTGCTGGGAGGAGAACAGAAGCTCGCCGAAAACGCCCTCGCCGTAGCCCAGCGCCCGGCGCAGCTCGGCCGCCGCGGCCTCCGGGTCGCGGATCGCACCCGACGGAGCGTTCAGCGTCACGCGGCCGGGGCCGCCCCACTCTTTATTGACCGTGAACGTCCCCTCGTCCGTCTCGAAGCGGACGGAGCCGTCGGCGAAATCGCCCGAGGGACCGCCGCGCCGGGGACCGGGGAGATAAAGGTCCTTGAACAGCTTATCGCGCCGCCCGTCGATGCGGGCGCTCTGGAACAGCGTTTTTGCGATCAGATTGACCAGTGTGCTCTTGCCGCTCTCGTTGGGGCCGCAGATCACGTTGATCCCGTCGGAAAAATCGACGCGCCTGTCGCGGATGCCCGCGAACTGGGTGGTCGAAACACTTTTCAGCTTCATTTATTTCCCCTCCTTCATGCTTTTCAGCAGCTCGTAGCACAGCTGCGCCTCCTTGGGGTCGTCCAGCAGGTCCTTCAGCAGCCCCGCGGAGAAGGAGGTCTCGGGGAACTCGGCGTCGATCAGCGCCTCGGAGAGCACCTCGCTGAGGGCGCTGTCGCTGTACGACCCCTCCAGGAACCGCTCCAGCAGCCGCGCCAGCAGCGCGTGACGGTCAGCGTATTCCTCCCGCGTCACCGCGCCGGAGAGGATCAGCTCCACCACGCTGTCGTCCGGCAGGGGGTCCAGCGACGCCCGGAGCTGACGCTCCATCTGTCCGGCGGACAGCGCCATCGTCATCCGGCGGAACCGCACGTTTCCGGTCGTCACGCGCCGGGCGCGGACGGATCTGTCACGATCGAGCTCGATGAGGAAGCACTGTCCGTCCGTATTGCACGCCACGTCCGTCTGTACGTGGGTCCCGGCGTTGAAAATGCGCTCGCCGCAGGTCCAGTCGTCGCCCAGCGCGGGGAAGGGGACGTGCGTGTGGCCGATCAGCCACAGGTCCACGCCGATCTGCTCCAGCTCCCGGCGGCTCATGAGGAAATACTGCCCCTCGCTGTCGATGGTCTCGCCCTCCACCGCGCCGTGAGCCACGCCGATGCGGTACGTCCCGTCGGGCGCCATCACCTCCCGGGCGATCCAGCCCAGATTATTCTGCCCCGGGGCTGAGTGCTGCGAGGTGCACAGGGCGGGATACAGCACGACGTCCTCGCCGTCTATCGTCAGGGGATAGGGCCGGTACTCTTTCAGCAAAACGAGATTGTCCATCCGGGCGGCGATCTCCTCGAACTGCTGCCAGAACTTCGAATCCCTGTCGTAATAATCGTGGTTGCCGGGCAGCACGGCCACCGTGCCGTAGAAGCCGCTCAGCTTCGTCAGCACGGCCTGGATGTCCCGCCGCGCCGCGCGGAGGTTCTCGAACAGGTCGCCCGCGACGACGAACAGACCGCAGTCCTCCCGGTTCGCGATCTCCACCATGCGGTCCAGCGCCTCGATGCGCTTCGACGCCAGCGCGGCGGCCTGCTCATGCCGCGCATACCGCAGACCGATGTGGTTGTCGCCGGTCAGAAAGATCCTCATTGCGCTTCCTCCCTCATTCCTGTTTGAGATCATTTTACCACAGGAGCGCGGGAGCATCAACTGGCCAATATCATCCCAAAGGATGATGTGCGGTTTCCCGGTCAGGTCTATAATCTCTACGAGGAGGGAGGAGGTCTGCCTCCGCCCGGAACGATCATTGACCAAGTAACCCCGAAGAAGGGAAGGGATAAGCCAATGAAGACAACGAAACGACTGTTGAGTATCGCCATGACGCTGCTGATGCTGCTGTCGATGCTGCCCGAGCCGGCCTTTGCGGCGCCGGCGGAAGCGGCGGTGAGCAGCGGGACCGCGGTGACGCGCACGACAGCAGCCACAAGGAGACCCGCGCGATCGCCGCGCTGGGCCACGACTGGGGCGAGTGGATCGAAACGAAGGCCGCCATCGAAGATGCGGAGGGCCAGGAGACCCGCACCTGCAAGCACGACAGCAGCCACAAGGAGACCCGCTCGATCCCGAAGCTCAATCACGTCCACAAGCTGGTGCACGTGCCCGCCGTCGTCGCGTCTTATAAGAACAGCGGCAACGCCGAGTACTGGCGCTGCGAGGGCTGCGGCAAGCTGTTCCTCGACAAGAACGGCAAGACCGCGACCACCATGGACGAGGTCCTCATCCCGCGCCTGGGCGTCGACGTCGTCAAGGCCGAAAAGAAGGGGAACAAGCTCAGCGTCTCGCTTGACCGCGAGCGCACCGACGAGCTCCGCGTCATCGTCGCGCAGTACAGCGCCGACAACCGTTTCCTCTCTGCCGAGTTCAAGACGATCCCCGCTGACGAGCTCGTCGCCGAAATGACGCTCCCCACCGGCGAGCACTTCATCGTCACCGTCGTCGACAGCAATTACGTCCCGCTCAGCGAAGCTTACGCCGAATAACGCAAGTACGCAAAACGCCCCGGTCGAAAGACCGGGGCGTTTTCATGCGTTAATGCAAGAAAATACTGGCAATAACGGCGATCCTATCCTTTTGGGTGGAGACAAAGAAACACGCGGAAGGTATAATATAACTGGTAAGTATCAGGATCATTTGTTATATTTAATACAAACAGGGAGGAGAGCATATGAAACTGCAACGAAACGGACTGCGGTGCCTGCTGTTCGCGGCGCTGCTGGCGGTGCTGCTGCCGCTGACCGCCGTCACGTCCCGCGCCGCGGGCGTCGCCATCGACAAGGCCCATTTCCCGGACGAGATCTTCCGCTCGCTGGTGAAGGACCGGTACGATGAAAACCGCAACGACGTCCTCGACGAGGATGAGTGGGCTCCCGTCACGGAGCTCGACGTCTCCTATTACGGCGTCGAGTCCCTGGAGGGCCTGCAGTATTTTGAAAACGTCATCGACCTCGATTGCGCCGGCTGCCCGATCACCGCGCTGGACCTGTCGAAGAACCACGCGCTGTTCAAGGTGGACTGCAGCTACTGCGAAAACCTCAGTCAGATCACCCACGGCGGCGCGGCGGGGAACTACGACCTGGCGCAGCTTTACTGCTCCGGCTGCGCGCTGACAGAGCTTGACCTGAAGGATCTGAGCCTGCAGATGCTCTACTGCGACGGAAACCGGCTCACATCGCTGGACGTCGGCAGTATGCTCTATCTGCGGGAGCTCAGCTGCGCCGGCAACAGGCTGACGACGCTGACGCTGGGCAACCATCCCCAGCTGACGATCCTGTGGTGCTACCGCAACCGCATCGCGAAGCTGAACGTCGCCAAATGCCCGGACCTCGTCAGCTTCAACTGCAGCGACAACCTGCTCACGTCGCTGGACGTGTCGAAGTGCGCATCGCTGGAGCGGCTGGACTGCAGCCTCAACGAGATTCCGGCCATCGACGTGTCGAAGGCCGTTGATCTGACGGTCCTCAACGCAGGGTGCGGCCCGATGGTCTCGCTGGACGTCACGAAGAACACGAAGCTGACCGAGCTGACCCTGGGCCCGAGCCTCGTCGCCATCGACCTGAGGAACAACACGGCGCTGAGGGTGCTCGACAGCTGGAGCACACAGATCAAGCTGCTGGACGTCCACAAGTCGCCCGCGCTGGTAAACCTGAACTTGGATTACGCCCTGGGAAAGATCGGACGTCAGGTGGAAGGCGATACGTACATCTACAGCGAGACCGTCGACAGCAAGCCGGTAAGACTTTCCTGTTACAGGACGACGAGGATCCGGATCGCCCCCTCTCTTCCGGTCTCATCGACCATATTCCCCGATGATCAGCTTCGCGCAAGGGTGATGGGTATCGTCAACGGCTACAATTTCACCGGCACGCTCACGGACGAGATCATCGCGACCATCACGACATTGGATGTCTCCAACAGTCACGTCTCCTCCCTGGAGGGCCTCGAGTTTCTGACGGATCTCAAAACGCTGAACGCGGCGAACAACGACCTCACTGAGCTCGATCTGAGCGGCAACCTTTATCTGACCTCTGTGGACTGCCACAACAACGACATCGCCGATATCGACCTGCGCAGCGCCGCCCGGCTGAGGTCGCTGGACTGCCGCGGCAACGAGATCGATTTCCTCGACCTGAACTGGGCGCCTTATCTCACCGACGCCGTGCTGAACAGCGATCCGACGATCTCGAACGGCACGGAGACGTATATCCACGGCTCCAACAAGCTGGCGATCGACGCGGAGACCGAGTTCGAGCTTGCGGGCACGGGCGTGCCCATCATGTACCGCACGTTCCCGGATCCCGTCTTCCGCGAAGCGGTCCGCAGCTTCGACGTCAGGAAGGACGGCTACCTCGATCCGGGCGATATCCGCCTTGCGGGCGATATCATCGTTCCCGACCGGGGGATCAAAAGCCTCAAGGGCGTGGAGTACTTCCCCGGCATCAGCACCCTCGACTGCTCCGGGAACCTGCTCACCGAGCTGAACGTCAGCGCCAACACCGTCCTGCGCCATCTTTACTGCCAGAGCAACCAGCTGACGTCACTCGATCTGGCAGAGAACTTCGCCCTCCTGGACCTCGACTGCCGCTTCAATTCCATCAGCGATCTGTCCCTGCAGGGGGCCCCGCACCTCAGCGAGACCGTGAACAACGGCAGCGTGACCCATGACGGCGGCACCGTCACCTATACAAGCTCCAGCGGCACGGTCAGGCTCGATGAAGGTGCCCTGGCGGCGGTGCCCGGCTCGGTCCCCATCACGGAGAAATACTTCCCGGACCCGAACTTCCGCGCCTTCATCCTCGAGACCATCGACAACGATGACAACGAAATGCTCAGCGAGTATGAGGCCGACCGCCTGTGGAAGACCGTGGACTGCAGCAACCGGGGCATCAGATCCCTCCAGGGTATCAAGTATCTCAAGTTCCACCGGCTCGACTGCTCCGGCAATGAGCTGACGGAGCTCGATCTCAGCTTTGTCGACGAGCTGGACGACCTGTATTGCGAGAACAACAGGCTGACCAGCCTCGTGTTGGGCGCGCATGAGGAGATGGATACCCTGTGCTGCGAGGGCAATGACCTGAAATTGCTGGACATCAGCGGCTGCCCGGTCTTGCAGCACGCCATCCGGTACTGCCTGCCCAATCTGCATCGTCAGTGGAGCGACGAGAGGGGCGACCATACCTCCTACGGCTCCACCAGCGGCACGCTTTCGCTGGACGACAAGACAGAGCTGATCCTCGACAGTGAGCACAGCATCGTCTACGTGGCGGCCAAAGCGCCCACCTATACCGAGGAGGGCTGGCGCGAGCATTACCGCTGCGCCTTCCACGGTGAGCTGTACGAAGACTGCTGGGGCACCTGGGAGGTCGAATGGGAGAGCCTCGTGATCCCGCGCCTGGGCGTTGATATCCTCGACGCCAGGGAAGAGGGGAGCTTCGTCGTCGTGACCGTCAAGTGCGACCGCCGCGACAGCCTGACGATCCTCGTGGCGGAGTACAAGGACGGGCAGTTCATGCGCATGCACGAGCGGCCGTTCACCGCGACCTCGAACGTCAGCTCTCAGGAGATCCCCGTCACGCTCAGCGGGGACAGCTTCAAGGTCATGGTCGTCGACGAGGACTATAAGCCCCTCGGCGCCGCCCGCCTCGTCACCAGATAAATCACACGGATATGCAAAACGTCCCCGGCCGTCGGCCGGGGACGTTTTTGTATCATGATTTAGAACTTGTTCCAGACGACCATGTCGTCCATGGGCTTGTACTCCGTGTGGCGCGGCGCGGGCTCGGCGCCCTCGGCGGGATAGCCGACGGGCAGCAGGGCGATGGGCTCCACGCCCTCGGGCAGGTTGAACGCCTCGCGCAGCGCAGCGGCGTCAAACATGCCGACCCAGCAGCTGCCGAGACCCAGCTCAGCGGCCTCCAGCATCATATGGGTCTGGACGATGGCGGCGTCCACGTCCGCGCCGTCCTTGTTGTCGTTGGGCCGGACCCAGACCTTGCCGTGATCGACGCACGTCAGCAGGAACAGCGGCGCGCCGTAGGTGCAGGGCGAGCACTTCTTCAGCTTCTCGATGGCCTCGGGCTCGTTGATCACCAGGATCTTCTGGGGCTGGTTGTTCTTGGCGGTGGGGGCCAGCTTGGCGGCCTCGAGGATCGCGCACAGCTTTTCCTCCTCCACGGGCTTGTCGGAGAACGCGCGGACAGAGAAGCGGTCGGCGGCCAGCTTCAGGAAGCCGGACTCCTCCTCGACCTCGGGCTGAGGAACGGGGACGTCGTCGGTGATGGGGCAGACGTAGCTCTTGCCGCCCATCATCTGCTTGAACTCGGCCCAGGCCTTCTCCAGCAGCTCAGGCTCGCGGTACGCGCGGCCGGCGGCGATGGCCATGGCCTTCGCGCCCTGCAGCATGCCCTTGAGACCGATGCCGTTGCCGGTGCAGCAGGTGGCCTGCCAGTTGTGGTTGCCCGTGACGCCGGGCCAGGTGACGGTGGTCACGAGGCCGCAGGGGACGATGTGCTGCACGTCGCCCAGATCGAAGGAGCCGGAGCTCTCGACCCAGGTGTTGGGGCGCACGCCCGTGGGCAGGGGATCCTCGCCGTTGTAGCGGGGAGAGGTGGCGGCCAGCGCCTTTGCCATCTCGCGTTCCTCCTCGGTGTACTCGATGGGAGGCAGGGCGCACAGGGCGTCATACAGCAGGTCGGACACGACGCTGTTGGAATGGGTGTTGTAGCAGCCGCCCAGATACTCGATCTGCAGCTGGGTGCCGGTCATCTTGGCGGCGCCCTCGGCGACCTCCACCAGACGGCCGTAGATGTCCTCGATGGACTCGCGGCTCAGGGAGCGGACGTAATACCAGACGGACGCCTTGTCGGGGATGATGTTGGGCGCCTCGCCGGCTTCCTTGTAGGAGTAATGGATGCGGGCCTTGTCGGGAATATGCTCGCGCAGGTAGTTGGCGCCGACGCTCAGCAGCTCGCAGGCGTCCAGCGCGGAACGGCCCAGCCAGGGCGCGCCGGAGGCGTGGCCGGCCTTGCCCTTGTAGTGGAAGATGGCGCTGTTGATGCCGCCGGCGATGCCGCAGTGCACCATATTGATGCCGCCGCCGTGCCAGGCCAGCGCCAGATCGAGCTCCTTGAAGGCGCCGCCGCGGGCCATGAAGGGCTTGCCGGTGAGGACCTCCTCAGCGGGGCAGCCGTAGAAGACGACGGTGCCGGGCAGGTTGTTGGCCTCCAGGTCGGCCTTCATGGCGACAGCCGCCGCCAGCGTGGCCGTGCCCAGCAGGTTGTGGCCGCAGCCGTGGCCGGGGCCGCCCTCCACGACGGGGTCGTGGACCGTGCTCTGCTTCTGGGACAGGCCGGGCAGAGCGTCATACTCGGCCAGCAGGCCGATGATCGGGTGACCGCTGCCCCAGGTGGCGCGGATCGATGTGGGCATGCCGTACAGGCCCGTCTCCACCGCAAAGCCGTACTCGCGCAATGCCTCGGCCATCCAGGCGGAGGCCTTCACCTCGTTGTAGGCCGTCTCCGGATGCTCGTGGATCTTCATGGCCAGCTCGTTGTAGAACGACGCATGCTGGTCCACGTTTTCGATGATCAACTGCTTGTAATCCATAGGTTCCTCCTCTTTCATTCTATGATTGAACTGATAATATACTATCATAATTATACCGAATTAACGGGAGAAAGTCAACGGGCAGGGGAAAAGGGAAGAGCCGCCCTATGGGGCGGCTCTTGCGGCTTGTAAAGAAATCGTTCTCAGATGATCATTTGCTCATTTTATAGGCCAGCTTTTTGACGACCGCCACGACGAGGCACAGCCCGAGGCCGAGGCCCGCGCCGCGGGCCAGCGCGCCGGCCAGCGAGAGCCGCAGGATGCCGGGGTTGCGCGTCAGCCGGTGCAGCACCTCGATCGCCAGGAAGGGGAGCGCCGTCTTCCACAGGTCCTCCGTGCGGAACAGGTCGTCGTCCTTCATCTGCCGGACGTTCTGCCACGCCCGCAGGGGGATCAGCACGCCCAGCGCCAGCTCGGGGATATAGGGCCAGAAGGTGCCGAAGTGCTTGAACAGGTTCCAGCCCCGCAGCGTGTAGCCGAGGAACTTGAACGTCTGGGGCCACGCCATGAAGAACGCCTTCATCAGATTGCCGATGACGTGGATGGCATTGGAGACGAAGCCGAAGATGCTGGCGAAGATCGTCCCGGCGATCATGAACACCGCGATGAACACCACCAGCCCCAGATACAGCTTCAGAAAGCCGAAGAGGGGAAAGCCCTTGAAGGGGTTGAGGTTCACGCCGCCCGCCTTGTTGAAGGCGTCGCGCCACATCTGCCGCTCATTGGCGCGGCGCTGATCCGCCTGCGCCTGGGCCTGCATCCGCGCGTTGATCGATTTCTGCGACTCGCTGATGCGATAGCCCTGGGAATTGTAGATGCTCCCGTCGGCGTCCTTGTAATAACCGTTCCCCTGATTGTACAGATTGTTGACGTCCTGCCTGTACGGCATGCTCCGGCACTTCCTTCCGTTTGATGGTCAGATATACGATAAAACTCCCACTGAAAATATTATACCAGCAGCCGGCCCGCATGGCAACGGGAAATGGAAAAACTATTCGTCCAGCCCCTCCCGCACGAAGACGACGGCGCAGGGCGACGTCGTCACCATGACGCTCTCCTGGTGGAAGAACGCGCAGAGGTCCTTTGCAATCAGCGTCACCGTCTCCTCCGGCACCTCCATCAGCATCAGTACCAGCGTGTTTTCCTCCGTATAGCGCCCGTCGTCATGAAAATAGCCGCCGTTCGTCAGATGAAACGAGAACGCCACGTGATAGTGGCGGCACACGTTCCGCAGGATCGAGACGTATTTTTCCGTATCGAAGCGCTGCACGCCCGTCTCCGCATCGTTCAGCCCCACGTAGATCGCCGACTGCACCGTCTGTTTGTCCATAAAGCCCTCCTGTATCGCCAAAGACGTTTTCTCTATTGTACCCGACGTCCGGCGCATTGGCAAGAGCGGGAGGCTCTTCTAATAGGGCTTGCATTCCCCGAAAAACGGTATATAATAACGGTTAGAAATCGCTAACTACGGCTGCCTGCAGGCGGCCGATCAAAGGGGAGGGGAGACCATGCGATTCGATGAAATGGGACTGATGTCCGGCAAAACACTGATGCTGCTGCCGGGCACGGCCTGCGATTATGAGACGAACTTCGCCTCGGTGCTGGATCGGCTGGGCGCAAAGTACCACCTGATCTGCGTCGATTACGACGGCTTCGACGGAAGCGGCGCGATCTTTCCGGATATGCTGACGGTGACGGAGAAGATCGAGCAGTACATCCGGGAGCGTCACGGAGGGCGCCTCGACGGCGCCATCGGCTCCTCGCTGGGCAGCACCTTCGTGGGCCAGCTGATCCAGCGGGAAAACGTCCACCTGGACCACGGCATCTTCGGCAGCCCGGATCTGGACCAGAGCGGCCGGCTCAGCGCCTGGCTCCAGTCGAAGCTGGTGGTCCCGCTGCTGACAGGCTTCACGAAGAACGAAAAGAAGCGCGCCAAAACACGGGACAAGCTCAAGAGCTTTTTCGAGATGGACGACGAGACGGCGGACCGGTTCATGGGCTGCTTCTCCCGCTTCAGCCCGGAGTCCATCAAAAACGAGTATTACACCGACCTGCTCACCTGGCTCAAGGACGATATCCACGTGCCCCATACGAAGGTCCACTTCATCTACGCCGAAAAGATGGGGGAGAAGTACCTCAAACGGTATCTGAAATACTTCCGCGACCCGGAGATCCGCCCCTTCGACATGCAGCACGAGCAGTGGCTCTTCGGCGACGAGCGGTACGCCGTGCCCGTGCTGAAGGCCATTGACGAGTTCATGGAGACGCCCGTCTGAGGAAAAGAGACGCGCTGTGAGAGAAAAGGACCTGCCCTTCGACCGCACGAAGCACGCCGTCTATACGAAAAACGCCAAAAAATGCGTGCAGACGCTGCTGCGCCGGTATTACGACAAAGATACCGCCGAGGCGCTGTGGGAAAAGATCCAGCTGCAGTACTGCGCGTTTCTGGAGGAGGAGCCCGCGCTGGGCGGTCTGACGAACTCCGTCAGCGTTTACGATCCCATCCTGATCTTTGCCTGGTACCGCGTGATCCCCGACAAGGTCCCGCTGCGGGACGTTCAGGACGACGTCTTCGATTGCTTCTTCAAGCCCTTCCGCCTGCTGGGCGGGGTGTTCGACCTCAACCGGACGATGGACAACCGGCTGGCGGCCGTCGTCTTCCGGAAGGCAAGCGACGTCCGCGTCAGGGAGATCGCGCAGTTCCCGGCGTCCTTCCGCATGGGCTCCTTCGAGTACGACCGGGAGGACTGCGTCGTGCGCTACTGCTTTACCCAGTGCCCCAACGCTTCCTTCGCCCGGCGTCACCACATGGAGGACGTGCTGCCCGTCATGTGCAACTGCGACCACTACGCCATGCAGCTGATCCACGCGTCGCTGATCCGCGAGGGGACGTGCGTCACCGCCGACCGCTGCGACTACTGCATCGTCGGCGACCGCCACCCGCTGGCAGGGGAGTACACGCTCGTCACAGACGAAAACGGCCTGCTGCGCAGCGTGAAAAAGCGCTGATGGGCAGAAACGGAAAAAGGCTATCCGGACCCGCAGGGGACCGGATAGCCTTTGTTTTTCGGAAAACAGAACGGTCAGACGCCGTCAGACCATTCCTTCGGCCGCCTTGCGCACCGGGCGGAACTGTGCGTCAACGAAGAAGACCTTGATCGTGTGGGCGTCGGTGAAATCGGATTTCCGGACGGTGCCGCCCGCAGCCAGCTCCAGCGTTTTCAGGATCTGTCCGTTCTCGTCGTAGGCGGCGACCAGGACCCTGTCGGCACCCCTCTCCCCGGCGGCCTGCCGGAGGAGGATGACGGCGTCTTCCCCGGTGACCGATCCGTCGCCGTCCGCATCGTAGGCGGCGGTCACCGGCCACTTGGCGTCGTCGCCCGTGGCGGCGTTCATCAGGACCTGGAGTCCATCCCTCAGCGTATCGGTTTCCGACTCCGGGACCGCGAAGTACACGTAGCCGTAAAAGTAGTACGGGAGATGGCTGTCGTCGGTGAGAGCGCCCAGCTCAGGCTCGATCACCGTGACCGTATCCGCGAAGCGCACCCGGCCGCCGTCCTCGTTCCTGTAGAAAGATTGGATCACGAACGTGACGCAGCTCCGGTAGGTCTCGCCGGCCTCGTAGGTCTCAAAGTCATCCAGCGCGTCGTTGGAGGGATCATTGTCCTCTATGGTGCCGACGTCCGTCACGCGTCTCACCGAATCGCTGACCTGAAGCCCCACCGTCTCCACTGTGTACCGCAGGAGGACGATATCATCGCTCCCCGTCAAGTCCTTGGGATCGCCCGCGCTGGGGACGGTAAGGGAGAACCTGACTCTGCTGACGTAGTCGTCCCGCCAGTCGATGAGCTTCTCCGTCCGGTCCAGCTCGAAATCGATGAAGTCGTCGCTGTCCGCGCTTGAGATCGGCGCCGTGCTGTAAAAACAGTCCCGTCCGCAGAAGGCGGCACCGAGATAGCTGACGCCGTTGACCGTCAGCCTGAAAGCGTCCAGATCGACGTTGTAGTCCGTGTGGCTGTAGTTGTAAGTGATATTCACCGGGTAGCAGACGCCCGCGTTCGGGCGGATGCGCACGATCGGGAAGTAGACCAGATCGCCTTCAAAGGTATCGCCCTTAAACTCGTAGCCTTTGTCGTATTGACCCACGTAGTACCATACGAGCTCGGCCGTGCAGCCGGAAAAGCTGCCGATCGTGCCCCTGTGCACTTCTTCCCCTGCCACCGGCGTCAGCCACTCCTCAGAGATGGTGACGGAGTATTCGGTCCTTGGGACATAGACCGTCGTATATGTGCTCAGACTGTTCCCGGAGGCTGTTATCCTGGCGCTCCCCGCCGACTTCGCTCTGATCGTGCCGCCGGTCGTAACGGTCACGCTGCCGGTGTTTGCCGAAGAGAATGACACGCTGCCCGGGACGGAGTTCCTCGGGGTGAAGACCGCTCTCAACTGCCCGGTATCTCCGACGCCGCTCAGCACGACGAAGTTGTCGTACTGATTCGTCCCGGTCACTTCTATGGTGTCCTTGTCGGCTTCGCCGTAGTCGTGCCAGATCTTCATGCCCTGAGCCGGACGGGAGACGGTGATCGTAATATTATCCGTGGTCCTGCTGCGCCCCATGGCGTCTTCGACCATGCAGGCGAAGGTGTAATCGCCTGCCGCCAGGGCCGTTACATTGCCGCTGCCTCCCAGAAAGAGCTGGGCCATCGTGATCGAGTTTGACGTGCTCGTGCTGTTCTTTTTGACGTAACGCGCGTTGGGACCGGTGCCGCTGTATCCCGCGCCCTCAGGCCAGGAGATGTTGACCCACTTGTAGCTCGATATCGTGCCCCAGTCAGAGCCGGATACGAACACGGTGAGGGTGGGCGTGGCGTCCCCGTCAGCCTTGATCGTGACTTTTGAAGCGGTTGCAGATATAGTCGCGTATCTCCGGCCCGTATTCTTAACGCCCAGGTAATACGACTGCTCGCTCTTGTAGTCCTTCCCGTCCATGGTATAGCCCAGACCGTACCAGCCGAAGCTGCTGCCTTTCGAAAGATCGACGTTCAGGATCTGCTGCCCGCCGGTGCCCGCGATCCTGTTCCCGTCCTTCGTCCAGAAGATCCCGCTGTAGCCAATTTGTAGCCAGAAAAATGAAGAAGTCCCGGAAAACCAAGTAAATTTAAGGATTTCCGGGACTCAGAAACTAAGTATGGAGTGACAAACTGGTTGATCGTGATTTCGTCGAAAAGTGACAAGTTCTTTGAACGTCATCTTCCGTGGTCGGCTTTTCGTTCCGTCCTTCACCGTTCCGTCAAATCTCATCACGCTCTCACCGTGACAACCTCACGAACCGCCCTCATCGGGGCGACACCAAACAATCCGCAAGCCCTTGACATTACTGGACTTTTGGGACGTTTCGGTCTTTTCTCTTGGGTGTATTACAAGACGAAAGGGTATAAAAAAAGCCTCATGCCGTGACGTTTCGTCATAGCACAAGGCTTCTGGTTTTACTATGTTTTTTAGGCTGTCAGACGCTCAACGATTTTGTCATTTTCAGGCTAATCGTGAGTGTCACGCGACACTAAGATGATGAGTGACAACCTCTTTGATCGTGATTTCGTCGAAAAGTGACACGTTCTTTGAACGTCATCTTCCGGGCCGGCTTTTCGTTCCGTCCCCTCCGATCCGTTACTGTTCATCATTCTCTAGTCGTGACTTCCTTCTCGAACCGTCACTCTCACGGGATGACTTCCGATCCGTCCTTATCCCCTCAAATCCCTTGATTTATGCGGAGTTTGGGACGTTTCGGCATCTGTTGCTTGGGTGTATTACAAGGCGAAAGGGTAAAGAAAAAGCCTCATGCTGTGACGTAATGTCATAGCACAAGGCTTGTTTTGAAACTATGTTTTTTTGGCTGTCAGACGCTCAGCGAGGATGTAACTTTTTGATTACATTTTGAGTGTCACGCGACATAAGAAAATTTTATTCCCACTCGCAAAATGAAACTTAATTCTAAACGCTTTTGTTTGGGAGATTTGATATCATTTGATTTTTCCTGATACCTATTATCCTTATCCTATGGGCTTGCCGAACTTTTGCTATCATTTGGCTATCAAGGAAATGGCTATCAACGGTAAAATTAGATTGGTTTCTCTGGTGGTTTACAACTACATTTTACCACGAAAGACAGGGAAATGCAATAACCTTCCTCGCTGTGGTGTATCAAGTGATCTTACTGAACATATGGCGCACCTTGTCCAGGCGGCTGTTTGGACGGCGGGGCTGGATGACCGGCTCGCCGACAGCGGCCTGATACCCTTTCAGTTCCGTCAGGCATACGCTCCGCCCGTTGGTGTAAAAGGCCAGATCAGTACGGTATGCCTGTATGCAGCGGACGGGAATCTCGCCAGTAAAGACAACTTCATCCTTTTTTACCTGGGCCGTTTCGATGGTGGCACAGTATTTCGGTGC
>SVKN01000023.1 GCA_015068445.1 Oscillospiraceae bacterium | reverse complement strand
CGCCGCGCCCGACCGGGGCTTCATGACCCCGCCAGCGCGCTCATGGCGGGTGTGCTGGCCCTCGGCACCATGGCAGGATCGGTGATCGCCGTGATCCGCATGGGCCTGTCGATGCTGTAGGAGGCGCCATATGACAAATATCCTTCTCTGGCTCCCCATCCTTCTGCCCATGCTGGCGGGCGTCCTGCTGATCGTCCGCCCCGGCCTCAGACCGGGCAGAACGTCCTGCTGCCTGTCGCTGCTGACGGCCGTCGCGACGGCTGCCGCGTTCCTTCACGGCGGCGTCCAGCGCATCGATATCACGGGCGAGTTCTGGCTGATCCTCACCGCCGACCGCCTGGGCTTCTTCTTCGCCGCCGTCATCTGCGGCGCGTTCCTCTGCGCCATGGTCTACGCCACCGAGTATTTCCGCGGCGATGGCCGCCGCAGGCTGTTCTTCGCCTTCTGCCTGCTGACCCAGGGCGCGATGATCGGCCTGTGCCTGTCGGGCAATCTGCTGACCTTCTACCTCTTCTACGAGCTGATGAGCCTCGCGTCCTTCCCCATGGTGCTCTATGACGGCACCGAGGAGGCCCGCGCCGCCGCCATGAAGTATTTCGGCTTCTCGGTCTTCGGCGCGGCGCTGGTGCTGATGGGGATGATGCTGTCCGGCCCGCTGGCCGCGGCGCGGTTCGGCGACCTGGCCAAGGAGCTGTCCGTCCGTTCGATCTGGGCGTTCCTGCTGATTGCCGTGGGCTTTTCCTGCAAGGCCGGCATGATGCCGCTGTCGAACTGGCTGCCCACGGCCCACCCCGTGGCCCCGGCCCCCGCCAGCGCGCTGCTGTCCGGCGTCATCACCAAGGCCGGCGTCCTCGGCATCGTCCGGGCGGCCTACTTCGTCTTCAACCCCGCGCTGGTGTCCGGCACCTTCGCGCAGACGGTCCTGTTGTGGCTCAGCGTCGCAACGGTCTTCACGGGCTCCATGCTGGCCTATAAGGAAAAGGGTCTCAAGAAGCGTCTGGCCTATTCCAGCGTCAGCCAGCTGTCCTACGTCATTTTCGGCCTTGCGCTGATGACGCCCGAGGGCCTGAGCGCCGCGCTGCTGCAGGTGCTGTTTCACGCTTGCGCCAAGGTCGGACTGTTCCTCTGCGCCGGGGCTTATATCCACTACGCGGAGGCGACGACGGTCGATCAGCTCCTGGGCGTCGGCCGCAGGATGCCGAAGGTGACGGCGGCCTTCACGGTGTTCGCCCTGTCGCTGATCGGCCTGCCGCCCTTCGGGGGCTTCGTGTCAAAGTGGCAGCTCTGCACCGCCGCCTTCGCCCAGGGGAGCGTCCCCGCCCAGATGGGCGTGATCGTGCTGATGATCTCCGCGCTGCTGACGGCGGGGTACCTGCTGCCCATCGTCTCCCGGGGCTGGTTTCCCGGCCACGGCTTCACCTGCGAGGTCTGCGACGGCGGGAAGGCCATGACGCTGCCGCTGCTGGCGCTGTGCGCCGTGATCGTTCTGCTGGGACTGCTGCCGGGTCTGCTCCCGGCTGCGCTGTAAGGAGGCGGTACGATGTTTCTGATGTTGTTTGCCATTCTGTTCCCCATACTCGCATCGCTGGGGATCTGCCATAAACGCGTCTCCGGCAGCCTGCGGACGCTCCACATTTACGTTTTCACCGCCGTATTGCTGACGAGCCTCGTCAATGGGGCGGCGATCCTCAGCCCGCGGCTCAACGCCGTCACGCTACTGCACTTCACCGACACGCTGTCGCTGACGCTGGCCGCAGACGGCCTCTCGCGGGTGTTCCTGACGATCATCGCGGTCCTCTGGCCGCTGACGACGGTCTACGCCTTCGAGTACATGAAGCACGAGACGAACGAGCCGCGCTTTTTCGCGTTCTTCCTGCTGTCCTACGGCGTGTCCTCCGGCATCGCCTACGCGGGCAACCCCGCCACGCTCTACCTGTTCTTCGAGCTGCTGACGCTGGCGACGCTGCCGCTCGTCATGCACAAGATGGACGACAGGGCGCGCTGCGCGGGCAAGCGGTACCTGCTGTACTCCATGGCGGGCGCGTCTCTGGGCTTTTTGTCTATCGTGTTCATCGACCGCTGCGGCGTCGGTACGACCTTCGCGCTGGGCGGCGTGCTGGGCGCGGATCTCGACGCGCAGACGCTGACGGTCCTGCGGGCGGCCTTTGTGCTGGCGTTCTTCGGCTTCGGCGTCAAGGCGGCGCTGATGCCCATGAGCTTCTGGCTCCCGGCGGCGTCCGTCGCGCCCACGCCCGTCACGGCGCTGCTCCACGCAGCTGCCGTCGTCAAGGCCGGCGCCTTCGCCTGCCTGCGCATGACGTATTACACCTACGGCGCCCACGTCCTCCGCGGCACCTTCGCCCAGTATGTCCCCATGGCGGCGGCGATCTTCACCATCGCCTTCGGCTCGCTGATGGCGCTGCGCATGAACCACCTCAAGCGCAGGCTGGCCTGGTCCACGGTCAGCAACCTGTCCTACATCCTCTTCTCGGCGACGCTGATGACGACGCTGGGACTCAAGGCCGCCTGCATGCACATGCTGGCCCACGCCTTTATCAAGATCACGCTGTTCTTCGGCGTCGGCTCGATCCTCGTGAGCACGGGGAAGGAGTACCTGGACGAGATCGGCGGGCTGGCGAAGCGGATGCCCCACACCTTCGCCTGCTTTTCCGTCGCATCGGCGGCGCTGATGGGCCTGCCGCCGATGCCCGGCTTCTTCAGCAAATGGGCCATCGGCAGCGCGGCCAACTACTCAGGCAGCTGGCTGGCCATCGTGGGCATCGGGGCGCTGATGGCGTCGGCGTTTCTGACGGCGCTGTATCTGATCTCGATCCTCTCGCAGGCGTATTTCGGCGCCGGAGCGGAGAGCGGCCCGCGCTGTGACAAGCCTCTGATGACCGCGCCGCAGGCGATCCTTTGCGTGATGATCGTGCTGATGGGGCTGTTCAACCAGACGGTCCAGCACTGGCTCGACCTGTGGCTGTTTTAACGGAGGTGAGCGAAATGGAATATCTGACACTGATCTGCACCCTGCTGCCCATGGCGGCGGCCGCGCCCGCATATCTGCTGCGCAGACGCGGGGAGAAGGGCGACGCGTTCACCTCGCTCGTCTGCCTGCTGACGCTGGCATGCGCCGCGCTGATCGCCGTTTTCGGCGGCGGACGTCTGACGCTGCCCGGCGTGATGATCCTGGGTCTGTCCTTCGAGGCGGACGGGTACAAGAGCCTTTTCGGCCTGCTGTGCGCGCTGATGTTCTTCCTCAGCTCCCTTGCGAACACCGCCTACTTCCGCGGCGAGCCCCATTCCGAGCGCTATGACGCGTTCCTGCTGCTGACGCTGGGCGGCGTTCTGGGCGTCTTTTACGCCGGGGACCTGTTCACGGTCTACGTCTTCTTCGAGACCATGTCCGTGGCCTCCTGGGTCTGGGTGGCCCACAACGAGACGAAGGAAGCCCAGCGCGCAGCAGACACTTATCTCGGCATGGCGATGATCGGCGGTCTGACGATGCTGTATGGCCTTATCGCGCTGAACAGCCTGCTGGGGACCCTCGACCTCGCGGCGCTGCCCGAAGCCGTCAAAGCGGCCGACCATGCGAAGGTCTTCGCTTACAGTCTCTGCCTGCTGGTGGGCTTCGGCGTCAAGGCGGGCATGTTCCCGTTCCACGTCTGGCTGCCCAAGGCGCACCCCGTGGCCCCCGCGCCCTCCAGCGCGCTGCTGTCCGGCATCCTGACGAAAACAGGCGTCTGCGGTATTCTGATGACAGTCACGTCATTGCTGTGGGGCGATGGCGATTTCGCGCTTCTGCTGCTGCTCCTGGGCGCCGTGACCATGGTCCTCGGCGCGTTGCTGGCCGTCTTCTCCATCGACCTCAAGCGCACGCTGGCCTGCTCGTCCCTGAGCCAGATCGGCTTCATCCTCGTGGGCGCCGCCATGCTGGCAACGGGGGAGGAGGCGAGCCTCGCCGCGGGCGGTGTCATGCTGCACGCCGTCAACCACGGCCTGATCAAGACCGTCCTGTTCCTGACGGCGGGCGTCATTTACGCCCATCGCCATACCCTCGACCTCAATCAGCTCAAGGGCTGCGGCCGCAGCAGCACATTCCTCAAGCTCTGCTTCCTGGCGGGCGCGCTGGCCATCGCCGGCGTCCCGGGCTTCGGCGGCTACGTCAGCAAGACGCTGCTGCACGAGGCCATCGTGGAGCACGCGAACGCCTTCCCGCTGCTGGGCGCGGAGGGGATGGAGGCCGTCGAGTGGATCTTCCTGATCTCCGGCGGTCTGACGGTGGCCTACATGACGAAGCTGTTCGTCAAGCTCTTCGCCGAAAAGCCCGACGAGCCCATGGAGCCCATCCGCCCCGACGGGAAAACGTCCTTCGCCATCGGCCTTCCGGCCTGCCTGCTGTTGGTCATGGGCCTGCTGCCCGATATCACCTATGAAAAGCTGGCCGCCTTTACAGCAGCTTCGCTGAACGGCGAAGCCTTCCGGCTGAGCTATTTCAGCCTCGAAAACCTCAAGGGCGCGGCCATCTCCCTGTGCATCGGCGCGGCTGTCTATATCGTATTCATCCGCGGGCTGCTCACCGAGCACCGCGACGGCTCTTACCGCAAGGCGACCACGGTCCTCGACCTGGAGTCCGACGTCTACCGCCCGCTGCTCGAGCTGACTGCGTTCCTCGGCGCGCTCGCCGCTCGCGTGGCCTTCAGCCTGACGGACTGGTGTGTGGCGCTTTGCACAGGCGTGATGAACTTCCGCTCCTCCGACCGCGTGACGCCCGGCGAGGATCGCCACTTCGGCCGCTATTCCGAGGAATACGTCAAGGTGGGCGCCATCACCCAGACGCTCCAGTTCGAGCTGATGCTCTTCGGCCTCGGCGTCGTATTCACGCTGCTGTATCTGCTGTTCTTTTGATCAAAGACTAAGCCGCAGGCCTACGCCTGCGGCTTTTTGCAACCGATCATAACAAAAAAGGCTCATTTCTGCCACCTTTGCTTGCTTGACAATAGAACCGGCGGCGCTATACTGTTATCGAAAATAGCAAAGGTGGGAAACGCATGAGAAAAGCATACCTCGACAATATCCGCTGGTCCGTCGGCGTCTGCGTGGTGCTGTACCATGTGGTGTACATGTACAACGGGATCGGCATCCCCGGCGTCGTCGGTCCGCTGACGGCGAAGCAGCCGCAGTTCATCGACCTGTTCATGTACGCGGTCTACCCCTGGCTGATGATGATCCTGTTCCTGGTCTCCGGCGTCAGCGCGCGTCTGGCGCTGAACAGGCGCACGGCGGGCGCGTTCATCCGCGCGCGGACGAGACGGCTGCTCGTGCCCTCCACCGTCGGCCTGTTCACGTTCCAGTTCCTGCAGGGGATCGTCAACATGAAGCTCAGCGCGGCGTTCGGCGAGATGAGCGCCGTTCCGCTGCCCGTCCTGCTGCTGATCGTGGCGGTCTCCGGCACCGGCGTGCTGTGGTACATCCAGCTGCTGTGGCTCTATTCGATGCTTCTGATCCCCGTGCGCCGTCTGGATCGCGACAGACTGTGGACGCTGGGCGGTCGCGCGACGCCTGTCATGCTCGTTCTGACGGCGATCCCCGTATGGCTGGCGGCGCAGGTGCTGAACACGCCCATCATCGTCGTCTACCGCGTGGGACTGTATGGCTTCACGTTCTTCTTCGGCTATTTCGTTTTGTCTCATGACGCGGTGATCACGCGGCTGAAAGCGTGGTTCCCGGTGCTGCTTGCCGCCGCGTTGGCGCTGTGCGCCGTGTTCTGCGTCGCGTATTTCGGGGAGAACTACGCGGACGTCCCTGTCAACCGCTCGGCGCTGTTCACCACCTACGGCTGGATCGCCAGTCTGGCGATCCTCGGCGGCGCGGCGCGATACGGCGACCGGTCGAGCGCGTTCACCGCCTGGATGGGCGAACGCAGCTTCGGCCTGTACGTGTTCCACTATCTGGGCATCTCGACCTGCGGTCTGCTGATCGGGCAGCAGCGGACGCTCCCGGCGGCCGCAGTCTATCTGCTCACCCTCGCGGCGGGCTTTCTCGGCGGGTATCTGCTGAACGAAGTGATCTCACGCGTCCCGCTGCTGCGCTGGACCGTTCTGGGGATCGGAAAGGAGAGATAGCGATGCTTCACGACAATCTGCAGCAGCTCCGCAAGCTCCGCGGCCTGACGCAGGAGGACCTGGCGGAGCGCGTGGGCGTTTCCCGGCAGGCTGTCGCCAAATGGGAGAGCGGGGAGACCTCCCCCGATCTGGAAAAGAGCCGCCTGCTGGCGCAGGTCTTCGGCGTCTCGCTGGACGATCTCGTCGACTATGAGCCCGCGTCGAACATGGGCCTCGGCGTGCCGCCGAAAGGAAAGCACCTCTTCGGCCTCGTCACGGTGGGAGACAAGGGGCAGATCGTGATCCCAGCCAGGGCGCGGAAGATCTTCCATATCAGCCCCGGCGACAGGCTCGTCGTACTGGGCGACGAAGCCCAGGGGCTGGCGCTGCTGAAGGAAGAGCAGCTTCTCGGGCTGGCCAACGCGGTCCGGGAGCTTGAATGAACGAAAAGGCATGACGTGCGTCATGCCTTTTTTGTCTGCGTCTGTTGACAGGCGCGGCGATGCGCTGTATTATAATATTCGTTATATAACAAGAATTATATAAGGAGGACAGCCGATGCCGCCGAAGCAGAGGATCACGAGAGACATGATCATCGACGCCGCCGTGGAGGTGGCGAGTCAGCAGGGCCATGAGAATATCAATGCCCGCACCGTCGCCGCGCAGCTTCACTGTTCCACACAGCCCGTCATGTACCATTTCACGACGATCGAGAGCCTGAAAAAGGCTGTTTACGCACACGTCGATCAGATGCACACGGACTATCTGATGCGCTGCCCGGAGGGGCGTGACCCGATCCTGAGCATCGGCCTCAACTACGTTCGCTTCGCCTGTGAGCATCCGCGCCTGTTCCGTTTCCTGTTCCAATCCGGCTACACAGAGGGGGACAGCCTGACGGACCTGCTGGAGTCCGACGCGCTGGAGCCGATCCTCGCCGCTATGGAGGCGGGCGCGGCTCTGGATCGCGAGCGGACGAAAAACGTGTTTCTGACCGTCGCGCTGTTCGCCCACGGCTGCGCCTCGCTCATCGCCAACAACGGCCTGCGCTTCGATGAGACGCAGCTGGCGGATCATCTGGCACGCGCCTGGAACGGCGCGGTGTTGGCAGCAAAGGAGGAATCGCTTTGAAGGTGATCCTGTACGACGTCGGACCGGAATACAAGGACATGATCGAGCGCCGCTGCGACCGCGCCTTTGCCGCCGACGGCCGCTTTGCCCCCTGCCAGGGGTGCTTCGGCTGCTGGACCAAGCATCCCGCCGAATGCTTTATGAAGGACAGTCTGCACCGGGTCTGCCGCCTCATCGGCGAGGCGGACGAGCTGGTGATCGTCACGAAGAACCTCTACGGCGGCTGCAGCGCCGAGGTGAAGAACGTGCTGGACCGCTCCATCGGCACCTCCACGCCTCTGAGCGTCTACCGCGGCGGCCAGATGCACCACACGCTGCGCTACGGCAGACACGAGCTGTGGAAGGTGATCGTCTACGGCGACGTCACCGAAGCCGAGCGCGAAACGTTCCGCCTCCTCGCCCGGCGGAACGCGATCAACGACGGATACCGCCGGGCAGAGGTCGTGTTCCTGGCGGACCTCGCTGAGCTGGAGGGTCAATTATGAAAACGGTCTTCATCAACTGCAGTCCCAAAAAGCGCTTCTGCGCCTCGGCCTACTTCCTCTTCCTGCAGCGGCTGTTCATCGGCGGCGAGCATGTCACGGAGACGCTGCGCACCCCGGCGGACCATGAGCGCATCCTCCGCCAGCTGGAGGGCGCGCAGGCGGTGGTGTTCGCGCTGCCGCTTTACGTTGACGCTGTCCCGTCCCACGTCCTGCGGTTCCTGCAGGTCATGGAGACCCGCTGCCGTGAGACCGGCCTGCGCGTTTACTGCATCGCCAACAACGGCTTTATCGAGGGCCGTCAGAACGAACCGCTCATGCAGATCTTCGAGAACTTCTGTGCTCGCGCCGGACTCTTCTGGGGCGGCGGCGTCGGCATCGGCGGCGGTGTGATGCTGAACGTCACGCGCATCGTCTTCTTCGTGCAGGCGGCGCAGCTGGCGCTGATCTCCGCGCTCAGCGCAGCCAGAAGCGGCGCTTTCTTCCCGCGGGACGCCTGGATCAGCTTCGGCGAGAACACGGCGCTGCTGCTGTTTTTCAACCTCGGCGTGCTGTATTACCTGGCGCGCATGGGGCGCAAGATCGCAAAAGGCGCGTTCAGCGGTAAGAAATACACGCGCATCCTGATCCCGTCCTTCGTCTTCATCGTCTTTGCGGATATCTTTTTCTTCATCGTGTCCCTGTTTCAAGGCGGGCTCTTCCGCGGCTGGCTGTCAAGGAAGAGATACGGGGACAAAAACGCGCAATGAAAAACCGGCCTGCTTTGCTGCAGGCCGGTTCAGCTTTATTCATCTATCAGCGTCACGCCGCCGACGTCCGCGATCTGCTCGATCACGCCGTCACGGATGCGCCACACCGCGCCGCGCAGCGCCGTGCGGCCGTTCTCGATCAGCAGGTAGCTGCCGTCAGGAATGGCGTAAAAGACGCGCCCCATGCTGTCGGGACGGACGATCCCGTCCGTGACGGGAAGCCCGTCCAGCATCTCGTCGGACGACGGGTCGAAGTGGGGCAGCAGCATGAGCTTTGTCAGCCCGAGGCCACGCAGAAAGCGCGGCAGGGTCCGGTCGCGGGCCTCGCCCTCGCGCTCCGGCCGGGCGTAGACGACGTCCGCGCTGTTCATGCTCCCGGCGCTGATGCCGATGACGACGCCGTTGAATCCGGCCATCAACGCCCGCAGGCCGATCGCGTTGAAAAAGCGGTTCTGTGTCGGCACGTGGCCGCCCGCCAGAATGATCACATCGGCCTTCCCCACCAACGCAGCCGCCTCCGATGCGTTCCGCCCGTCCAATATCTGAAATGCTTCAAAGGCGAAGCCCGCCTCGCGGAAGCTGCGCTCCACCTCGACCGCGAAGCGGTCGGTCAGAACGTGCCCGTCCGGGTCGGAGCAGATGAAGAGCGCCCGCGCGCCAGAGGGGATGACGCGCTTCAATTCATCCGTGAACCCGTTGGACGGGTTCAGATCATTCGTCCCGGGGATCACGGGACTGCTCGTCAGAAAACAGATCATACGCTCACTCCTGTTCCGGCAGATTGAACCGGTAGCCCGCGCCCCAGACGGTCTCGATGATCTTCGGGTTCTGGGGGTCATCCTCGATCTTTTCGCGGATGCGGCCGATGTGAACGGTGACGGTGGCGCTGTCGCTGATGTAGTCGATGCCCCAGATGCGCTCAAACAGCTTCTCGCGGGAGAAGACCTTGTTGGGATTCTGGGCCAGGAACGACAGGATCTCGAACTCGCGGTTGGGCAGCCGGAGCTCCGCGCCGTTGCGCGTCACGCGCCAGTTGTCGGGATAGATGACGAGGCCGCCCACGCGGATCTCGCGCTCCCGGGAGGCGGGGGAGGTCAGCCGCTCGTAACGGCTGATGTGCGCCTTGATGCGCGCCACCAGCTCCGCGGGGTCGAAGGGCTTGGGGATGTAGTCGTCGGCCCCGAGACCGAGACCCGTGATCTTGTCGCTCGACTCGCCCTTGGCCGTCACCATGAGAATGGGGATATCCAGCTTCTCACGCAGCGCAGCGCACAGCTCGTAGCCATCCATGCCGGGCAGCATGATATCCAGCAGGATCAGGTCATAATGCTTGCCCAGACCCAGCTCCAGCGCCGTCTGCCCGTCGGGCGCGATGTCGGACGAAAAGCCGTTCATCTCCAGATAGTCGCGCTCCAGCTCTGCGATCTCGCGGTCGTCCTCCGCGATCAGGATGCGTTTCATTGCTGCTCCTCCTTTGCCCGCGGCAGGCGGAACGTCATGCGCAGGCCGCCGTCATTGTCGGCCGTGACGCTGCCGCCGTGGGAATCGATGATGTACTTGACGATGTAAAGGCCGAGACCCGTACTGCTGCCGCCCTCCTGCTGCCGGGCGCTGTCAGCCCGCCAGAACTGGTCGAAGAGGCTCCGGAGCTGATGCTCCTCCACGCCCCTGCCGTTGTCGCGGAAGGTGATGACGCACGCGTCGCCCTCGTTCCGCAGGGCGATATGGATGTGCAGGGGATCGGCCCCCGAGTATTTGACGGCGTTCTCCGTCAGATTGTTGAAAACGCGCCGGAGCATCTGCGCGTCGGCAGAGACGACGCAAGGCTCGGTGGGGAAATCGGTCTCGAATACGATCTGCTGCATCCGCGGCTCCAGAGATGCCTCGTCCACGTAGTACCGCGTCAGGTCGCGCAGGTCGAGAGGCTTCTTGCTGAGCATCATGTTGCCCGTCTCCATATTGGAGAAGAAGAACAGCCGCTGCAGCAGCACGTCCATCTCGCCGGCCTTGTCGTAGGCCGTGCGCAGGTAGCGATCCACCTTCTCGGGCGTGTTGGCGATGCCGTCCTGGATGCCCTTGATATAACCCTTCACCGACGTCAGCGGCGTGCGCAGATCGTGGGAGATGCCGCTGACCAGATCGGTGCGCGCCCGCTCATAGGCGGCGTTTTTCTCGCGCTCGCTCTGCAGGTGGCGCTGCATGTGGTCGAAGGAGTCGCACACGGGCTTGAACTCGTCGTCGCCCGGGTAGTCGATGGGATGGGACAGGTCGCCGTCTTCCACGCGCTGGGCGCCGCTGGCCAGGGCGTTCAGCGGCCGCGAGATGTGGCGCAGCAGGATGCTGGTGAAGATGTAGCTCAGCGCCACGATGACCGCCGCCGACACGCCGCCCACGGACAGGAAGGTGATCAGCAGCTGCTTGAGGCTCCGAGGCTGGCCTGACACGCGCCCGCTGCCCGCCACCACCAGCAGGTAGGGGGAGACGGCGCGGATGACGTAGGTGCTGCCCGAGACGTTCAGCGTCCGCGCCTCCTCGGAGGCGAAGCCGTGGAGCGCCCCGTCCGCGTCAAAGGGCAGGGTGCGGTCGGCAGGGGAGAAGACGTACAGCGTGTAGCCCAGCGACGCCAGATCGTCCGCCAGCTCCTCGGCCGCCTCGCGGTCCTCCGCCGCGTTCAGCAGCTCCGTCACCTTCGCCGCGCCGCGGTCCGCGGCAAACTCCGACCCGCGGCCCCACAGGCCAATGACGAAGCTGCCGATCACCAGCAGCGCGATCAGCGACAGAGGCACCATCAGCGAATTGTAAAGCAAAACCCGCGTTTTGATCTTCATATCCCGCCCTCGCTTTCTGCCTCTATTATAGAAAAAAGCCGCCGGACATGCAAGAAAAAGAAAAGCCCGGAATCACTCGTTCCGAGCAACTCCGGGCAATTGGTGCGGCCGATGGGACTTGAACCCACATGGTTATCCCACACGCCCCTCAAACGTGCGCGTCTACCTGTTCCGCCACAGCCGCCTATGCAGTTCAACAGCTCAATTATCATACCATGGGTGAGTAAAAAATGCAATACTTTTTTGCGCCGGAGAGCAGAAAATATTTTTCCGGAGAATCGAAAAAAGGTGTTGACTTTTCGGGATTTTGTATTATAATAACACATGTTCCTGCGGATGTGGCGGAATTGGCAGACGCGCTAGCTTCAGGTGCTAGTGGGGGCAACTTCGTGGGGGTTCAAGTCCCTTCATCCGCACCACAAAAGAAAACAGACACCCTTTGGGTGTCTGTTTTCTTTTGTGGTTACCGTGAGAATTCATTAGATTTGCGGCGTCCCTCGGGACGTCTTTTTTTGTTTGAAATCCCGGACACAGCACGCGAATAAGCGCGCTGTACCGCACGATTTCTTCTTTCACGTTTCAAAGCGGTGAATCGGCTGTTTTGGTTGACTTGATGGTGCCCTTGTGCTATAATCAAAACATAAAATATTTTGATGAAAGAGGTAGAGTTTCATTATGTCTCATGTTGATCTCACTAAGTACGGCATCACCGGAACGACCGAACTGATCTACAACCCCAGCAATGACCTGCTGTTCCATGATGAGATGGACCCCTCTCTGGAAGGCTATGAGAAGGGCACCCTCACGGAGCTGGGCGCCGTCAACGTCATGACCGGCATCTACACCGGCCGCAGCCCCAAGGATAAGTACATCGTCATGGACGAGAACTCCAAGGACACCGTGTGGTGGACCTCTAAGGAGTATCCCAACGACAACCATCCCATGAGCCAGGAAGTCTGGGAGAAGGTCCGCAAGCTGGCCAAGGATCAGCTGTGCAACAAGAAGCTGTACGTCGTCGACGCCTTCTGCGGCGCCAACAAGGACACCCGCATGGCCATCCGCTTCATCATGGAAGTGGCATGGCAGGCCCATTTCGTCCGCAACATGTTCATCAAGCCCACCGAGGAAGAGCTGGCCAACTTCGAGCCTGACTTCGTCGTCTACACCGCCTCCAAGGCCAAGTGTGAGGACTACAAGGAGCTGGGCCTGAACTCCGAGACGGTCATCGCCTTCAACGTCACCAGCCGTGAGCAGGTCATCATCAACACCTGGTACGGCGGCGAGATGAAGAAGGGCATGTTCTCCATGATGAACTACTATCTGCCCCTGAAGGGCATCGCCTCCATGCACTGCTCCGCCAACGCCGACATGAACGGCGAGAACACCGCCATCTTCTTCGGCCTGTCCGGCACCGGCAAGACCACCCTGTCCACCGACCCGAAGCGTCTGCTGATCGGCGACGACGAGCACGGCTGGGACGACAACGGCATCTTCAACTTCGAGGGCGGCTGCTATGCCAAGGTCATCAACCTCGATAAGGACTCCGAGCCCGACATCTACAACGCCATCCGCCGCGACGCCCTGCTGGAGAACGTCACGGTCGACGAGAACGGCAAGATCGACTTCGCCGACAAGAGCGTCACCGAGAACACCCGCGTTTCCTATCCCATCGAGCACATCGAGAACATCGTCAAGAAGGTCCGCCCGGTCTGCTCCGGCCCCGCCGCCAAGAACGTCATCTTCCTGTCGGCCGACGCCTTCGGCGTTCTGCCTCCCGTCTCCATCCTGACGCCTGAGCAGACGAAGTATTACTTCCTGTCCGGCTTCACCGCCAAGCTGGCCGGCACCGAGCGCGGCATCACCGAGCCCACCCCCACCTTCTCCGCCTGCTTCGGCCAGCCCTTCCTGGAGCTGCATCCCACGAAGTACGCCGAGGAGCTGGTTCGCAAGATGGAAATGTCCGGCGCGAAGGCGTATCTGGTCAACACCGGCTGGAACGGCACCGGCAAGCGTATCTCCATCAAGGATACCCGCGGCATCATCGACGCGGTCCTGAACGGCGACATCCTCAACGCCCCCACCAAGACGATCCCGTACTTCAACTTTGAAGTGCCCACCGCTCTGACCGGCGTTGACTCCGGCATCCTGGATCCTCGCGACACCTATGCCGATCCCACCGAGTGGGAGAACAAGGCCAAGGATCTGGCCGGCCGCTTCGTCAAGAACTTCGTCAAGTACACCACCAACGACGCCGGCAAGGCCCTGGTCGCCGCCGGTCCTCAGCTCTAAAGAACCGCTTCTCACCCCCGCGGACGCGCTCCGCGGGGGCCTTTTTTATCATAGGACCATTGACGCGCTTTGTATAAAAAGATATAATACAAATGTGTGTAGTTTTTTTCCCAAGTTGAAGCATGTCGATGAGAGGAGAAGAAGGTTCATGATTTACATCAACGGACGCGACCTGACGCTGGAGCAGGTCATTGCCGTCGCGCGCGGCGGCGAGCAGGTCGCGCTGACCGACGAGGCGAAGTATGCCGTCAACAAGGCCCGCGCCTACGTGGACAGGAAGCTGGCCGAGCACGCGGTTATCTACGGTCTGACCACCGGCTTCGGTAAGTTTTCCGACGTATTCGTCCCCGAGGAGGAGACCGCCGCGCTGCAGCGCAACCTGATCATCAGCCACGCCTGCGGCATGGGCGAGCCACTGCCCGTGGAGGTGGTGCGCGCCGCCATGCTGCTGCGCTGCAACGCACTGTCACGCGGCAACTCCGGCATCCGCCTCAGCACCGTGGAGACGATGCTGGCGATGCTGAACAAGGGCGTTCACCCCATCGTGCCCGAGAAGGGCTCCCTGGGCTCCAGCGGCGATCTGGCGCCGTTATCGCACATCGTGCTCGTCATGCTGGGCGAGGGCGAGGCGATCTACGAGGGCGTGCGCATGAGCGGCCGTGAGGCCATGGAAAAGGCCGGCATCCCCACTGTTGCGCTGGCGGCCAAGGAGGGCCTGGCCCTCAACAACGGCACCCAGATCATGACGGCAATCGCCTGCAACGTCCTGTGGGACGCGCTGGCGCTGATGAAGACTGCCGATATCGCCGCCGCCATGACGGCGGAGGCTCAGCTGGGCATCAAGAAAGCATTCGACCACAAGATCCACGACGTCCGCGGCCAGAAGGGTCAGCAGACCGTGGCGCAGAACCTGCTGCAGCTGCTGGAGGGCAGCGGCCTGGCCCATGACCTCAACCCGAACAAGGTCCAGGACGCTTACGCCATCCGCTGCGTCCCGCAGGTCCACGGCGCCAGCCGCGACGCCATTGAATACGTGTACGGCGTCGTCTCCCGGGAGATCAACGCCGTCACTGACAACCCCCTGATCTTCCCCGATGAGGACGAGGTCATCTCCGGCGGCAACTTCCACGGCCAGCCCATGGCCCTCGCCATGGACTTCCTGGGCATCGCGCTGTCGGAGCTTGCCAACATCTCCGAGCGCCGCATCGAGCGCATGGTCAACCCTGCGCTGTCCAACGGCCTGCCCGCCTTCCTGACGAAGCACGGCGGCGTCAATTCGGGCTTCATGATCGCCCAGTACTCTGCCGCCTCCATGGTGTCCGAGAACAAGGTCTACGCCCATCCCGCCTCCGTCGATTCCATCCCGTCCTCCGCCAATCAGGAGGACCACGTCAGCATGGGCACCACCGCCGCGCGCAAGTGCGCCATGATCCTCGACAACAGCCGCAAGGTGCTGGCCATCGAGCTGTTCACCGCCGCCCAGGCGCTGTGGCTCAGGGGAGAGGAGAAGCTCAGCCCCGCCACGAAGGCCGTCTACGACTGCATCCGCACATACGTGGCGCCCATCGAGGAGGACGTCGTCATGTACCCCAACATGAACGCCTGCGAGAACCTGATCCGCCGCAACGCCATCACAGCCGCCGCAGAGAGCGTCTGCGGCGCTTTGAGATAACGAGAGAAAGGATAGGAGAGTGAAGAACATGCTGTCTAACAACGAGATCGGGAAGGCCATGACCATCAAGCTGGACAATGAGCTTCCCGCGTACCCCAAGTTCGTCGAGGGCATCCGCCGCGCGCCCGACCGCGGCTACCGCCTGACGCCCGAGCAGACGAAGCTGGCCCTGCGCAACGCGCTGCGCTACGTGCCCGAGGAGCTGCACGAGACCCTGGCCCCCGAGTTCCTGGAGGAGCTCCGCACCCGCGGCCGCATCTACGCCTACCGCTTCCGCCCCGAGGGCCGCATCCGCGGCAAGTCCATCGACGAGTACAAGGGCAAATGCACCGAGGGCAAGGCGTTCCAGGTGATGATCGACAACAACCTCGATTTCGACGTCGCCCTCTATCCCTATGAGCTGGTCACCTACGGCGAAACCGGCTCCGTGTGCCAGAACTGGCTGCAGTACCGCCTGATCAAGAAGTATCTGGAGCAGCTGACACCCGATCAGACCCTCGTGGTCGAATCCGGTCATCCCGTCGGCCTGTTCCCGTCCCGTCCCGAGTCGCCCCGCGTCATCGTCACCAACGCCCTGATGGTCGGCATGTTCGACAATCTGGAGGACTGGGAGGTGGCCGAGGAGCTGGGCGTGGCCAACTACGGCCAGATGACGGCCGGCGGCTGGATGTACATCGGCCCCCAGGGCATCGTCCACGGCACCTTCAACACCATCCTCAACGCCGGGCGTAAGTTCCTGGGCATCGACGAGATGGGCGACCTGCGCGGTCACACCTTCGTCTCCTCCGGCCTCGGCGGCATGAGCGGCGCGCAGCCCAAGGCGGCCAACATCGCCAACGCCGTGGGCATCTTCGCTGAGGTCGACATGTCCCGCATCGAGACCCGACACACCCAGGGCTGGGTGGACGTGGTCAAGACCGATCTGAAGGACGTCTTCGACACCGCGAAGGAATACCTTGAAAAGAAAGAGTCCATCACCATCGCCTATCACGGCAACATCGTCGATCTGCTGGAGTACGCCGACAAGATCGACTTCAAGATCGACCTGCTCAGCGACCAGACCTCCTGCCACAACGTCTACAACGGCGGCTACTGCCCCGTGGGCATGACCTTCGACCAGCGCACCGAGATGCTCCACACCGACCGCGAGCAGTTCCACAGGCGCGTGGATGAGACGCTGCACCGCCATTTCGAGGTCATCAAGCGCCTGACAGCCAAGGGCACCTATTTCTTCGACTACGGCAACTCCTTCATGAAGGCCATCTACGACAGCGGCGTCAAGGAGATCTCCCGCAACGGCTACGACGAGAAGGACGGCTTCATCTGGCCCTCCTACGTCGAGGACATCATGGGTCCCATGCTGTTCGACTACGGCTACGGTCCCTTCCGCTGGGTCTGCCTGTCCGGCAAGCCCGAGGACCTGCACAAGACCGACGAGGCGGCCATGAGCTGCATCGACCCCGAGCGCCGCTTCCAGGACCGCGACAATTACATCTGGGTCCGCGACGCCGAGAAGAACAAGCTCGTCGTGGGCACCCAGGCCCGCATCCTCTATCAGGACGCCGAGGGCCGCCGCAACATCGCCCTCAAGTTCAACGAGCTGGTCCGCAAGGGCGTCATCGGCCCCGTGATGATCGGTCGTGACCATCACGACGTCAGCGGCACCGACTCGCCCTTCCGCGAGACCTCCAACATCAAGGACGGCTCCAACGTCATGGCTGACATGGCCGTGCAGTGCTTCGCCGGCAACTGCGCCCGCGGCATGAGCATGGTCACGCTGCACAACGGCGGCGGCGTGGGCATCGGCAAGGCCATCAACGGCGGCTTCGGCCTCGTCCTGGACGGCAGCCGGAGGATCGACGAGGTCATCCGCTCCGCCATGATGTGGGACGTCATGGGCGGCATCGCCCGCCGCAGCTGGGCCCGCAACGCGCCGGCCATGGAGACCGCCGCGCTGTACAACAAGACCTACGGCGACGTGGGCCATATCACCCTGCCTTACACCGTCAGCGACGAGCTGATCGACAATCTGATCAAGGAGTAAACGAACATGGCAAAGATCATTGAGTGCGTGCCCAACATCAGCGAGGGCAGAAGAACGGAAGTCATCGAGGCCTGTGTCGATCAGGTCCGCAACACCCCGGGCGTCACCCTGCTGGACTACAGCTCCGACGCCAGCCATAACCGCACGGTCATCACCTTCCTGGGCAGCCTCGAGGGCGTGGAGAACGCCGCCGTGGCGCTGGCCGTCAAGGCGGCCGAGCTCATCGACCTGACGAAGCACGAGGGCGAGCACCCCCGTATGGGCGCCGTGGACGTCGTGCCCTTCATCCCCATCAAGGAGAGCAGCGTCGCCGAGTGCGTCGAGCTGTCCAAACGCGTGGGCCAGCGCATCTGGGACGAGGCGAAGATGCCCGTGTTCCTCTATGAGGACTCCGCCACCTCGCCCAAGCGCCAGAACCTCGCCACGATCCGCAAGGGCCAGTTCGAGGGCATGGCCGAAAAGGTCCAGAAGCCCGAGTGGGAGCCCGACTTCGGCGGCCGCACGATCCATCCCACGGCCGGCGTCGTCGCCGTGGGCGCCCGCGCCCCGCTGGTGGCCTTCAACATCAACCTGAACACCTCCGACCTGTCCATCGCCAGCAAGATCGCCAAGATCATCCGCAAGTCCAGCGGCGGCCTCGACTACGTCAAGGCCCTGGGCGTCATGCTGGAGGACCGCAACATCGCGCAGGTGTCCATCAATATGACGAACTTCAACAAGACCCCGCTGTACCGCGTCCTCGAGCTTGTCAAGGCCGAGGCGAAGCGCTGGGGCGTCACCGTCGTCGGCACCGAGATCATCGGCCTGACACCCATGAACGCCCTGATCGACACGGCGGAGTACTACCTGCAGATCGAGAACTTCGACCGCGACAAGCAGGTGCTGGAAAACCACATCCTGTAAGGTGATCCTATGCTGCTGATCAAAAACATCGGCGTCCTGCAGACCCCCGTTGGCAGCTTCAAGCACGGGGGAGAGAAGCAGGGCGAGAACCTGAAGCTCAAAAACGCGGCCGTCCTTGCGGAGGGCGGCCGCATCACGGCCGTCACCTGTGACGGCGCGCTGCCCGAGGGCTGGGAAAAGGCCGATCAGGTCATCGACGCCCGGGGCTGCCTCGTGACGCCCGGCCTCATCGACTGCCATACCCACATGGTCTTCGGCGGCTACCGGCAGGGGGAGATCCCCCTGAAGCTCCGGGGCGCGGGCTACCTCGATATCCTGCGCGCAGGCGGCGGCATCCTCGACACCGTGGGCAAGACCCGCGCCGCCACGGAGGACGAGCTGTACGAAAAGACCCGCGCCTTCATGGACGAGATGCTCGACCTGGGCGTGACGACCGTCGAGTCAAAGAGCGGCTACGGCCTCGACCGAGAAAACGAGCTGAAAATGCTCCGCGTCAACAAAAGACTCGCCAAGAGTCACAAAATGGAGCTCGTTTCCACCTTCCTCGGCGCCCACGCCATCCCGGAGGAGTACAAGGGCCGCAGCGGCGCGTATATCGACATGCTGTGCGAGGAGGTCCTGCCCGTCGTCAAGGCGGAAAACCTCGCGGAGTTCGTGGACGTCTTCTGTGAGGATGGCGTCTTCGACGTCGAAGAGAGCCGCAGGATGCTGGAGGCGGGGCAGAAGCTGGGCCTGCGCGCCCGCATCCACGCCGACGAGATCGAGGAGATCGGCGGCGCGGTGCTGTCCGGCGAGCTGGGCGCCGTCTCGGCGGAGCATCTGATCGCCACCGGTGAGCGCGGCATGGCCAGCATGGCAAAGGGCGGCGTCATCGCCGACCTGCTGCCCGCCACGTCCTTCTACCTCAACAAGACCTTCGCGCCTGCCCGGCGCATGATCGAGCTGGGCATCCCCGTGGCCATCGCCTCGGACTTCAACCCCGGCTCCTGCCCGTCCCTCAACCTGCAGCTGGCCATGAGCATGGGGTATATCAAGTACCGCATGACGCCAGAGGAGGTCCTGACGGCCGTGACGATCAACGCCGCCGCCTCTGTGGGCAGGGAAGACCGCCTCGGCACGCTGGAGGTCGGCAAGCAGGCCGATCTGGTGCTGTGGGACGCGCCCGACATGGAAATGCTCATCTACCGGTTCGGCAGCAATCTGGCCCGGACCGTCATCAAAAACGGAGAGGTTGTAAAATCATGAAGCTGATCGAAATGACCGTTGACAAGTACGTCGATACCGTCGCTTCCGACGCGCCCGCTCCCGGCGGCGGAAGCGTTTCCGCTCTCGCGGGCGCCCAGGGCGCCGGCCTCGCCACCATGGTGGCTGCGCTGACCGTCGGCAAGAAAAAGTATCTGGACTACGCCGAGACCTGCAATCAGGTGATCGAGACCGGCATGCCCTACGTCCAGTCCCTTAAGGAGCAGGTGGACCGCGACACAGACGCCTTCGACATGGTGTCCGCCGCCTTCAAGCTGCCCAAGGAGACAGACGAGCAGAAGGCCGCCCGTTCCGCCGCCATCCAGGCCGGCACCCTCGTCTCCACCCAGGTCCCCTTCGAGACCATGACCATGGCCCTGGAGGCTCTCCGCAACGCCCAGAAGCTGCTGGGCGGCTTCAACACCAACTGCGCCAGCGACCTCGGCGTGGCCGCGCTGCAGCTGAACGCCGCCGTCAAGGGCGCGTGGCTCAACGTGCTGATCAACATCGGCGGCATGAAGGACAAGGAAAAGGCCGCCGAGTATCGCGAAAAGGGCCAGGCGATCGTGGACGAGGCCGAGGGCATCGCTTTTGACATCTATTCCGAGGTGGAGCGGATCGTCAACGCTTGAGCGGCTTTGATCCCGTCTGGTCCGAACGGTCCCGGGCGCTGATCCTCGGCACCTGGCCGTCGCCGAAGTCCTTTGCCTTCGGCTTCTACTACGGCCACCCGCAGAACCGCTTCTGGCCGCTGCTGGCGCGCCTGGAGGGGAAGGAGACGCCCATGGATATCGCGGGCCGCAGGGCGCTGATCCTTGACAGCGGCCTCGCTCTCTGGGACACCATCGAGGACTGCGCGATCACCGGCGCCTCCGACGCCTCCATCCGCGACGTGAAGCCGAGGGACATGGGCGAGCTCTTCGCCCGCGCCCCCATCGAGGCCGTCTTCTGCAACGGCGCCAAGGCCTACGAGCTTTATCAGCGCTATCAATACCCCGTGACGCACATCCCCGCCCGCAAAATGCCCAGCACCAGCCCGGCCAACGCCGCCTGGTCCCTGGACCGCCTGACAGAAGCGTGGAGCGGGCTGAGGGAGTATATGAGCTTATAACAAAACCCGCCCCGCCATTGCGGCAGAGCGGGTTTTCTATCATCGATCCGTTATCCTATGACTTCAGCTTGGTCCAGTAGTCGTTGTACAGCTCCAGCGTGTCGGCGGGCAGGTTGACGTAGGTCTGACAGTTGCTCAGCACTTCTTCGGAGGGGAAGAGGATGTCGTTCTCGCGGGTCTCCTCATCCAGCTCGGCATAAGCCTCGGCGGACGGCGTGGCATAGCCGGTGACGTCCATGTTGCGCAGGCAGATGTCGGTCTCGCACATGAAGTTGATGAACAGCTCGGCGTTCTTCTTGTTGGCGGCGCCCTTGGGGATGCACATGGCGTCAACGAAGAAGTTGGAGCCCTCCTCCGGCACGAAGTACGCCAGATCGGGGTTGTTGTCGATCATGGTCAGGCAGTCGCCGGCGTAGTAGACGCCCACGGCGGCCTCGCCGCCCTCCATCTTGTCGAACATCTGGTCCATCACGTAACCCTGCAGGATGGGCTTCTGCTGCACCAGCAGCTGATATGCCTCGTCCAGCTCCGCCTTGTCGGTGGTGTTGACGTCGTAGCCCAGATAGAACAGCGCGGTGGCCATGGCGTCGCGGCTGTTGTCGAACTGGAGGATCTGACCGCTGTATTTGTCATCGAACAGCAGGCCCCAGCTCTCCTCGGGATCCTCTACCATGGTCGTGTTGTACACGATGCCCACGACGCCCCAGGTGTAGGGGACGGAGTACTCCTGCTCGGGGTCGAACTCGCGGTACAGGTAGTTGGGATCGATCTTGGACAGGTTGGGGACGTTGGAGTAATCGATCTTCTCCAGCATGTCCTCGGCGATCATGCGCGAGATCATGTAGTCGGAGGGGACGATCACGTCGTAGCTGACGCCGCCCTGCTTCAGCACGGCGTAAAGCTGCTCGTTCGTTTCATAGACCTTGTAGTTCACCTTGATGCCGGTCTGCTTCTCAAAGTCCTTGAAGATGGTCTCGTCGATGTTCTCGCCCCAGTTGTAGACGTTGACGACCTCCTGTTCGGAGCTGCCGCAGGCAGTGAACACCAGCAGAACCGCCATGAGCGCGGCGGCAAGGCAAAGGATTTTTTTCAACTCTCTATCTCCCTTCAGATTAAAAGATTTACTGTTTGAACTCCTCGCGGCGCTTTTTAGCCGCCTTTTCCTGCTGCGCCTCGCGCACGTTGATGATGATCAGCAGCAGCAGGATCGTGACGAAGAGGATGGTTGAGATCGCGTTGATCTCCGGGCTGATGCGCTTTTTCGTCATGGCGTAGATGCGCATGGACAGCGTCTCCACGCTTCCGGCGGTGAAGTAGCTGATGACGAAGTCGTCCACCGACAGCGTGAAGGCCATCAGCAGGCCGTTGACGATGCCGGGCATGATCTCGGGGATGATGACCTTGACGAAGGCCTGCATCCATGTGCAGCCCAGGTCCTGGGCCGCCTCGAAGAGGTTGTTGTCCAGCTGGCGCAGCTTGGGCATGACGGACAGGATGACGTAGGGGATGTTGAACGTCACGTGGGCGATCAGCAGCGTGCCGAAGCCCAGCTCGAAGCCCAGCCTGCGGCCGAGGAAAACGAACAGGATGCACAGCGAGACGCCCGTGATGATATCGGCGTTGATGACGGGGATGTTGTTTACCTGCAGCAGCGGCTCACGCCAGCGCCGGCGCATATTGTAAAGGCCGATGGAGGCGAAGGTCCCGGCGATTGTGGCGATGATGGCCGCCAGCACGGAGACGAGCAGCGTCGTGTAAAGCGCGTTCAGGATCGCGCTGTTGTGCAGCAGCTTGACGTACCAGTCGGTGGTGAAGCCCGTCCAGACGCTGCGGCTCTTGGAGCTGTTGAAGGAAAAGACGATCAGCACGAAGATCGGGGCGTACAGGAAGAACAGCATCAGGAACATCAAGAAGCGGCCCCAGAATCCGTTTTTCTTGTTTGTCATAGCATCACCGCCTGATCTTCACCGTCGCCGAAGCGGTTCATCAGCGCCATGCACACCATGACGATGATCATCATGATCAGCGAGATCGCCGAGCCGAGATGCGGGTTGTAGGCGCCGCCCATGAACTGCAGCTCGATCAGGTCGCCCAGCAGCATGGTCGTACCGCCGCCCAGCAGCTTCGACAGGATAAAGGTGCTCACCGAGGGGACGAACACCATCGTGATGCCCGACAGCACGCCGGGCAGGCTCAGGGGGAAGATGACCTTGCGGAAGACCGTCACGTCGTCCGCGCCCAGATCCTGCGCCGCCTCGATGGTGGCGCGGTCGATCTTGACGATGACCGAGTGGATGGGCATGATCATGAACGGCAGGTAGTTGTACACCATGCCGAGGATCACGGCGCCCTGGGTGTTGATCATCTGGAAATGGTCGATGGGAACGTAGGAGGACGATAGGGCGGAGCCGATCTTGTTGACCAGGGCGATGAGGCCGATGTCGGAGAACAGCGTGTTCAGCAGACCCGTGTTCTCGAGGATCGACATCCACGCGTAGGTCCTCAGCAGGAAGTTGATCCACATGGGCAGCATCAGCAGCATCAGCGCAATGCGCTGGAACCCGGCGCTCTCCTTGGCCAGCACGTAGGCCACGGGGTAGCCCAGGATCAGGCACACCGCCGTCGCCGCCGCCGAGAGCACCAGCGAGCGGACGAAGACCATGGTGTAGCTGCCCATTTCATTGAAATTGGCGGTGGTGAACTGTCCGGCGTCGTTCGTGAAGGCGTAGAACACCACGAGGACCAGCGGGATGACCACGAAGATGGCCATCCACACCACGTAGGGATACGCGGAGAGAGAGGCAAGCCTGCGGTTTTTCATCCTTGCGCCTCCTCTCAGGACTTGTGCATGATGTGGATATCGTCCGGCGTCAGCAGCAGGCCGACCCGGTCGCCCACGTGCGTCTCATAGATCGACTGGATCATCCAGGTGAAATGCTCGGTCTCCACCATGATCTCATAGTGGACGCCCATGAAGATGACGGACTTGACCGTGCCCACCATCTGCACGCGCTCGTCGTCGGGAGGCAGAAGCTCGAAGTCCTCGGGGCGGACGACGACGTCCACGTTCTCGTCGGGGGCGAAGCCCTTGTCGAGACATTCGAACTGCCGGCCGCAGAAGGTGACGAGGTAATCCTTGTTCATCACGCCGTCGAGGATGTTGCTCTCGCCGATGAAATCGGCCACGAAGGCGTTTTTCGGTTCGTTATAGATATCGACCGGGGTGCCGATCTGCTGGATCCTGCCCTTGTTCATGACGACGATGGTGTCGCTCATGGTCAGGGCCTCCTCCTGGTCGTGGGTGACGTAGACGAAGGTGATGCCCACCTGCTGCTGGATCGCCTTCAGCTCGCGCTGCATGTTCTGGCGCAGCTTGAGATCCAGAGCGCCCAGAGGCTCGTCCAGCAGAAGGACGCGGGGATGGTTGACAAGGGCGCGGGCGATGGCGATGCGCTGCTGCTCGCCGCCGGAGAGGGAAGACACGGCGCGGTCCGCATAATCGGGCAGGTTGACCAGCTTCAGCATCCGCTGTACGCGCTCCTTGATCTCGCTTTCCTTGACCTTGCTGATACGCAGGCCGAAGGCGACGTTGTCGTAAACGTTCATATGCGTGAACAGGGCGTAGCGCTGGAAGACCGTGTTGATCTGGCGCTTGTTGGGGGGAACGTCGTTGATGATTTTCCCATCAAAATAGACCACCCCTTGGCTTGGCGTCTCAAATCCGCCCAAAATGCGCAAAGTGGTGGTCTTGCCGCAGCCCGAAGGCCCGAGCAAGGTAACGAACTCCTTGTCTCGTACATATAGATTGATATTGTCGAGGACGACCTTGCCTCCGTAATCCTTGTGGATATTCTCGAGATTGATCAGCTTCTCGGCCATTATCGAACCTCCTTGTCTCCCAGTAAATTATAACAGCAATACTATACATAAAAGACCGTCAAATGTCAATAACTTCGCGCAAAAAAACGCAGAAAACGGGAAGGAGTCGAAAGTCGTTTGAAGAAACCTCCGAAAACCTCTCGTTTTCTGCGTTTTACTTCGTTTTCCTCGATCGGCAATGATCCGGAAAATCAGCGCCCGTCCACGTATCCGGCAAAGGGGACGTCCTTCACCTCGAAGCTCCTGCCCCTGAGGTAATCCAGCGCCCCGGCGTCGGTGGGGAAGCGGAAGACGAGCCGGTAGGAATACAGCGCCTGATACTTGAACGGCAGGTCCTTGTTGTCCCTGTTGAGCCCGTATTTCGTGTCGCCCGCCAGCGGGTGGCCGAAATGGGCCATCTGGGCGCGGATCTGGTGGGTGCGCCCCGTGTGCAGCAGACATTCCAGCAGCGCCATGCCCCGGCCGGACTTCAGCACGCGGTAATCGGTCACCGCCGTCAGCGAGCCGGGCACCCGGCGGTCGAAGACCGTCACGCGCTTGTCCTTCATATCCCGGGTGATATAATTGGTCAGCGTCCCCTTCGGCGGCTTCGGCACGCCGTGGACGAGGCAGAGGTAATACTTGTCGATCTCCCGGTCCCTGATCTTCTGGTTGAGGATCTGCAGCGCCTCAAAGCTCTTCGCCGCGATGACGATGCCGCCCGTATTGCGGTCGATCCTGTTGCACAAAGCAGGTGTAAAGCTATTTTCCTGTTCAGGGTCCCAGTCGCCCTTTTTCCATAGATACGCCAGGATGCGGTTAATCAGCGTGTCGCTGGACTGGCTCTCGTCCTCGTGGACCACCAGCCCCGGCTTCTTGTCCACCAGCAGGACGTGCTCGTCCTCGTACACCACGTCGATCTCGCCGGAGGCCGTCCGGAAGGCTTCCTCCTTTTTGACGGGCTCGAAGAACTCGTCATTTATATATAAGGACAGCACGTCGCCCTCCGCCAGCTTGTCGCCGGCCTCGCAGCGCTTGCCGTTGCACTTGATGCGCTTGAGCCGAAGGTATTTGTGCATCAGCCCCTGGGGCAGCAGGGGAACGGCCTTGCCCAGATACTTGTCCAGCCGCTGTCCCGCGTCGTTTTTCCGAATGATCAGCTCTTTCATGATAATCACCGCTTGCATTTTTTACGACTTTATTGTACCATATCTCAGGAACAAAGGAAAGCGCGGTTTTACATAAGAAAATGCTTGACAAAGGCGATTACAGTTTGTATAATGCTATTTGTATCATTGTGTAAGGAAAGGTTTCTATGAAGATCAGTCTCAGCGAAGTTGCCGCCTCAAAGAGCCAGAAGATCGATTTCGATTACTGTCTCGACCTGTCTCAGGAGGAGGTAGGCTTTGAGAAGCCCTTCCGGGAACCCGTACATCTGGTCGGCAGCGTTGCATCGAAGCGCGGCGCCAGCCAGCTTGACGCCGTCATCGAGGCCCGTTGTACCCAGGCCTGCGCCAGATGTCTGACGCCGGTCACGTACGACAAGCGGCTGGAGGTCTCGCTGATGCTGGTGCGCCGTGTCGACAACGACGAGCTCGACGACATGATCCTCGTCGAGAGCGACGAGGTCGATCTGGACGAGTTGCTGGTCCCCGAGCTGATCCTCGACATGGACATGGTCGTTCTGTGCCGGGAGGACTGCAAGGGCCTCTGCCCGAAATGCGGCAAAAACCTCAACGAGGGCGACTGCGGCTGCGACCGCAGAGAGATCGACCCGCGGCTTGCGAAGCTGCAGACCATTTTGAACAAGTGAAACTTTTTGATTCAAAGCGAAAGTTTATCATAGCGTGAGGAGGCGAAAATCATGGCAGTACCCAAGGGTAAAATTTCCCGTCAGAGAAGAGATAAGAGGCGCAGCTCCCACTGGAAGCTCGACCTTCCCAACATTTCCAAGTGCCCCAAGTGCGGCGAGCCCGTTCTTTCCCACAGGGCTTGCAAGAATTGCGGTACCTACCGCGGACTTCAGGTCATGGCTGCGGCTGACGCCGAGTAAGTAAATGAATGCAAGTAGAGAAGAGGGCTCACGCCGCTTCTCTATTTTGTTTTCCGGACAATTTGTCACAGAAAGGAGTTTTAACGTGAGCAGGCCTATCGTCGCGATCGTCGGGCGGCCCAACGTGGGCAAGTCCCTGCTGTTCAACCGTCTGACCGACCGCAAAAACGCCGCGATCGTCGAAGATACTCCGGGCGTGACGCGCGACAGGATCTATGCCCGCGCCGAGTGGCGCGGCCGCGCGTTCGACGTCATCGACACCGGCGGCATCGAGCCCAAGACAGACGACGAGATCCTCCGCTTCATGCGTGAGCAGGCGTATATCGCCATCAGCCACGCCGACGTGGTCATCCTCGTCACCGACGTGCGCGTGGGGGTCACCGCCGCGGACGCGGACGTCGCCGCCATGCTGCAGAAGTCCAAAAAGCCCGTGGTCCTCTGCGTCAACAAGCTGGACACGCCGGGCGATCCTCCGGCTGATTTCTACGAGTTCTACAACCTCGGGCTGGGCGAGCCCGTGGGCATTTCCGCCATGCACGGCTACGGCACCGGCGACCTGCTGGACCGCTGCTTCGAGCATTTCCCGCCCGCCGAGGAGGACGAGGATGAGGACGACGGCATGATCAAGGTCGCCATCATCGGCAAGCCCAATGCCGGCAAGAGCTCCCTCGTCAATCGCGTCGTCGGCGAGGAGCGCGTCATCGTCAGCAATATCCCCGGCACCACCCGCGACGCCATCGACAGCGTCGTCACGCGCGGGGAGGACAAGTTCCTCTTCATCGACACCGCCGGCATCCGCAAGCGCTCCAAGGTCAACGAGGCCATCGAGAAGTTCTCGGTCATGCGCGCCGAAATGGCCATCGAGCGCGCCGACGTCTGCCTGCTGATGATCGACGCCCAGGACGGCGTCACCGATCAGGACACCAAGGTGGCCGGCCTCGCCCACGAGAGCGGCAAGGCCGTCATCATCGTCATCAACAAGTGGGACCTCATCGAGAAGGAGACCAACACCCAGAGCGACTTCGAGAAGGACGTCCGCACGGAGCTGGCCTATATGACCTACGCCCCCGTGATGTTCATCTCCGCCAAGACGGGACTGCGGGTGGAGAACCTCTTCGACATGATCAAGAAAGTCTATGCCGCCAACTCCTTCCGCGCCACCACGGGCATGCTGAACACGATCCTGGCCGACGCAACGGCCCGCGTCCAGCCGCCCACGGACAAGGGCCGCCGCCTGAAGGTCTTCTATATGACCCAGACCGGCGTGCGCCCGCCCACCTTCGTCTGCTTCTGCAACGACGCCAAGCTCTTCCACTATTCCTACCTGCGCTATCTGGAAAACCGCCTGCGGGACGTGTACGGTTTCGAGGGCACGCCCATCCGCATGATCGTCAGGCAGAGGGGAGAGCAGGATTAGCATGTTTGCAGACAAATCCTGGGCATGGCTGCTGGCCTTCGCCGCCGCCTATTTTCTCGGCGCGCTCAACGGCGCCATCACCGTGTCCCGCTTCTTCAATAACGACGACGTCCGCCGCCACGGCAGCGGCAACGCCGGTACCACCAACGTCCTGCGCACCTACGGCAAAAAGGAGGCCGCGCTGACGCTGGGCTTCGATTTTCTCAAGACCGTAGCCGCCATCCTCATCGCGGAATGGCTCGTCGGCCGCTTCGGCGTCGCCGTGGGCGGCGTCGGGGCCACCATCGGCCACGCGTTCCCCGTCTATTACGGCTTCAAGGGCGGCAAGGCAGCCGTCTGCTCCGCCGCGTCCATGCTGATGCTGGACTGGCGCATCTTTCTGATCATCGCCGCCATCTTCTTCGGCAGCTTTTTCATCAAGCGCACGGCGTCGATCTCCACGCTGCTGTCGGCCTTCGTGTTCCCGATCCTGACGTGGCTCTTTTACCATCATGAGCTGCCGGAGCCTCTGGCCGTCAGCTACGTCGCGTTCGCCGTGTATATCCTCGTTTTCGTCACCTGGCTGCACCGCGGCAACATCAAGCGGCTGCTGTCGGGCACCGAAAGCTCGTTTTCAGGGAGGGACAAGAAATGAAGATCTCTGTCATCGGCTGCGGCGGCTGGGGCCTTGCCGTCAGCACGCTGCTGCATGAAAACGGTCACGACGTCACCGTCTGGTGCTTCCTGCAGGAGGAATACGACACCCTCTGCCGCACCCGCGGCAACGAAAAGCTGCTGCCCGGCGTCCGCCTGAGCGAGGAGATCCGGTTCACCATGGACCTCTCCTGCGCGGCGAACGCCGATATCGTCGTGGTAGCCGTTCCGTCCTTCGCCGTTTATTCCACCGCCTGCCGTCTGCGGGAGTTCGTGGGGCAGGACACCCCCGTGGTGCTGCTCAGCAAGGGCTTTGACAAGGAGAACGGCTGGTGCCTGCTGTCCGACAGCCTCGAAAAGGCGCTGGAGGGCAGGGGACGCGTCGTGGCCCTCACCGGGCCCTCCCACGCCGAGGAGGTCTCCCGTCAAGTCCCCACGGCCGTCGTGGCCGCGTCGAAGGACCCTGAGGCAGCGAAGACCGTCCAGCAGGCGTTCATGAACGGCTTCTTTCGCGTTTACACCCATTCCGACATCGTCGGCGCGGAGCTGGGCGGGGCCATGAAGAACATCATGGCGCTGGCCGTCGGCATCAGCGACGGCGCGGGCTACGGTGACAACACCAAGGCCATGCTCATGACCCGCGGCATCGCCGAGATGTCCCGCTTCGGCCAGCATCTGGGCGGCGAGCGCGAGACCTTCGCGGGCCTGTCGGGCGTGGGTGACCTGATCGTCACCTGCATCTCCCGCCACTCCCGCAACCGCCGCGCCGGTCTGATGATCGGCGAGGGCGTGGAGCCCCACGAGGCCGTCAAGCGCGTTGGCGCCACGGTGGAGGGCTGGTTCGCCACCGAGGCGGTCCACTTCCTGGCCCAGGGCAGCGGCATCGAGCTGCCGATCTCCGAGGCCATGTATCGCCTCCTGTTCGAGGGCGAGCCCCTGCAGCAGGTGGTCCACGAGCTCTTTGCCCGCCAGGGCAAGCCCGAGTTCTGGGACACCGGCCGCACTGACTGATCCCGGCAAAGCAAAACGAATCGTTTCAAGTCACGAGAGCCGCCCTTCAAGGGCGGCTTTTTTATCGATCATTTGTACGAAAAACCTGCTGTACAATTAAAAATAAATGTGGTATACTAACGGCAGACTGATCATTCGGGAGGACGATATGGGCGACTTCAAGATCCACGCACCCTACAAGCCGGCGGGCGGCCAGCCGGCGGCCATCGAGGCGCTGTCCAGAGGCGTCGAGCTGGGCCTGCACGAGCAGACCATGCTGGGCGTCACGGGCTCCGGCAAGACCTTCGTCATGGCCAACATCATCGAGCGCGCCCGCCGTCCGGCGCTGGTGCTGACGCACAACAAGACGCTGGCCGCGCAGCTCTGCTCGGAGTTCCGCGAGTTCTTCCCGGAAAACGCCGTGGAGTTCTTCGTCTCCTACTACGACTATTATCAGCCGGAGGCATATATCCCGTCCACCGACACCTACATCGAAAAGGATTCCGACGTCAACTCCGAGCTGGAGCGCCTGCGTCACTCGGCCACCTCCGCGCTCTTCGAGCGCCGGGACGTCATCATCGTCGCCTCGGTCTCCAGTATCTACTCCCTGGGCAACCCCATCGACTACGCCAGCATGGTGGTCTCCCTGCGCATCGGCCAGACCCGCGACCGCGACGAGATCTGCCGCAAGCTGGTGGAGATCCAGTATGAGCGCAACGACATCGCCTTCGAGCGCAACAAGTTCCGCGTCCGCGGCGACACGCTGGAGGTCCGGCCTGCCTACACCGACGACTACGCCATCCGCGTGGAGTTCTTCGGCGACGAGATCGACCGCATCTCCGAGATCAACCCCGTCACGGGCGCCGTCAACCGCTACATCAACCACGTCGCCATCTATCCCGCTTCCCATTACGTCACGCCCAAGGACAAGCTGGACGAGGCCCTCAAGGAGATCGAGCAGGAGATGGAGGACCGCGTCAGATGGTTCGAGGAGAACGGCAAGCTGGTGGAGGCCCAGCGGCTGCGCCAGCGCACCACCTACGACATGGAGATGCTCAGCGAGATCGGCTTCTGCTCCGGCATCGAGAACTATTCCCGCGTCCTGTCCGGCCGCGCGCCGGGCAGCGCGCCCTATACGCTGATGGACTACTTCCCGAAGGATTACCTCCTGTTCGTGGACGAGTCCCACGTCATGCTGCCCCAGATCCGCGCCATGTTCCACGGCGACCGCGCCCGCAAGCAGATGCTGGTGGACTACGGCTTCCGCCTGCCCTCGGCGCTGGACAACCGCCCGCTGAGCTTCGAGGAGTTCGAGCAGCGCATCAATCAGGTCATTTACGTCAGCGCCACCCCCGGCGAGTACGAGACCGTCCGCTCCGGCCAGACCGTGGAGCAGATCATCCGCCCCACGGGCCTGCTGGACCCCGAGATCGAGGTCCGGCCCGTCAAGGACCAGATCGACGACCTCATCGCCGAGATCCGCGAGCGCGACAAGAAGGATCAGCGCGTCCTCGTGACGACCATGACGAAGCGCATGGCCGAGGAGCTGACCGACTACCTGTCGGAGAGCGGCATCCGCGTGCGGTACATGCACCACGACGTCGACACCATCGAGCGCATGCAGCTGATCCGCGACCTGCGCCTCAACGAGTTTCAGGTGCTGGTGGGCATCAACCTGCTGCGCGAGGGCCTGGACCTGCCGGAGGTGTCCCTCGTCGCCATCCTCGACGCCGACAAGGAGGGCTTCCTGCGCAGCAAGACGTCCCTGATCCAGACCATCGGCCGTGCCGCGCGAAACGCCGAGGGCAAGGTCATCATGTACGCCGACACGATCACGCCCTCCATGCAGTACGCCATCGATGAGACGGCGCGCCGCAGGCGCATCCAGGACGAGTTCAACAAGGAGCACGGCATCGTGCCCAAGACCATATACAAGAGCGTCCGCGACATCATCGAGATCTCTCAGGACACCTCCAGAGTCCCGGCCCAGAGCGCCCGCAAGCTGACGCGGGCCGCCTGGGAGGCCGAGATCGCCAAGCTGGAGAAGGCCATGCGGGAGG
>SVKN01000022.1 GCA_015068445.1 Oscillospiraceae bacterium | reverse complement strand
GCCGTGTACCCGACCGTCACCGAGACGCCCAGCAGCAGCACGTCGGCCTGCCAGATGCGGCACTCCTCGATCTGGCGGGCGGGCGCGGCGTGGTTCAGCGTGAAGCTGCACAGCTTCCCCTCACGCCCCAGCGCCAGCTCGATCCCGTTGGAATAGAGCTTGCCGGGCATATCCACAGCGATCTTTTTCACCGGATCACACCTTTCCATGCTCACACTCTGGTACAGTGTCATCATACACGAAACGGCGGGCCCGCGCATCCACCCAAAGGATGATGTTGCGCGATGCCGCGTACCGCGATTGACCGGAACCGGAAGCGGCTGTATAATGGACGAAACGGAGCTGCAAAGGAGCATCATCATGCCCAAATACAGTGAACAGGATCTGGAACACGCGGCGGAGTTCCGCGAGAGCGTCCACCGCGAGGCGCTGGCGATCGTCCGGAAAACACGTCCGCAGCTCACAGAGGTCATCGACCGCCATCCGGTGGAGGACTACTTTCAGGAGCATTGGGACTACCCGGGAAAGTGGTACGTCATCGTATCGATCCCCTGCGGCTATGGCAGCCGCAGGGCGCTGATCGACGCTATCGTCCGCGATACGCTGGCCGGAAACGCGCCCGCGCCGGACTCTGCGAAAGCGGAGCCCGGGAGAAGGATGCTGACGAATGCGCTCGAAGCGCAGCCGCGGGGCTATCGGGAATCGTTCGTCGTGGAGCGCGATCCAGAAAAACGGAGCTTCCGCGCGGTGGGCGTCGATGCAGAGGGGCGATATATCCTCGAGCACTTCGAGGAGGATGCTCGCGGCGGCGCTTATTACGTTCTCACCGGGCGGGAATACGTCCGTTACGCAAGGATAGCGATGCTCAACGGTCATCTGAGCCGGGAGGACTATGACCGGCTGAAAAAAACGAAGCCGAAGGAAGACCCGTTTTACACGCTGATCGCCTCGTACCCCGACCTGGCCGTGGACTACCGCATCGTGAAAAATGAACGGAGCTATGCGGGGTACGCCTCCCACCGCGACGCGCTGAGGGAGGCTTTCATCAGCCTCTGCGGAGATTGGACGGGCGACCCGGAGCGTGCCTGCGGCAAAAGGATCGATGCCGGGGAGCTGTTTTCCTCCCGTTACCGGGAGGGAAAGCTCAATTACCGGAAAGCCTTTCTGTACCCGCCCCACGGGACGAGCTGCACGGGCAGGGACTTTGCGCGCGTCAACGAAGCGCTTTTCCCCAACGGGACGGACGCGCTGGAGGTATTCGAGTGGAGCACGGACTGGTCGGACTATTTCGACGCGGGGCGCGAGTGGTGGGGCACGCTCTGCCTGACGGTCTACGACAGGACCCTCGACCGCTTCGCCGTGATCCTGGCGTCATCGTCGGACTGAAAAATGAACAGCAAAAAGGCACGGCCTCCCGGCCGCGCCTTAGCTTGTAGGCAAAGTTAGTTTTTTCATTACGTGCGTAAACGATCTGTATGGAATCGTTTTTTGGCGGACATGTGCCGCCAAAAAACTCCTTTACAGCGAGCAAAGCGAGCGCTCGCGCCGACCAGCTGAGGCGAAGCCGAAGGCGATCAGCGCGAGAAAACTCGGAGGAAGACCCAGCGAAGCGGTCTTCCTCCGAAATACTATTCTATTGGCGCCGCGGCGTCCTCCAGGGCGGAAACGAGGGTGCGGACGTCGATCTTGTTGATCAGGCGCAGCTCGTCGTTGAACTGGGAGACGTAGTAGCTGTCGTCGTGCTCCCACAGCCTGAGCGTCATGTTGGCGTGGGACTCGGTGTTTCGGTCGAAGTCGATCTGCAGGTACGGCACGCCCGCGGGGACGTCGCCCGTGTACTCGCCCTCCGGGGTGATAGAGCGCAGGGTGTTGAAGAAGGCCGTCACCTTGCCGCCGTCCAGCGTCCGGCCGCCCACGTCGGTGTAATCGACGGTCTCGCCGTCGCGCTCGGCCGTCATCACCATGACCTGGTCCACCAGCAGCACGTGCATGGCGTCCACGGTGTCCAGCTCCATGCGGAAGAAATCGATGGGGCGCAGGCTGTCATAATCGGGATCGAAGGCCGAGAGGCCGAAGGCGAAGCGCCCGACGGTGGTCTTGCCGTCCAGCTGGCCGTACACCGCGCCGTCGTCGCCCTGGCCCACGTAGAAGATCTCGGTGGACGGGCCGCTCTCCAGGCTGTTGTAATCGACGGTCAGCGTGTAGCGCTGCTCCTCCGTCAGGCCGTACTGCGCCAGCACGGAGGGATCGTCGGAGTAGGCCACGGGCTCGATGAAGCCCATGCCCTGGATGTTGGTCAGCAGCTCGTTCATCTTCGCGTCGGACAGCGGACGGTATTCATCGCCCTCCACCCAGAACCACTTATAATCGGCGGTGTAGCAGGAGGGGTCGCCCTCGTCGGCGTAGACCATCTGCTTGACGCTGCCCTCATGCTCCACCTTGAAGCTGTAGACCGTGGAGGGATCGGGGGACGGGAAGTGGGGGTTGTTCATCTGGGAGACGAGGGTGGGATAATTCTCAAAGTACCGGCCCACAAGGGTGGGGACGGTGTAGATCTCCTTCTCGCCGTCCACGTTGAAATAGAACTTGCTGGTGGTGGGGTGCTTGGTGCCGATGTTGTAATCGTAAACGTTGCCCTTGGAATCCTCCAGCTCCACGGCGATGTGCACGGGATCGAGGCCGTATTCCTTGAAGGCGGCGGGGTCGTCGGTGAGCATGCGGTCGGAGGTGACCTTGCACATGGCGCTGACCATGTGCTCCAGCACGTCCTGATTCAGCGGGAAGTCCTCGTCCTCTTCCAGCTTCCAGCCGTAGACGGTGTATTTATAGCGGAACTCCTGGCCGTCCAGCTTGTAGCGCAGGAACATGACGGTCATGGGGTCGATGTCGCTGAGGACGAACTCGCCGCCCGTGGCGGTGTTGTCCTCCTCCACGGGCTCCGGAGCAGTGTAGCGCATGTAGCCGTACACGCCGCCCAGCACGATCAGAAGGGCGAGAAGGATCAGAATCGCCTTGCGCATATCACTTCTTCCTCCTCATCAGCGTCACGATCGCGCCCACGGCCAGCACGGCCAGCGGCAGCACGACCACGAGGATCAGGCTCCACAGGTTGGAGGCGGAGGCGGGCACGACCAGGACCTCCTGATCGACGGGCTTCGCGTGGATGCTCATGCCGGCGTCATACTGGCACATCCAGCCCAGGGTGGACAAAAACAGGTTGCTGTTGCCGCCGTAGACGACGGAATCGACGGAATCCTGCAGCATGTCGGAGGTGGTGTAGACCACCAGGTGCGTGGTGCCGCCCGGGGTCTCCTCGGTGACGGCCGCGCCCACCATGAAGGGGCCGTCGGGGTCGCCGTTCTCCTTCTCGGCCGTGGTCATGTTCTCCACGTCCTGCTTCAGGTAGGACTGCTGCGTGGTGTAAAGCAGCGGGGTGATGCTGAGGGTGCTGCGGTGGGAGGCCGTCTCCACGACGGCCTGGGCCATGGGCATCAGCGCGTACTGGCCCGCGGAGCGCAGGGGCGCGGTGATCTCATGCTCGCCCAGCACGGGCAGCAGGTAGTGGTAGTAGCCGCCGGCGAGGAAGTTGTCGCCGCTGCGCTCGATGACCATGCCGCGCTCCAGCTGCAGGCCGTAGGAGGCCAGCAGACGGTCGAGGTTGGGCGTGGCCGTGGGCAGGATGTCGGCCAGCACCACCATGGAGCCGCCGTTTTCCAGGTAATCGGACAGGATCGTCAGCTCGCGCTCGCTGAGATCGCTCTGGGGCGACAGCAGGATCAGCGCGTCGCAGCGCTCAGGCAGCGCGTCCTCAGTCATCAGGTTGACGGCGCCGAGGGTGTAGTTGTCCTTGAGGATCATGCCGCGCAGGCTGTCGGACAGCTGGGCCTCGCCGTGGCCGCCGAGGACGTACACGGTGGGCAGCTCGTCGGACGTGACATAGGCGATGGCCGAGGTGATGGCGCCCTCGCCGTCGAAGGAGGAGCTCACCTGACCGGTGGTGTTGTAATTGGTGTAGTCCTGCACGAAGATCTGGGTGTTGTCCACGATCTTGAAGCGCTCGGGGCTCTCGACGATGACGGAGTTGGCGCTGACGGTCTCACTGGTGTATTTGGTGGTGAAGCCCGGATACAGCACCGGGTCTACGTACTGCACGGTGATGTTGCTGCCCGCGGCCGCGTAGCGGTCCAGCAGCGTTGTGATCGTGTCGTTCTCCGCGCCGTTTTCGGCCACGAGGTAGAGGGTGATGGGCTCCGTGAGGTTCCTGCACACCTGCACGGACTGCTCGCTGAGGGTGAAGAAGCCGTTGCGGCTCAGGTCGAACTCGGTGACCGTGGCGGGCAGACCGGCGGCGATCAGGTTGATCAGCACAGCCACCACCACGGCGATGGCAATCAGCAGCGTCTGGCTGCCGCCCAGCTTGAAGGCGTCGGAACGGAAGGCGCCCGTCTTCTTGTTGTTATCCATGATGAAGCGCCTCCTTTCTTAAGACCAGCGCCGCTTCTCCACGGTCTGCACCGTGAAGAAGACGAACAGGACGATGATGGTGAGGAAATAAATGACGGCCTTGAGGTCGAACACGCCGTAGACGAAGCTGTCGAAGCGGGAGAAGACCGACAGGGCGTTCATGGCCTTGTTGAACGTGCCCTCCAGCAGCGTCCGCTTAAAGCGGAACACGGCCAGCAGCGCGCCCACGACCACGGCGGCGATGCCGCCGCCCAGGATCAGGTTCCGGCTGGTCTCATAGATGAAGTAGCCGGCGAGGATCGCCAGCACGGCGAAGCACATGGCGGACGTCATGGCCGAGGCCGAGACCATATTGGCAAGGCTGGGCATGATGTAGCAGATCAGCATGGCGCCGAAGCTCAGCACGGCGGCCACCATCAGGTTGTCCGTCAGCGACGACAGGAAGATGCCGATGGCGATGGCCGCCCCGCCCATGAGCAGGAAGGCGAAAATGCCGGCGTAGGCCGTAGGGAAATTGACGCTGCCGAAGCGGGACAGCAGCACGGGATAGAAGCAGCTGACGAGCAGGGGCAGGCCGTAGACGGTCAGCGCCGCGAAGAACTTGCCGAAGACGATGCTCCAGGTGGAGATCGGCGAGGAATACAGCAGCTGATCGGTGCGCTGACGGCGCTCCTCGCTCATGGTGCGCATGGTGAGGATCGGCATCAGCAGCGCGAACAGGAACCGGACGGAGTCCAGCACGTACTCGAAGTTGGGGAACACCTGGCGCAGGCAGACGGCGTAGGTGTAAACGCCGATGACGGCCAGGGCGAAGGCGACGTAGACGTAGCCCGTCATGCTGTTGAAGTAGCCCTTCAGCTCTTTTTTGTAGACGACGCTCACTGCTGCTCGCCTCCTTCCTCGGTCTGTTCAGGCTCCTCCGGCGCCTCGGGGGCGTCGGAGTCGGTGAGCTCGAGGAAGATGTCCTCGAGGCTGGGGGTGCTCTCCTTGAAGGCCAGCAGCGTGCCGCCGGCCTGGATCAGCGCCGTGGACACCTGCTTGCGCAGGTCCTCGCCCTGGGCGTAGGTGACGCTGAGCTCGAAGCAGCCCTGGTCGCGCTTGCTGGGCTCGCACTTGATGGACGTGACGCCCTTGATGTGCCCCAGCAGCTTTTCGGCGTCCAGGCTCCCGATCTCCACGGTGGCGTTCAGCACCGTGTCGCCCAGGACGGCGCGGCCCAGGCCCTCGGGGGTGTCGCAGGCGATGAGCCTGCCCTTGCGGATGATCATGATCTTGTCGCAGACCGAGCTGATCTCCGACAGGATGTGGCTGGACAGGATCACGGTGTGCCTGCCGCCCAGCTCGCGGATCAGCTCGCGGATCTCGGTGATCTGCTTGGGGTCCAGACCGACCGTGGGCTCGTCGAGGATGATGAGCTTCGGCTCGCCGAGGATGGCCTGGGCGATGCCCACGCGCTGCTTGTAGCCCTTGGACAGATGCTTGATCAGCCGGTCCAGATGGTCCTCGATCCGGGTCATCTCCGCCACACGCTGCACCTGCGCCTTGACGTCCTTGCCCTTGATGCCCTTGAGCCCGCAGACGAAGGTCAAATACTCCCGGGGCGTCATATCGGGGTACAGGGGCGGGATCTCGGGCAGATAGCCGATGCACTTTTTCGCCTCGGTGGGCTGGCGCAGGATGTCATAGCCGTTGATCGTCACGCTGCCGGACGTGGCCGCCAGACAGCCGGTCATGATGTTCATGGTCGTGGACTTGCCAGCGCCGTTGGGGCCCAGGAAGCCGTAGACCTGACCGTCCTCGACCGTGATGGACAGGTCGTCGACGGCCTTGTGGCCGTCGTATATCTTGGTCAGATTCTTGATCTCAACCAAACCTCATTCCTCCCTTTTATCTAAAGAAGAGTTCGCTTTTCGGAAGCCTGATCGTTTTTCGGTCGGCACATGTCCGCCCGAAAAACGATCGAAAGGGCGCGGGACCGCGCCGATCTCAAGGCATAAAAGCACTTGTTCGCAACAATCAGCATTATACGCTCAAAACGGCCCATCTTCAAGAAGATGAGCCGTTTTTTTAGAGGGAATTCACAATTTTTTTTAAAAGCGTTTTCGCTTTATTCCGCCAGGAACCCGTTCACCAGACGCGCCAGCTCCTCGGGGCGCTCGTAGGGCACCAGATGGGACGCGCCCTCGATGCAGACGTACCGGGCGCCGTGGATGCCGTCGGCGATCTCGCGGCCCAGCTCGGGCGGGTTGATGCCGTCGTACTGCGCGGACAGCACCAGCGTCCGGCAGCTCACCTGACCCAGACCGGGCGTCAGGTCGAAGTTGGCCAGAGACAGGCTCTCGGCCTTCTTTTCCTCGTCGGTCATGGGCGCGCCGGCGATGGCGGTCATGTCGATCTTCAGCTCGCCCCTGCCGAACTTTGCCAGATTCTCGGGGGCCAGGGCCGCGGCCATGATCAGCTCGAACATCTTCTCCGGCGCGATGGTCTTCATGTCGAAGCCCGCGGCGGTGACGATGCGCTCCACGGAGGAAGTGACGCCGCTGGGCTTGGAGGCCAGCAGGATCAGATGGTCGATGACGTCGGAATGGCTCTCCGCCGCGCACAGGCTGATGTAAGAGCCCATGGAGTAGCCGAGGACGTCGGCCTTTTCATAGCCCATGGCCCTGATCAGCGCGGCCAGGTCCTCGCCGTGGTCGGCCAGCGTGTACGATTCCGGCTTGGTGCTTTTGCCGTGGCCGCGGGTGTCCACCGCGATATACTTCCGGCCGGGGCCGAGGATCTCGGGGAAGATCGCCATGGTCTCTTTGTTGCCCGTCAGACCGTGGATCAGGAACAGGGGCTTGCCCTCGCCCGTCTCCTCAACGCACAGCGTGACGCCGTTGACGTCGATATACTTTTCCATAGGGGTGCCTCCTTATATAGTATTTGATTACCATTATATACCGTCAGCGGCCCGTCTTTAAGGCGTCGGGCCGCTGATTGGAAAATATTTCAGTTGAGCTTCACGCCGTCGTCGGACAGCATGGCCTCCACGCGGGCCTTGAGGACCGGGTGGCTCTCCAGCGCGGGGTCCCGGCGGAAGACGTCCTCGGCGGCCGCGGCGGCGGCGCGGAAGAGGTTCAGATCGGCGGCGCGGTCGGCGAAGCGGAAGGCGGGCAGGCCGTGCTGACGGCGGCCGAAGAAGTCGCCGGGGCCGCGCAGGCGCAGGTCCTCCTCGGCCACCTTGAAGCCGTCGCTTGTGTTGGCGATGACCTCCAGCCGCGGGACCTTGGGCCCCCTGCGGATGAGGATGCAGTAGGACTGCCGCTGGCCGCGGCCCACGCGGCCGCGGAACTGGTGGAGCTGAGACAGGCCGAAGCTCTCGGCGTTTTCGATGATCATCAGGTTGGCGTTGGGCACGTCGATGCCCACCTCGATCACCGACGTGGCCACCAGCACGTCCAGCTCTCCGGCGGCGAAGCGCGCCATGACCTCGTCCTTCTCCGCCCCGGCCATGCGGCCGTGGAGCACGCCCACCCGCAGCTGCGGCAGCGCGCGGGACAGGTCCTCGGCGTACTGGACGGCGGAGGGGCGCGAGGGGTCCTCCCCCTCCTCGATCAGCGGACAGACGACGTAGGCCTGTCCCCCGTCCGCCACCTGCTTCAGCAGGAAGCTCTGCACGCGTCTGCGCTTGTCCTCGCCCACGCAGTAGGTCTCAATGGGCTTGCGCCCGGCAGGCATCTCGTCGATCACCGACAGGTCCAGGTCGCCGAAGATGATCAGGCTCAACGTCCGCGGGATGGGCGTCGCGGACATGACGAGCATGTGGCCGTCCGGCTGCTTTTTTGCCAGCTCCGTGCGCTGGGCGACGCCGAAGCGGTGCTGCTCGTCGATGATGAACAGGGCGGCGTCGCGGAAGGCGACGTTCCCCTGGATCAGCGCGTGGGTGCCGCAGATAACGTCGAAGGTGCCGTCGGCGGCATTCTGCAGCGCCTGCCGTTTGTGTGGGGGGCTCATGGCGGAGACGATCAGCCCCACGGTCATGCCGAAGGGCTCCAGCAGCTTTGTCAGCGTCTTCTGATGCTGCCGCGCCAGCAGCTCCGTGGGCGCCATCAGCACGGCCTGGCGGCCGTTGCGCCAGCACAGCCACGCGCAGGCGGCGGCCACCAGCGTCTTGCCGGAGCCCACATCGCCCTGCACCAGCCGGTTCATGCGCGTGTCGCCGGTCATATCGAAAAACGACTCCGCCACGGCGCGGCGCTGGGCGTTCGTCGGGGCGAAGGGCAGCGCGGCGAAGAACTCGTTGGGGTCCACGCTGCGCAGGCGGCGTTCGATGCGCGTCTTGGCCTGCTGCTTGAGGCTTTTGGAGGCGCAGGAGTAGACGAACAGCTCCTCGAAGGCGAAGCGGCGGCTGGCCTGAAAGGCCTGCTCGGCGCTGTCGGGGAAATGGATCTGGCGCAGCGCCTCCCCGGCGTCCGGCAGCTTGTACCGCTGCTCGACGCCGGCAGGGATCGGGCTTTCGGGGGGCGGGCAGATCTCCAGCGCCCGGCGGACGCCGCTTTCGATCAGGCCGTTCGTCAGCCCCGCCGTCAGGGGGTACACAGGCAGGATGCGCCCCGTGGCACTCCCCTCCTTCCCCACGGCCTCGAACAGCGGGTTGACCATGGTCAGCCGCGTGCCGAACCACTCCGCGCGGCCGTAGAAGATATACTCCTGCCCCCGGCGCAGCTGGGAGCGGATGTAGGGGCGGTTGAAGAACGTGATGTCCACCGACCCTGTCTCGTCGAAGGCGCGGAGCTTGACCAGCTGCATGCCGCCCTTGACCCGGGACAGCACGGCGTCCGTGGACGCCGTCAGCCGGAAACAGGCCTTGACGCCCTCGGGCGCCTGGGCCAGGCGGTAGATGTGTGTGCGGTCCTCGTAGTCGCGGGGGTAGAGCGTCAGAAAATCGGACAGCCGGAAAAGACCCAGCTTCTCGGCGGCCTTAGCCCTCTTGGGGCCGAAGCCGGGCAGCGCTGAGACAGGGCTGTCGGGCGTCAGGGGTTTAGCGGACGTCATAGCGGTAGACAGCCACCACGACGCCGAGGATCGTGCATTCGTCGCCGTCGATGGGGTCGTAATCGGGGTTTTCGGGCATCAGCCACACGTGGCCGCCCTCCAGGCGCAGGCGCTTGACCGTAGCCTCGTCGCCGATCAGCGCCACGACGATCTGGCCGGGGTCGGCAGTCTGCTGCCGCCGGACGATGACCACGTCGTCCTCCAGGATGGCGGCGTTCTTCATGCTGTCGCCGCGGACGGCCAGCGCGAACAGCTCGCCGCTGCTGCCGCCCTCGTAGGGGACATAGCCTACGGTGTCCTGGGTGGCCAGGATCGGCGCGCCGGCGCGGACCGTGCCCAGCAGGGGGACGTTGCGGTAGCTGTTCTGGCCCGAGATGGCCAGCGTGCGCGTCTTGCCCTTGCTCTTCTGCAGCAGGCCGTTCTCCTCCAGCACCCGCAGGTGGGAGTGGACCGTGGAGGGCGATTTGAGCCCCACGGCCTCCGCGATCTCGCGCACCGACGGCGCGTAGCCGTTGTCCACCGTGAACTGCTCGATGTATTCCAGGATCGCCTTGCGCTTCGCGCTGAGGACCTTGCTTCCCATACCAACACAGCTCCTTTCGTGTGATGGGTAGTCTCTGCCGGTATTATATCACAATCGATGGGCATTTATCAAACATTTATTCGATTTTTTGAAGCACTCCCCCGCCCTGCCGCCGCGGCCGTCATTTTTCAATTGTCGATTGTCAAGCAGGGCGCCGCTGTGCTACAATAAACACATATTATATGATAAAGGAGATGCTGATGATGTACGATCTGCTGATCAAGGGCGCGGCGGTCATCACCGTGGACCCGGCGCACCGGACGTTCATGCCCGGCTACGTGGCGGTGAAGGGCGACACCATCGCGGCCGTGGGGCCGCTGGAGGAGCTGCCCGAGGACGCGACGGCGGCGCGGGTGATCGACGCGGAGGGCATGGCGATCATGCCGGGCCTCATCGACGGCCACGGCCACGGCGGCCACTGCCTGACCAGGACGCTGGGCGACCAGTATGAGGACTGGGACTTCATGGCCGAGGACATCTATTTCCGCTACACCGACGACTTCTTCTGGTACGCCGAGGCGGCGCTGGCGGCGGCCGAACGCGTCAAGTTCGGCATCACCACGGGCGTCTCCATGATCGCCTCCACCCCGCGGCCCGACCGCATCGAGATCCTGGAGGCGCACTTCGACGGCGCGCTGAAGACCGGCATCCGCGAGCTGTCGGGCATCGGCTTCTGCGACGGTCCCTGGCCCAAGCATCCCCGCGTGTTCGAGAACGGCGTCTTCAAGGAAAAGACGCTGACGCCCGAGCAGGTGGTGGAAAACACAGAATGGGCCGTCAAGAACCTCAACGGCAAGCGCAAAAAGCAGTTCTGCATCGTCGCCCCCGGCAACCTGACGCCGCGTGAGGACGACACGCCGGAGTTCGCCGCCTGGAAGAACCGCGAGATGGCCCGCATCGCCCGTGAATACGGCGTGGCGCTGCACACCCACGCGCGGACGAAGGGCATCCAGTTCACCTACGACACCACCCCCGAGTTCTTCGGCCCCACCACCTCCCTGACCCACTCCACGGGCCTGACGGAGGAGGAGATCAAAATCATCGCCGACACGGGCGCCGTCGTGTTCCACGGCCCCACCACCCGCGCCAACATCAGCAAACGCTGCCCGGTGTACGAGATCCTCCGCGCCGGCGGCGAGGTGGTCATCGTCACCGACGGCACGGCCCCCGACCGCAGCTACGACATCTGGCGCGACATGAAGGTCTTCCAGGTGATTCACCGCCTGCACGAGAACAACTCCCTGCTGGCGCCTCCGGGCCGCGTGCTGGAGATGTGCACGATCCGCGCCGCCCGCGCCCTGGGCATCGACAAGCTGACGGGCTCCCTGGAGGTGGGCAAGCGCGCCGACATCATCCTCGTGGACACCCGCCAGCCCCATCTGACGCCCTTCACCTTCCAGCCCGAGCTGAAGCTCGTCTACTTCGCCCAGGGCCAGGACGTGGACACCGTCATCGTGGACGGCGAGATCGTCATGGAGCACCGCAAGCTGCTGTGCTGCGACGAGCAGCAGATCCTCCGGGACGCCGAAAAGGCCCAGAAGGAGCTCTTTGAGCGCCTGGAGCCCGAAAAGCTGGAGCGCTACCTCCGCTTCGACGGCCTGTACGATCTGGAGGCGAAGCCCGTTTATTAAGAAAAGCGATCCACAAAAAGTTTGATATTTATCTATCAAATATTCCTTGACAGAATCTCCTCCTCCCTGTAATCTGTAATCGATAACTAAAAGAGGAGGAGATTTCTTATGGATCTCAATCTGAAGGACAAAGTCGTTATGATCACCGGTTCCACCGGCGGCGTCGGCGAGGCCGTCACCCGGGCCTTCGCGGCCGAGGGCTGCAAGCTGGCGATTTCCTCCACGAAGCAGGAGAAGCTGGACGCGCTGCTGGCCCATCTGGACATCAAGTCCGAGAATCTGCTGACCTTCGTCGTGGACGTCTCCAAGGAAGACCAGATCAAGAATATGGTGGAGAAGACCGTGGAGCATTTCGGCTCCCTGGACGTTCAGGTCAACAACGCCGGCTACGAGGGCCTCAGCCTGCCCGTCGATATGCAGACCGTTGAGAACATGATGAACGTCTACAACGTCAACGTCTTCGGCCCCCTGTACGGCATGAAGTACGCCCTGGCGCAGATGAAGAAGCAGAAGAGCGGCGCCATCGTCAACATCACCTCCCAGGGCTCCGTCACCGGCGCCGCCACCATGTCCGCCTACGTCAGCTCCAAGCACGCCGCCCACGGCATCGCCAAGTGCGCCGCGCTGGAGGTGGCCGAGCTGGGCATCCACATCAACTGCATCGGCCCGGGCCCCATCGACACCCCGATGATGACGAAGCTGGAGCATCAGGCTCTGGGCGAGAACGTCTCCAAGGAAGAGGCCATGAAGATCTTCGCGGCCGCCTATCCCGACAAGCGCTACTGCAAGCCCGAGGAGGTCGCCGAGCTGGCGCTGTTCCTCGCCTCTGAGAAGTCCAGCCACATCACCGGTTCTCTGGTCACCATGGACGGCGGCCAGGCCGCGCTGGGTCGTTAAGGATCCTGTTTCAGGTCCACAATCTCACGCCGAGGCGGCCCGAAAGGGCCGCCTTTTCGCTGCGCGACAGGTTTTGCAAATTGTTTAGAGTATTTGCATCCACGATGGTGTATAATCAGTTTATTCTATAATGTACCAAAGGAGACTATGCTTGTGAAAACGGGACTGATCGACGTGGGCGGCGGCCTGCGGGACGTATTCGGCGCAGGGGTGCTGGACAAGTGCATGGAGGACGGGATCGCCTTCGACCACTGCATCGGCGTGTCGGCGGGCAGCGCCAACATCTCCTCCTATCTGTCGGGCCAGCTGTGCCGCGCCTTCAAGTTTTACTACGAATACTCCTTCCGCAAGGAATACATGAGCGCCGAGAACTATTTCAAAAACGGCTCGTTCTTCGATCTGGGCTATGTCTACGGCACGCTGAGCCGCTCGGACGGCGAGTGCCCGCTGGATTACAACGCCTACGTCAAAAATCCTGCCGCCTTCGAGGTGGTGGCCACGGACGCGGCCACCTGTCAGCCGCGCTATTTTCAGAAGGAGGACCTGATGCCCGATCACTACGAGGCCCTGATGGCCTCCTCCGCCATCCCCGTCGTGTGCAGGCCCGTCGTCATCGGCGGGACCGAATACTTCGACGGCGCCATCAGCGATCCCGTGCCCATCCGGCGGGCGCTGGACGCGGGCTGCGACAAGCTGGTGCTGATCCTCACCCGCCCCACGGACGTCCAGCGTGACTCCGTCCGGGACGACGCCCTGGCCGCCGTGCTGCACCGCACGCATCCCATGGCCGCCCACGGCCTGCGCCTGCGCGCCAAGCGCTACAACGAAGCCGTCCAGTGGGCCTTTCAGCTGCAGGAGCAGGGAAAGCTGCTGATCCTCGCCCCCGACGACACTGCCGGCGTGGACACCACCAAGCGCACCAAGGAGGGCCTGCTGCGCCTGTACACCAAGGGCTGCAGGGCCGGGGCCGCTGTCAGGGACTTCCTTTTTGAAGCGTAGCAAACACTGTTTTTTTCGTTCAAAATCGACGTGAATCGACAAAGAGTCCGCCCGATCGGGCGGACTTTCTTTGTTTATTTGCATTTTTGATAAATAATCTATCTATCATTTGTATTTTCAGTTGGACTTTTATCGGTTTTCATGATTAAATATGCGGTGGCTATGGCCAATTTCACACGCAAAATCGGAAGGAGGCGCCTTGATGAAAGGCTCTCTGATCGACCGGAACAGAAAGGGGATCCTGATGGAAGACGCGAAATCCCGCGCGAAGATCACCCGCGAGCAGCTCATGGAGCTGGAGCAAAAGGAGAAGACCCCCGCGCAGCTGGCCCGCGACATGCTGGTGACGCTGCTGCCGCTGATCGCTTTCATCGCCAGCCAGCTGGAATACTGGCTGGTGCCCAACAAATACAGGAACGCAAACCCCGAGCGCTACACGATCCTGCTGCTGATCCCCATCGCGATCTACATGATCCGCTGGGTGATCTCCCGCGTCAGATACCGCGGCGGCGACAAGAAGCTCTACTGGCGCATCCTGCACATGGCCCCGCTGTGGACGGCGGTTTACGTCTTCCTGACGGCCTTCGACTGGCTGACGCTGAAAACCGGCAAGCTGATGTATCCGTTCATCCCCTGGGTCAACGACATCCTCAACGCCGCCATCACGGACTGGCGGATGCTGCTGAAGAGCACGTTGTTCTCCCTGCGCCTGCTGCTGCTGGGCTATTTCTGGGGCGTGGCCGTGGGCCTCGTCACGGGCATCGCCTGCGGCTACAGCGAGAAGATCCGCTACTGGATCAACCCCATCGTCAAGCTGCTGGGCCCCATCCCCGTGGCCACCTGGCTGCCGCTGATCATGCTGCTGTTCCCCTCGCCCTTCTCGGGCTCCATCTTCATCATCGCCCTGGGCACCTGGTTCGCCGTCACCATGGCGACGATCACGGGCATCTCCAACATCGACCGCAGCTACTTTGACGCCGCCCGCATCCTGGGCGCCAAGGGCAGCCAGCTGATCTTCCGCGTGGCCATCCCCCACGCCGTGCCCAACATCCTGCAGGGCATGACCCAGGGCATGAGCTCCGCCTGCATCGGCCTGATGGTGGCCGAGATGATGGGCGTCGAGGCCGGTCTCGGCTGGTACATCACTTGGGCGAAGGCGTGGGCCATGTTCAACCGCATGTTCGCCGCCATCGTCGTTATCTGCATCATCTTCAACGCCGTCGCCAAGGCGCTGGAGCTCATCAAGAGGCGCGCGCTGCGCTGGCAGAACGGGGGTAGCAAGTAATGGCGGAGCACAAGCTGACTCTCACGCTGGACAATGTCTCCAAGAGCTTTGCCCGCGTGGACAAAAACGATATCACCAACGCCCTGGAAAACATCGATCTGACCATGCACGACGGCGAGTTCATCTCGGTGGTCGGCACCTCGGGCTGCGGTAAGAGTACGATGCTGCGCCTGATCGCCGGTCTGATCACGCCCACCACGGGCACGCTGACCGTCAACGGCACGGAGATCGACGGCCCCGACCCCGACCGCGGCATGGTCTTCCAGCAGCCCACGCTGTTCCCCTGGCTGACCGTGGAGAAGAACATCTCCTTCTCCTTCCGCATGCGCCATCAGCTGGAGGGCCACGAGGACGAGGTCCGGCGCATCCTGGACGTCATCGGCCTGACGGCCTTCAAGGACGATTATCCCGCCCAGCTGTCGGGCGGCATGGCCCAGCGCGTGGCGCTGGCCCGCTCGCTGATCTGCCAACCGGAGATCCTGCTGCTGGACGAGCCTCTGGGCGCGCTGGACGCCTTCACCCGCATGAATATGCAGGACGAGATCCTGGACATCTGGCGCAGGACGCGCCAGCTGGTGGTCATGGTCACTCATGACGTGGACGAGGCCATCTACATGGGCACCAAGGTCGTGGTGATGGAGCCCCATCCCGGGCGCATCATGGGGGAGATCGACATCGCCATGGACTACCCCCGCAACCGAAGCAGTTCTCAATTTGTCGCGTACCGCAATCAGATCCTTGACATGCTGCACTACGGCAATAAAGAAGAATAAAATCAAAGGAGAATGAGCATCATGAACAACCTCAAGCGCCTGGTCGCGCTGGGTCTCGTGCTGTGCATGGCTTTCGCCTTCGCCGCCTGCGGCCAGAAGGAAGAGCCCGCTCAGAACGCCGCCAACACGACCACGGAAACGAAGACCGAGGAGACCAAGACCGAAGAGACCAAGGAGCCTGAAAAGACTGCCGAGGAGCTGGAGCAGGAGGCCTGGGAGAAGGAGCCCGCCTACGGCACCACGCTGAAATACTGGATCGGCGGCAGCTGCACCTCCGCCACCAACCTGGCCGACCATCTGGGCTACTTCGCCGACGAGGGCCTGACCGTTGAGGGCTTCAAGGGCGAGAGCGACGTGGAGGCCATCGGCACCAACATGGCTCAGATCGCCATCGGCCACATCGCCAAGGCCACCGTCCCCGCCACCAACGGCGTCAACCTGACGTTCGTCGGCTCCGCCCATCTGCTGAAGGGCTGCAAGTCCCTGTACGTTCTGGCCGACAGCGAGTATCAGAACTACGAGGATCTGAAGGGCTGCTCGATCTCCGTTCCCAATGGCATCGGCGCTTCCGACTACAACATCACCTCCCGCCTGCTGCTGGAGGCCGGTATGAACCCCCTGGAGGACGTCACCCTGACGCCCGTCGATCAGGACGCCTGCGTGGCCGCCATGCAGAACGGCCAGATCCAGGCTGCCCTGCTGGGCGACCCGTTCGCCTATCAGATGGTCCAGGACGGCACCCTGCGCAGGATCGACTCCAAGGACGGCAACAGCACCGATGAGCTGTGCTGCATCATCATGATGAACCGCGACTTCATCGCCGAGAACCCCATCACCGCCACCAAGATGGCCAACGCCGTCAAGCGCGCGCTGAAGTATGAGGGCGAGCACACCGAGGAAGCCACCAAGACCCTGATGGAGCTGGGCCTGAACCCCAAGGACAAGTATGACATGAACCTCGACCTGAACCAGCAGATGGAGTTCGGCCAGCAGAGCGATGAGTACACCGCCGCGCAGCTGCACAGCATCGTCGAGGACTACATCAAGGTCGGCCTGATCACGGCCGAGACCGATGCCGACGCCGTTGTCGAGCATCTGTGGACCCCGCTGGGCGACGCTCAGTAAGCGAACCTTGTAAACTGAAAAGCGGCGGTCTGAGCGGGTCCGCTGCTTTTTCGAAAAAAGAATAAAGGAGAAAACGCATCATGAACAACCTCAAGCGCCTGGTCGCGCTGGGTCTCGTGCTGTGCATGGCTTTCGCCTTCGCCGCCTGCGGCCAGAAGGAGCAGGAGCCTGCCCAGAACGCTGCCAACACGACCACGGAAACGAAGACCGAGGAAACCAAGACCGAAGAAACCAAGACCGAAGAGAAGCCCGCCGAGAAGACCCCCGAAGAGCTGGAGCAGGAGGCCTGGGAGAAGGAGCCCATGTACGGCCAGACCATCCGCTACATGCTCAGCGACGGCTGCAGCTCCGCCGTCAACATCGCCGAGCTGCTGGGTTATTACGAGGATGAGGGCCTCAAGGTCGAGGGCTTCAAGGGCGACAGCGACATCGAGGCTGTCGGCACCAACACCGTCCAGGTCATCGTCGGCCATCTGGCCAAGCAGGTCGTCCCCGCCACCAACGGCGTGGATCTGGTCGTCGTGGGCGGCGCTCACTTCGGCTGCAAGTCCCTGTACGTCGCGGCCGACAGTCCCTATCAGACCCTGGAGGATCTGAAGGGCAAGAAGGTCTCCACCCCCAACGGCATCGGCAAGTCCGACTACAACATCACCGCCCGCCTCTTTGACGCCGACGGCATCAACCCCCTGGAGGAGGTCGATCTGGTCCAGGTTGAGACGAGCGCCTGCGTGCCCGCCATGCAGAAGGGCGAGCTGGACGCCGCGCTGCTGACCGACCTGTACGCTTACGACATGGTCAAGGACGGCACCCTGCGCAAGATCCGCTCCATGCTGGACGAGGACATTGACGATATGTGCTGCGATATCTCCATGAACGGCACCTTCGTCAAGGAGAACCCCATCACCGCCACCAAGCTGGCCAACGCCGTCAAGAAGGCCAGCCAGTGGATGGGCGAGAACCCCGAAGAGGCTGTCGACCTGATGCTCAAGGAAGGCCTGACCGCCGGCGACCGCGACAAGAACATCGAGTACTTCTCCTCCCTGCGCTGCGGCGTTTCCGACGAGGAGTGCGAGAAGCAGCTGCGCGACATCGTTGAGGACTATCTGCGTCTCGGCCTGTGCACCACCACCGACGACGCCGACACCATCATGGGCTACCTCTGGCATCCCCTCGGCTCCGCCGACTAAGCTGCCGGATATGAAAGCGGCCGCCTCCGGGCGGCCGCTTTTGCGCGTCTGCAAACGGGTCGCGCTCCGCACTGCGATTTTGAAAACTATCCTTTCGGATGGGGCGCGATGCGGGAAAGTATGGTATAATATTATTATTAGAAGTATGTCCAAATATAATCATTGCCATAAGGAGTGTGATCCCGATGCTGAAAAAACGACTGTCCGTTTTCCTGCTGTGCGCCCTTCTCCTGGGGCTGACGGCGGTGACGGCCTACGCCGAGGATGTGACGATGACGTTTCAGCTGCACAACAGCACCTCGGAGGCCTATGATGCGGGCTGCCGCATGACGGTGAAGACAAGCAGCGGCGCTTCCGCCTCGCTCGACGCCTTCGACAACAGCTGGCACTATTACTCCCTGCCTTACACGCAGGGCGACACCGCCACCTATGCCATGACCGCCGCCCCCGGCTGGCGGCCCGGCTGTATGGATGTGTTCGACGGCACGAGCGTCGTCTCGGGCGACTTTACGTACACATTCTCCCTTGATAACGTCGGCTCGCCCTATGCCACCGGCAATTTCCTCCGGGGCGACGGCACCGTGAAGGCCCCCGTCAGCGCCATCGGCGAGATGGGCACGGTCTCCTCGCTGTCGGACGTCAGCATGACCGTCGGCGCCGGCTATCACGCCGAAGACTGGCGGACGCCGATCAGAATCGTGAACAACACGAAGTTCGACCTGGCCTTCCTGCGGGAGGGGATCGTGCTGACGGGCGCGAACGCCGACGCTTTCAAGCTGAACTACGTCAGCGACTACACCGAAGTCAGGTACTCCGCCAGCTGGGGCTTCGAAGTCCAGCCGAAGGAAGGACTGGCCCCGGGCGTCTATGAGGCCGATATCACGCTGAACGAGCGCGACGGGCTGGTGGAAAGCGGCGCGCTGAGCGCCCACATCCGCTTCGAGGTGCTGCCCCTCGATCTGACGGACAGCACCCGCGGCCGTCTGGTCATGCTGGGCGAGGAGCTGCATCTGCCCTACGGGCAGGTCGGCAGGGAATACGACTTCACGCTGACCGGCATGGGCGCGGTGAGCACCGACGAATGGGTGATCACGGACGGCGCGCTGCCGAAGGGCCTGACGCTGACGAGCAGCGGCGAGCAGTGCACGATCTCCGGCACGCCGGCGCCCGACAGCGCGGGCTGGGCGCACCTCACGCTGACGCAGAAGCACAGCGGCGAGGACGCCGTCAGCGTCAGCTATCCCATGGCGATCTACGTTTATGTGAAGGAATCGCCGTACCTGTTCATCAGCTCGGGGACGTATTTCGCGGAGGGCGGCACGCTGCTGGATGACAGCGTGATTGCGCTGCCCGACGTCACAGTTGGCAACGGGCAGATCTATACGGAAACCGACGTATATCTCGACAGCCGCGGCACGGGGCTCGACGACCGGACGAGCATCCGGATCGAGGGCGCGCCCGACTGGCTGGAGACCGCCAACCGGTTCCAGTACAGCAGGCTGTATCACACCGTTTATTCCGAGATCGTGCCCGGCGATTATACGCTGACGGCCCGGGCCCTTTATCTGGAGGCGGACGGCGAGACCGTGGTGGACGAATCCGATCCCCAGTATCTCTCCCTCCACGTGAACGCCCCGCCCAAGCTGGTCAGAGAGGATCTGCTCCAGAAGGACGGGCAGACCTATCTCCCCGCCGCGACAACGGGCAAGCCCTACAGCTGCACGATCCGCGTCAACTCCGGCCCGCTGCCCTTCACCGCCGCGATCCAGGACGGCTATAGGCTGCCCGAGGGCCTGAGCCTGACGTATGATGCGGACAGTGTGACGATCTCCGGCACGCCGGCGGAAAATCAGGCCTGGCGTCACGACCTGTATATCACTCTGACGAATGACGCGGGCGCCTTCAACGAGAACATCTGCATCAACATCAACGACCCGCTGGCGCTGACGATCCTGTACAACAGCAGCCCCGTGGACGCGCTGCCTGCCGGTGTTGCGGGCAACTGGTATCCCGGCTTGATCACCGGCCACGGCATCTACACCGACTGTACGGCCGAATGGGTCGTCGAAGGCGGCCTGCCGCCCTTTATGTACTCCAACGACATCGACAGCGTCGCTGCCGGCACGCCCGAAGCAGCCGGCAGCTGGAGCTGGACGATCCGCTGGACCCTGTTCGACGTAGACGGCACGAAGCTGGACGAGGTGAAGCAGTCCTTCTCCTTGACGGTCTATGAGCCGCTGGACAGCGTTTACCGGGACAGATGGTACGACCTCCCCGCGATGCGCGTGGGCGAGGCCATCGAGCCCGTGAAGCTGGGCGAGCTGGTCAGCGGCGGCTCCGGCAGCCTGACCTGGGCCCTTGTGCCGGGCTTCATGCTTCCCGACGGACTGACGCTGGATGAGGCCGCGGGCATTCTCTCCGGCACGCCCGCGGCGGCCGGCTACGGCGATTCCTTCCACGTCGCCGTGACCGACGTCCTGTCGGGCGATCAGCTGAAGCTGCTGATCGAATATCCCGGCGGCATCCTGGCCACCATCGTCTTTGACGCCAACGGCGGCACAGGCGAGATGCCCCCGGCGATATATCTGGACCCGTACATCCTGCCCGACCCGGGCAATTTCATGCCTCCCGAGGGGTACCGCTTCTCCCATTGGGAGATAGACGGCGAAAACTATAACGCCGGCGACGTCTTCTCGTCCATGGTCAACGTGACGGCCAAAGCGATCTGGGAGAAGATCCCCGTGTTCACGCTTTCCTTCGACGCCAACGGCGGAAGGGGCGAGATGGCGCCCGTCGAAGTGCGCGAGGGCGAGCTCGTCCAGCTGCCGAGCTGCGAGTTCATTCCCGCGGCGCATTTCACCTTCGCCGGTTGGGACGTCAACGGCGTGACGCTGTCGCCCGGCGACCCGATCGAGCTCTCGGATGACATGATGATCCGGGCGCTGTGGACCAGGGTCAGCGAGACCTCCGTCTCCGGCCGCCGCAGCGGCGGCGACGTGGAGTACACGGTCGCCGCAGACGAAGAGAGCATGGGAAGAACGGTCACGGTCATCGCCGCGGTCTATGACGAGAGAGGCCGCATGACCAGCGTCCAACTCAAGGAGATCACGCTGAGCGCGGAGGAACAGACCGACACTCTGACGGGCCTGCCCGCCGGCGGCGCGTCCCTGTTCCTCGTGGGCGGCGACTATGCGCCGCTGTGCGCGTCCGGCGACGTCGAATAAGCGCATCCATCCGGGGCGGGCTTTCGGCCCGCCCCTTTTCAGAATTATCGTGCAAAGTGTCGTATAATCTGGTAGAATTATTACATATACAGATAAGGAGGATGACTCATGACTGAAGACAGCATCAAGAAACTGACGATCCTGCACTCCAACGACCTGCACGGCGACTTCCTCCCCAAGGTGGAGGACGGCAAGGAGGTCGGCGGTCTGGCCCGACTGTCGGGCTACATCAATCAGATGCGCTCCCAGCGCGAGAACGTCCTGTACGCCATCGCGGGCGACATGTTCCGCGGCTCCATCATCGACTCCGAGTATCAGGGCCTGTCCACCATCAATCTGATGAACAACCTGCGGCCCGACGTGGCCACCATCGGCAACCATGAGGTGGACTACGGCTTCGCCCACCTGCTCTTTCTGGAGAAGTGCGCCAAGTTCCCCATCGTCAACGCCAACCTGTTCATCACCATGAACAACGCCCGCGTGTTCACGCCCTACGTCAACGTGGACATTGGCGGCATGCGCGTCATGTTCATCGGCCTGCTGACCGAGGAGGTCCTGGCCTCCACGAAGAACGAGCAGATCATCGGCACGTTCATCGATCTGGAGGAGGCGGCCAAGGCCGTGGGCATCATCTGCGACAACTACCGCACCGTGCGCACGGACATGACCGTGCTGCTGACCCATATCGGCTATGAGAACGACCTCAAGCTGGCCGAGCTGCTGGACCCCGACTGGGGCGTCAACATGATCATCGGCGGCCATTCCCACACGTTCCTGGAGGAGCCCTCGGTGGTCAACGGCGTGCCCATCGTCCAGGCGGGCACTGGCACGGGCATCATCGGTCAGATCGACATCCAGTACGATCAGGAGGCCAAACGCATCGAGCAGTTCAAGTGGAAATGCGTGCCCATCAACGAGGACACGGCCCCTGTGGACCCGATCATGGACGAGCTGGTGGACAGCTACCGCACCCAGACCGACACGAAGTACAAGCGCGTCATCACCCGCTGGGCCCGGAAGCTCACCCACCCCCTGCGGGAGCAGGAGACCGAGATGGGCAACCTCTACGCCGACTGCATGGCCTGGGAGGCCAGCTTCGACGTGATGCTGTTTGGCTCGGGCTCCATCCGCAAGACGGAGCTGGGCCCCGTGATCGAGTATCAGGACATGCTGGAGAACACGCCCTTCGACGGCCCGCTGTACATGGTGGAGGTCACAGGCGAGCAGCTGCGCCGGATGATGCTGTACATCCTCCGGGACGAGGCCTGGACCGGCGAGACGGAGTTCTACCAGTTCTCCAGCGCCCTGCGCCTGACGTACAACAAGACGACCCGCACACTGGAGGAGCTGACCTTCAAGGGCGAGCCCGTCACCGACGACATGCGCATCCGCATCGGCCTGCAGGATTACCACTACAACAACTTCGACGCATTCCTCGGCGTGCCGCTGGAGGAGGTCAAGCAGAACATGAAGCCTAAGGTGGTCGCCACCTCGGTCAACAACATCATCGAAGAGTATTTCGCCACCAACGACGCCCTGGACGCCCACGTGGAGGGGCGCATCAGGATCGTGGAGTAAAAGGAAAAAGGCCGCCCTCCCGGGCGGCCTTTTTAGTGAAGAGTGAAGAATGAATAGTGAATAATTGCGGTGTCGGCCTTCGGCCGACGATTGAATACCGCCTGCGGCGGCAGATGGATCGCGGCGGCGCATGGTGGTCGTCGCAGCGGCGGCCTGCGGCCGCCATGACTGGTCGGCGCACATCATGGCACCGTCAGCATAGCCTCCCTCTGTGTCTGAACACGCGTGTCTCAGCCTGCGGCTGAGCCTTTCGCGCGGAATAGGGAAGGGTACTCACCCCGCAAAAGAAGACCTTTTTGCGGGGACCCCGAGACCGCGTCAGCGGTGGAGGGAGCCACGCCGCGCAGCGGCGGTATCGGATGCGCCGCAGGCACAACGATTGTCAATTGTCAATAACGAATAACAAAAGACAAGGCTCCCTTTCGGGAGCCTTGTTTCGGCAGTCTTTCCTTTATTCCGCAAAAACCTTGTTGAGGCGGTCTACAAACTCCGTCTTTTTGGCCTTGCTGACGACGGAGACGTTGCAGGCGCCGATCTTCGGCATGGAGTCGTAGGTGAAGCCCTCGCGGTAGAAGATGACCATGCCGTAGGTCTCGCCGGGCTGGGTGATGCAGCTGGCGTAGCACTGGGTGGTCTCCTCCACGAAATCGGGCCAGACGAGGCAGCCCATGGCCACGGCGTCGGGCAGGTCCACGGCGGCGATGCCGTTGCCCTTCTTGAACTCCAGCAGCTTGCGGGTGGAGGTGGCGACGAAGCGCTGGATGGGGCTGCCCTCCATCATCTGCTGCAGGCGGTCCTCCCAGGTCCATGTGGGCTCGTCGTCCATATCGAGGCCGATGACCGTCACGGGCACGCCCAGCTCCAGCATGACCTTGTAGGCCGGGGCGTCCTTATAGGCGTTGAACTCCGCCACGGGCGTGGCGTTGCCGGGGCCGAAGCCCGCGGTGCCCATGGACCAGATGCGCTTGACCTGCTTCATGGTCTCCGGGTCCTTCTGAATGGCCAGGGCGATGTTCGTCACGGGGCCCAGAGCCATGATCTCGATCTCGCCGGGGTTCTCGCGGACGGTGTCGAGGATGAAATCCACGGCCGGCTTCTCCTGGGGCTTGCCCACGGGGTGGATGAGATCGGCGTCGCCCATGCCGTCCTTGCCGTAGACGCTGAAGCACTCCTTCTCCTCGCCGTTCAGCGGACGGTCGGCGCCCAGATAGACGGGCGCATCGCATCCGGCCAGCTCCAGCGCGGCCAGGGCGTTCTGCGCCGCCTGAGGCAACGGCACGTTGCCCGCCGCCACCGTGACGCCGAGGATGTCCACCGTGGGGCTCTTGGCGGCCAGGATCAATGCCGCCGCGTCGTCTCCGCCGGTGTCGCTGTCGATGATGATCCTGCGGATATCGCTCATAAGATCGCTCCTTTGCATCGTTTTGATAAATCAAGCATAGCACGGCCCCGCGCTCGCCGTCAAGGCGCAGGGCGCAAAATCAGCCTGTTGGAGGATGCGATTTCCCATTTGCGGCGCGGGCGATTTGTGGTATAGTAGTATTGGAAATCTGATGCAACGGAGGGATACCATGAGCCCCGATCTGACGGTGCGGACGGCCAAGACAGCCGCGGAGGCGGCGGAGCTGGCCGCGGAGGTCTGCGCCCGCTGGACGTTCATCCCCGGCGGCCAGAGCGCTGACGCCGCGCTGCTGCGGCGCACGGCGCTGGAGCAGGACGAACAGAGCGTGCCGCCCCAAAACGACCCCATGAGCTTTTACATCATCTCGCCCGACGGCGCGCTGGGCATGACCAGCGACGGCGGACGCAGCGTCCGCTGGCTGCTGATGCCGGAAGGACAGTCTCCGGAGGCGCTGCCGGTGCTGATCGACCCCCGGCGCCCTTGGCCGCTGCCGCTGTTCAGGGCCGTGCGCTACTGCCCCAAGTGCGGCAAGCGTCTGCGCCCGGGCAGCCGCTTCTGCGGCGCCTGCGGGTACCGGGTGCCGGAGGAATAGCGCATGACGTGCAAAAACTGCGGCTCTCCGCTGCCGGAGAACGCCAAGTTCTGCCCCGAGTGCGGCCACCCCGTGGAGACGGTGGTGCTCCTGCCGCCGGACCACAAGCCCGGCCCGCCGCGCGCGACGCCCTGGCACAGCAAGGGCATCCTGAGCCCCGACCTGTCCCCGCTGACGAAGGGCGGCGTCAACGTGCTGATCGTGCTGCTTCTGTTCATCCTGCAGGCGGGCCTCAACCTGCTGTTCAACGCCCTGTGGTTCGAGAGCGACGCCGGGGAGCCGACCTGGATGGTGTCCCAGCTGGTGGGGATGGTCCCGGTGCTGGTGCTGATCGTGTACATCTTCCTGCTGGACGCCAAGGAGCACGAGCCCAGGCGGCTGCTGCTGAAGCTGTTCATCACGGAGGCGCTGGTCTGCCTGTTCGTCGTGGGCGATGTGGAGGAGGTTCTCAGCGACTTCTTCTACACGCTCTGCGACTATGAGGAGACGACGTTCTATCTGCTGGCCGACAACTTCTTCGCCACGGCGCTGGTGGAGGAGCTGGCGAAGTTCATCGTGCTGTACTGGCTCACCTGGCGCAGTCCCCACTTCAACTGGCGCTTCGACGGCGTGGTGTACGCCGCCGTGGTGGCGCTGGGCTTCGCCGCCTGCGAGAACGTCTTCTACATCGACGCCTACGGTCTCTCGACGGCCCTGGGCCGCGCGCTGTCGGCCATCCCCGGCCACTGCGCGGACGGCATCCTCATGGGCGTCTTCTACGGCCAGGCCAAGGTCTGGTTCGGGCGCGAGAACGGCGGCCGGTGCCGCCTGTGCCTGCTGCTGGCCGTGCTGGCCCCCGTGCTGGAGCACGGGTTCTACGACTTCATGGCCGGGCTGGAGACGGGCTGGATCGACGTCTTCTTCGAGCTGTACATCCTGACGCTGAACGCCGTGATCTTCACCGCCGTATGGCGGCAGGCCCAGCGGGACGAGGCCGTGCTGATCCCCCAGAGTGAGCTCCCGCCCGTCGTGCCGACGGTGTAAAAAAACAGCCCCGTCCGGGGCTGCTTTTTCATCCTTTATTCATCCTTTTCCGCGGCGACGCGGAAGACCTTCGCCATCAGCGGCACGTAAGACGCGGCAAAGATCGCGGCGGCGACGGCGATCACGGGTCCCTTCTTCTCTTTCGGGATCATGGTCCCGGCGATCAGGCCCATGGAGAACAGGCAGAACTTGACGAGCGCGAAATCCTTCCAGCTGCTGCGGGCCGCGTAGCGGTCGCCCAGCGCCAGCAATGCTTTGATCACAGCGATGCGCCTCCCTGTTTTTTCCTTACTATACCATACCGCATGCTCCGTTTCAAGGCGGCACTTGCTTTTTCTCCCAAAGGGGTCTATAATAAGACTGTTGCGTCAACGCATTAAAACGAGTTCGGGAGGTCCCTCCATGGAAGTGTCCACGAAAAAGGCCTTTGCAGGCGCGCTGCTGGCCATCGTCATCAATTCGTTCATCTCCACGTTCCTGTCCATGATCCTGCGCACCGGCGTCGATTCGTCGGTGGTCACCACCTACCGCTTCTTCCTCGTCTCGCTGGTCATGCTGCCCATGGCCTTTTCGAGGAAGTCCTACCGCGAGAATCTCCACAGCATCTCCTCCCGGGTGTGGGTGCTGTTTCTGATCTACTGCTTCACCAAGGCCGGCGGCTTCATCCTGTGGGCCGAGGGACTGCGTCTGGGCGCGCCCGCCTTCACCATGACGACGCTGAGCAACATGCAGCCCATCTTCGTGGTGGTGCTGCTGTACGTGCTGTTCCGCGAGAAGACGTCCCTGCGAAGCCTGGGCGGCATCTTCGTCTGCCTGATCGGCGTGACGATCATCGGCGTCGACAACGTCTCGTCTCTTGGCAGCGCCGCGGCCATGATCGTCATCGTCATCGACTGCGTGTGCAACGCGCTGAACAACATCTTCGGCCGCCGGGTGCGTCAGACCATGGAGCTGATCCCCATGATGGGCATCAGCTACTTCCTGGCCGGCATCATCTCCCTGGTCTACGCGCTGATCCAGGGCGCCAGCTTCTACATCCCGAAGGAAGCCATCCTGCCCCTGCTGGGCGTCAGCCTGATCTGCACGCTGATCGGCCACTCGCTGAACATCTGGTCGCTGAAGTACATCAAGTCCGTCACGGTGTCGGTGCTGTCGCTGCTGAGCCCGTTCTGCACGGCGATCTCCGCCTACTTCCTGCTGGGCGAGGTGCCCAAGCCCATCGTCTTCCTGGGCGCCGCGTTCATGATCGCCGGCCTGCTGCTCTACCAGCGCGCCGAGGTGAAAGCCGCCCACGAAAAAGCGGAAGCGAAACAATGAGTGCCGAAGAGGCCGCCCGGAAGGGCGGCCTCTTTCAGTTGACAGTTGACAGTTGACAGTGGACAGTGGACAGTGAAGGGCGAATTGACAATTGACAATGGACAATTGTTGTGCCTGCGGCGCATCTGATACCGCCGCTTCGCGGCGTGGCTCCCTCCTTGAGGGAGCTGGCACGGGATGATCGCGTTTCCGGAGCGGCTCTATGCCCGGGGCAGCTCCCTCCACCGCTGACGCGGTCTCGGGCTCCCCGCAAATAGGTCTTCTTTTGCGGGGTGAGTACCCCTCCCTATTCCGCGCGAAAGGCTCCAGCCGCAGGCTGAGACACGCGTGTTCAGACGGAGAGGGAGGCTATGCTGACGGTGCCATGATGTGCGCGGACGCGGTCATGGCGGCCGCAGGCCGCCGCTGCGAAAACCACGATCCGGGGCCATGATATACACCGCCGAAGGCGGTATTCAATCGTCGGCCGAAGGCCGACACCTTCACTCTTCACTCTTCACTAAAAAGGCCGCCTCGAAGGGCGGCCTTTCTTTTAGTATTCCTGGAGCGTTTTTTCGAGGTAGTCCTTCATCTGCTGGCGGACGTCCTCGGGGGCGAGGATCACGGCGCCGCCGTTGAGGCCGAAGAGCCAGCCGAAGAACTGGGGGCTGACCGTGACGTCCACGTTGACGGTGAAGTGATCGTCGTCGTAGCGGGCGAAGATCACGTCCTTGCCGAAGCGGTCGATTGCCACGCCGGCCATGTCGTTGCGGAACAGCAGGCGCACCGAGCAGCGCTCGCCGCTGTACATGCCGAACAGGCTGTTCGTATAGAGCGCGGGGTCGATGTCCCCGTGCTCCGCGGGAACGCCCGTGGGGCGGATGTCGGACATCTTGTCCACGCGGTAATGGCGCGTCTCGCCCTCGTCTGTCAGGGCGACCAGATAGTAGTTTTCATCATCCCACACGAGGAACTGGGGACTGACCTGATAGAGCATGTCGTTGTGGCGGAACTTGCGGCGCTTGTCGGGGCCGTACTCGAAGTACTTGAACGTGGTCATCACCCGGCGCTCGATGGCCTCGGACAGGATGTCCACGTTGTAGTAAACGGACTCGTTCATGCTCTTGACGCGGTTCTGGACCACCACCTGACGCTGCAGGAAACGGCCCTCGTGGACGCTGGCAAGGTTTTCGATCTTCTTGATCAGCGCCATGGTCTTCTTCTGGGTGATGAAGCGGGACGACTGAACAGCGTCCACCAGCAGTTTCAGCTCGGGCATCTGGAACTCACGGGAGGCCACGTAATAGCCCGTGGTCTTTCCCTTGGTGCGTTCGATGTCCAGACCGTACAGCTGCAGCTCGCTGATATCGTCGTACAGACTTTTGCGCTCGGCTGAAATGCCCCTGGCCGCCAGATGGGCGATCATGTCGTTGATGGAAACGGGGTGTTCGGCGTCGCTGCTGCGGAGCAGGTAGTCCTTCAGATAGATCAGCTTGAGCTTTTGACCGGATGACTTCGCCATAATACTCCCTCCTTTGGGTGCAATGACGCGGCGGAGTCGTGGGCTCTGCCTATAGGCAGAGAATGACTGACAATATTATACAGTAAAAAGAGATTCTCTGGAATATATCTTCCCTATTTTCGTCGTTTTCGCCAGAAAGGTTGTGAAAAATTACCCGTCCTGTATTGCCCTCATAACAAATATCCGGTCGTCTTTTTGTGAAAAATGTCAGAAAACGCTTCGGACACTATGAATGCAGGGACAGGTCGTTCCAGAGGGTGCCGCCGGAGGCGCTGACGCGCAGTCCCGCCACACGGTCGGAGCAGGCGCGGACCACGGAGGTGGTGTACAGCGGCAGCAGAAGGGACAGATCGTTGGTGCGCCGGCAGATCTCGGTGAGCGTTTCCAGGCGCGCCGCTTCATCGGTCTGCGTCTCGGCCAGCGCGATCAGCTCGTCCAGCGCGGGATCGACGTACCGGGAGGAATTGGAGGCGCCGATGGAGGCGGAGTGCCACAGGCCCTTCATGTACGTCAGCATATTGGTGGAGCTGTATCCGGCCACGGCGCAGTCGTAGTCTCCGCCAAGCATCCGGGTGAGGAAGGCGGCGAAGTCGAGACTCTCGATCTCCACGGTCACGCCGATCTCGGCCAGGTAGCTCTGGATCACCTCGGCGGCCCGGCGGGTGTCGTCGCTGTAGCACAGGCAGGTGAGCGACAGCGTCTCCGTGTCGACGCCGGACTGCGCCAGCAGCGTTTCGGCGAGAGCGGGATCGTAGGCGGTGACGTTCTCCAGCGTGGAGCCGCCGTAGACCTCGGGGTTCGGGGACAGCGCGGCCTTGCCCAGCCCGCCGGCGGCCACGGCCAGCACGGCCTCCCGGTCCACGGCGGCGCAGAGCGCCTTGCGGAAATTGACGTCGCTGAAGGGGGCGCGCTCGCTGTTCATGGTCATGAACGACAGCCGGGTGCCCGGGGTGATGAGGACGTCGATCCCCTCCTCCGCCTGCAGGCGCGGGACGTCGTTGGACTCCACGTCCACCACGAGATCGACCTCCCCGGTCTCCAGCGCGATGGTGCGGGAGGAGCCCTCGGGGATCACGCGCCAAACCATGCGGTCGACGGCCGGGAAATGGGTCATATCATAGTATTCGTTATTTTTGGTAAAAGAAATGCGGTCGCCGATGGAAATGTTTTCAAAGACGAAGGGGCCGGTGCCCACAGGGTCCGCGGCGAAGTCGTGGCCCGCCTCGATGAGGCTTTTGGGCAGGACGCAGGCGGCGTTGGAGCTCAGGTCGTACAGCGCGAGGCTGTAGGGCTCCTCGGTGGTGATGCGGAAAGTGTAGTCGCCGGTCTGCTCCAGCGTCTTCCAGAAGGTGGTGTAGCGCGTGCAGTAGGCGAAGGTGGCCGCGTACTCCAGCGACGCCACGGCGTCGGCGGCGGTCATCTCCTCGCCGTTGTGGAACAAAACGCCCTGCCGGAGCGTGAAATCCCAGGCGAGGCCGTCGTCCGAGCAGGTGTAACGCTCCACCAGCTCGGGGATCGGCTCCAGCGTGTCGAGGTCGGTGGTGAACAGCTTATTGTAGGTCATCTGGTTCATGTACCCGCACACCACGGCGGAGTGGTCGAAGGGGTGGAGCGTGGCGGGCTCGCTGGCGATGGCGATCGTCAGCGTCTGCGGTTCGGCGGGCGCCTCCTCCGCGGGGGCGGGCGTCGTCTCAGTCTTCGCCTCCGCCTGCGAGCAGGCGTACAGCGACAGCGTCAGCGCGGCGGCCAGCAGCAGCGCCAGGAGCTTTTTCGTTTTCATCATGGTTCCTCCTTGTTTCAAGCAATAAAAGCCGCCGTCCGGCGAGCGTGGGGGAATAAAAAAAGAGCCTTCGTCCCTCCTGGGACAAAAGCTCTGCTTCTGCGGTACCACCCAAATTGACGTACAAGACGTCCGCTCTTTCAGCATACAATCATATGCCCTCCCTTGATAACGGGCGGAGCTCCCGTCAGCCATTACTCACGCGTGCGCGCTTTCCTGCTGCCCTCATAGATCCATTCGCCCGGGCCGTCCATTGCCGCATCACACCATACGCGGCTCTCTGAAATGACCGATTCCCGAGGTACTATTTCTACTCAGCGGTTGTCGTTATTGCTTTATCGTTGTGAATTACTATACTACGAAAGCCGGCGATTGTCAAGCGGCATTTTTTCGATTGACCTCCCCTGCCCGACCGCCTATAATCTCAGGTAGGAAGGAGTGACCGGGATGTACTTTCTGGAAACGGAGCGGCTGGGCTTCGGCCGCTGGGACGACGGGCTGAGGGAGCAGGCGCGGGCGCTGTGGGGCGACCCCATGGTGACGCGTCTCATCGGCGCGCCGGAGGGGTTCACACCGGAGCAGATCGACGCGCGGCTCCGGCTGGAGGAAGAGAATCAGCGCGCGCACAACGTCCAGTACTGGCCGGTCTTTCTCCGGGAGACCGGCGACCTCGTGGGCTGCTGCGGGCTGCGGCCCGCCGGGGAGAAGGGCGTGATGGAGCTGGGGTACCACCTGCGGCCCCGGTACTGGCACATGGGCCTGGCCACGGAGGCCGGGCGGGCCGTCGTGCGGTACGCCTTTGAGGCGCTGGGCGTCTCCGCGCTGGAGGCGGGCCATCACCCGGACAACGACGCCTCGGCCCGCGTCCTCGCCCGTCTGGGCTTCCGCCGGATCGGGACGCAGTATTACCCGCCCACGGGCCTGCAGCACCCGACGTACCGGCTGCCGTAAAAAACAAGCCGTGAAGCATCCGCTTCACGGCTTTGCGTGTCGACAAACGCGACACGCTTCGGATGAAGACCGTTTCGCTGGGTCTTCATCCGAGTATTACTCGCGCTTATCGCGCGTCTGCGCCGCGCTTGGTCGGCGCGAGCGCTCGCCTTGCTCGCTTTTAAGGTGTTTTTCGGCGGCACATGTCCGCCAAAAAATGATTCAATACCGATCGTTTGCGCACACAAAGCGAAAACAAATCATGTCTGCAGACTGGGCTGTGAAGCATCCGCTTCACGGCCTTTGTTTTTATTGGATCTGGGTCTTCAGCCTGCTTTTCTCCAGCCACAGCGTCAGCGGCAGGCCCAGGGCCAGCATGACGGCGATCTCGCCGGCGGCCACCTGGGCGCCCATGGTGATGAAGCCCTGGAGGAAGGCGTCGGGGGTGTAGACATAAGCCAGCATGGCGCCCACCAGAACGGCGTTGGAGACGATGGTGGGGATGGGCGTCAGCCACTTGTTTTTCAGCTTCGCCGTGGCGACGCAGCCCAGCAGCGTGGCCGCGGAGCCGATGATGATGTCGAGGGCCGACACCGTGGAGAAGATGTTGGCGATCAGGCAGCCGATGAACAGGCCGACGGACGTGTAGGGCGCGAAGAACGGGATGACGCACAGCGCGTCGGCGATGCGGAACTGGATGGGTCCGTAGGCGAAGGACGCGGTGCTCAGGGTCAGGGCGACGTACAGGGCGGCCAGGGCGCCGCTGATCGCCAGCCTGCGGGTGCTCGTGCTTTTCATTTGATTTTCCTCCTAAAAGCAAAAATGGACGCCATGCGCCCATCAGATGCAGCCCCGGCCCTTTCTTTCGGCCGCGGCAGGTCCCGTAGTTTTGTTTATCGACAGGATGGTCACGAACTGTCTATGCAATTTTAGGAACGCGGGTATCATATCATAAAACGATACCCGCGTCAAGGAAAACCTTATTTCGCCTGGGTGTAAAACGACGCAGTCAGCCGCAGCAGCGTGCTGATGCCCAGCTCGCTGTCGATGCCGTGGCCGGTGGCGGGGATCAGCGTGATGGGCACGCGCTTCTCCGCGGCGTAGCGATACGCCTCCGCGGGGTCCACCACGTCGTCGTCCATGCCGTGGATCAGGTGGACCTTCACGCCGTCCGGCAGCGTCAGCTTGAAGGGCGAGTTGCCCGCCAGTGTCTCGAAGAACGTCTCGCACAGGTCGAGGCCGGGGCCGAAGCCGGGATCGTAGTGGTAATACCCCTTCTCCGCGATCTGCTCCCGGACGCCCGGGGTGTCGATGGTGAACAGCGTGTCCATATCGACGGCGCAGGAGCGCAGCACGGCCCGGCGGCCCAGGCTGACGCCCGAGCACAGGTGCAGCAGCGTGTTGTAGCCGCCGAAGCTGGAGCCGAAATAGACGATCTCCGCGCCCGGGGCGCGCTGGACGGCCCACTGCTCCACGGCCTGCAGGTCGCGCTGGCAGTTGTCGATGGTCAGGGCGGTGTAAGGGGCCTCACTGCCGCCGTGGCAGGGCCAGTCGAAGGCGACGGCGCCCATGCCCAGCGCTTTGCAGTGCTCCAGCATCATCTGCGCCGTGGAGCTCTTGCGGCTGCTGCCGAAGCCGTGGGCGATGATGCAGACCATGGCCTCATGGCCCTCGATGGTATAGTCGGCGGGGATGTCCCACCCGCCGGGGGATTTGATGTTGACGGTTTTCATAGCGCCTCCGTGATCCTCTTTTTTATTAAGAGTACCACAGCGCGGCTCAATAGGCAAGTCCCAGCAGCCACTCCACGGCGCGGGTGCGCAGGTCGGGGCGCTCGTCATCCCCGAGGAAATCGGAGAGCAGCGCGGCGGCGCGGCTGTTCCGGCGCTCCCGGGCGGCGGCGCGCGCCTCGCGGAGCGTCCCCTCGTCCGACGATTCGCACAGCTCGTAAAACAGCGGCTCGTAATACCGGCGGTCCCGGGCCAGGCGCAGCAGCAGCGTCCGGCGCGCCCGGGCGCTCAGATAATGGCTGTGATCCAGCAGCACCT
>SVKN01000021.1:12454-34145 GCA_015068445.1 Oscillospiraceae bacterium | reverse complement strand
CAATCACTGTTCATCGGGGACATTGCTTGCCACTGACCTCCTGTTCTGTTTGACTTCAAGCCGCACTCTGGGATCGATGACCAGGTACAGCAGGTCGACCACCAGCAGCGAGAACACGTAGGTGGCGGTGAACAGGAAGTTCATGCCGATGACCATAGTGTAGTCGCGGGAGTTGATGGCCTTGACGAAGTAGGTGCCCAGACCCGGGATGGCGAACATCGACTCGATGATGAACGAGCCGCCCAGCAGGCCCGCCACACTGGGGGCCAGCATGGTGACGATGGGCATGAGGGTGTTGCGCAGCACGTGGCGCAGGATGATCGTCGGGCGGCGCAGGCCCTTGCTCTCCGCCGTGAGGATGTAGTCCTGACCGATGATGTCAAGGGTGGTGGACTTCATGTAGCGGCAGTAGGTGGCGATGGGGCCAAGGGTCATGCACAGCACGGGCAGGACGTAGTGGATGGGCTTGCCCCAGCCGGCCGTGGGGAACCACATGTGCTTGACCGTAAAGAAATACTGCACCAGGGACGCCAGCACGAAGGCCGGGATGCAGGTGCCGATCAGGGCGATCAGCGTGGCCAGGTAATCGGGCAGCCTGTTTTTGTGCAGCGCCGCCATGATGCCCAGCAATATGCCGAGCGTCACGCCGATCACGAGGCCCCAGATGCCCAGTCCGAAGGAGACGGGGGCGTACTTATAGATGAACTCCTCGACCATGCGCCCGGGGTATTTCAGCGATTCGCCCAGGCTGCCCTCGGTGAAGAACAGCTTCCAGAAGCGGATGTACTGGATGAAAAGCGGCTGGTCAAGGCCGTAACGCGCGTAGTAATTCTCTCTGGTGGCCTTCGGCAGGTTTTCCACCGACGCCGTCAGCGGGTCGCCGGGGATCGAATGGATCATGAAAAACGTGATCGAAACGACGATAAACAGCACCAGGAACATGTACAGGATGCGCTTGAGAACGTATTTGAGCATGCGGTGCGATCACTTCCTTTCAAATAAACCCGGGGAAGCGGGTTCCCCGGGTCTTGCATGTATGGGTTTGTCTTGCGGAAGCTCGCTTACGGCCTGCCGACGGTGTAGATCGTCTTGAAGCCGCTGTTGCCGAACGGGGTACGGTCAACGCCGCGAACGTAATCATACTCGAAGATGTTGCCGCAGTTGTAGGAGATCGGGCTGACCAGAGTCTGATCGTAGACGACTTCCTTCTCGCCCTCGGCGACGAGCTTGATGCGCTCTTCGGGATCGACGGTCTTGTTCAGCTTGTTGACCAGGGCGTCGAACTCCTCGTTGTCATAGTGGCAGGGGATGGCGTTGGAGCCGGTGGTGAACAGGTTCAGCATGTAAGCCGTATCGGCGTTGGAGCCCCAGGACAGGCACGCGACCTGGAAGTCGCCGGTCTGCCAGCCGTCCATAGCCATGGCATAATCGTCAAAGCTGGTCTCGATGGCCTTGACGCCCAGCTTCTTGATCAGGTCATCCTGCCAGTACTCAGCCTGCTGATGCATGCTGGAGCCGGTGCTGCCGAAACCGACCTTGAAGCTCCAGTCGGCGGCCTTCAGACCGGGCTCGACCTCGTCCAGGCCTTCCTGCAGCAGGGCGGCGGCGTCGGGATTCTCGTCGATCAACTTCTGGATCAGGTCGCCGTTGTACTCACGGATGTTGTAGTCGCCCTCGTACATGACGTAGGCGTACAGGCCGGCAGCCTTCCTGGGCACGCCGCCCAGCAGGACATCGACGGTGGCGTCGCGGTCAAAGGCGACGGCGATGGCCTTGCGGATCTTGGGGTTAGAGAAGTACTTGTCCTTCAGGTTGAAGAACCACATGAAGGTACGGGCATACTCGACCTTGGTGTTGTGCAGGCCTTCCATGTTCTGGAAGCGCTCGATGTAGTCCTGATCGGTGACGCCCAGATAGTCGATGGAGCCGTTCTCCAGCATGTTGTAAGCGGTGGTCTGCTCCTGGATGGAGTACAGGGTGACCTTGTCAAGATAGACATGCTCGGCATCCCAGTACTTGTCGTTCTTCTCCAGGGTGATGGAGCTGTTGTGCGTCCAGTCGGTGATGATGAAGGGGCCGCAGCTCAGCATGGTGTCGGCCTCGGTGCCGTACTTGTCGCCATACTTCTCATAGTGGTCCTGCTTCTGGGGATAGAAGGTGATGCTGTTCAGCAGCGCGGGAGCGACATACTCGGTCTCGATGACGACGGTCTTCTCGTCGGGAGCGGTGACGCCCAGCTCAGAGGCGTCCATCTCGCCGTTGTTGATCGCTTCGGCGTTCTTCAGCACGTACCAGTTGCCGGCATAGGGGAAAGCGGTCTCGGGCTTCAGCTTCATCTGAGCGGAATAGACGTAATCCTGAGCCGTGACCTTGGTGCCGTCCTGCCAGTAGTTGTCCCTCAGGTGGAAGGTCCAGGTCAGACCGTCCTCGGAGACTTCCCAGCTCTCGGCGCCGTCGCCCTCCAGAACGCCGCTCATGTTGCGGACCAGGGGGGTGAACAGGTTGGCCAGAACGGTGCCGGTGGCCGCCACGGAGTTGTGGAACTCATCCAGCGTGCCGGGCTCGTCGCTCAGGGTGACGTTGATCTCCTGATGCTCGTCGATGGTCTCGCCGTTGACGACGATGCCTTCGGGCTCGGTGGCGGCGGGCTCGGTGGTGGTCGTCGTTGCAGGCTCGGTGGTGGTGTTCGCATTGCCCTGATTGGCGGGCTCCTCGGTCTTGCCGCAGGCGACAAGGCTCAGAGCCATGATGGCGACCAACAGGATGCTAAGGAACTTCTTCATCTTGTTTTCCTCCAACAAAAATTATTGATCCTTTCTGTCTGACAGGACAAGTCATTACATATCCTATCGTCTATCATTGTACATAGTCACAGCCCTCTCGTCAAGAGGATTTTAGGCATGACTAACACCTTTACTTAACTTTTATAGCGCTATAAATAAAGTCTTTGCTTTAATCCGGCATGGGCTCGGGCTTCTGGTCCAGGCAGGCCAGGAGTTCGGACGGCAGGAAGCGCTTATCCAGCGTGGCGCCGTCCAGGAAGACGTCGAACCACTCGTCGTCCATGACGTAATGGCCCTGGATGCCCATCTGGGGGCCGTAGCTGTTCTGGACCTTCCAGCGCAGGGGCTTGCCGCTCTCGTCCAGCGCCACGCCCGTGAAGAGCATCATGTGAGTGCCCACGGTCCACTTGTAGTCGTGGCTGTCGGGCTTGTCCATCATCAGCTTCGTGCCGAACAGACCCTCGTAATCGAAGAGGCTCTGGCCCATGTAGCCGTACTTCTTGCTGGCGAACATCCGCGGGTCGCTGCCGAAGATGACCATCTGGCCGTTTTTCAACATCTCCACGGCCACCTTCTTGATGTCCTCGATACGCATGTTGAGGCAGGGGCGGGAGTCATACTGCGGACCGTCCTCGGGGAAGTCGGTGCGGTAGTACATTTTGTTGAACTCCATATGCGTATAGGGCAGGAAGTCCACCTCGATCAGGTTGTCCCAGTCGAGGCCGCAGTAGTCGCGCATGAACTGCAGGGGCGTCTGGTCCCGGAGGCAGTGGTACTCCCCCGCCGTGTCGCGGTACTCGAAATCGAAGGCCTGCGGCGGCTGGCCCAGGAAGCGGCAGAGGATGCCGTAGATGTCGGCCAGCTGCTGCTCCTTCAGCGCCTGCACGTCCTCCCCGGCCGCGGCGGCGTCGCGCAGCTCCTTGGCGCTGCGGCGCAGCTTCATGCTCAGGATGCGCGTCATGGGCATGGTGGCCTTGACGATCTCCGAATCGGGCATGGCGCTCTTGGGCACGAGACCGTATTTCTCCGCCAGCGGGATGAAGCCGAAATAGCCGTAGTCCGAGATCGGGCGGCTGAGGAACCGGCTGACGAGGGGATCGTGGACCGGGCGGTCGGCGGTGCGGATGATCTTGTTGAGGAACTGGTTGCTCTTCTCCAGCTGATCGTAGAAATAGACGTAGGCGTGGGACATCTGGAAGTTGCGCTCCGCGATGTGAAGCGCGCGCTTGACGTTGTACCGGGCGATGTTCAGGTACGTGAAGGACCAGCAGCGCTCGGAGGCCATCTGGTCGCAGACGCCGTCGCTCTCGTATTCGACGGTGAAGGTGAAGGGCAGCTTCTGCTGAGCGTCGCGGCTGAGGGCCAGCTCGTCCAGCGTATTGCGCTTGAGGGCGTTGCTCACCAGTTGGCCGTGCACGTCGCCGTCCCACTTCTCCCGGAACCGGGCGATCTGGTCCAGCGTGATCTGATCGTTATTCATGGTTCTCCTCCTTTTTCTGCTTCGGCCGGGGCACGGGGATCGAATCGGGGATCGGGCAGACGTAGGATCTGCCGCCCGTGGCCTCCCGGAACTCCTCCTGCGCCTTCTGAACGATTGTCCCGTCCTCGGCGGCGCGCAGCGCGTCCAGCTCGCCCAGAAAGCCGATCACCGGATGGCCGCTGCCCCACCGCGCCGTGACGCAGGTGGGCATGCCGTAGGCCTGACGCTCCACCGTGAAGCCCAGCGCCTCGGCGGCGTCGGCCGTGGCGTTCATGGCGTGGACCTCGTTGAAGGCCGTCTCCGGATGCTCCCAGACGGAATAGGCCAGCGCGTCGAAAAACGCCTGCTTCTCTTCTATCGCCCTCTTGGCGATCTCTCCAGTCATAGTCCCTCCTGTTCCGGGTCTCCCCCTTGCGGAAATTTGATTCTATTTTATCATCCTTCCTTGCATTCATCAAGATAATAAACTATAATGTTATGTGATGAATAGGGATGATTCCCGAACGGGAAAGAAAGGAGTGCCTATGTGGGATATTTCCGAAAAATACAGCGATGCCGAGACGCCCGGAAGCCGGGCGGAGTGGCTGGCGCTGGACGAGGCGCGGTTCCGCGCCTGCTTCCGCACCTTCTTTTACGGTGAGCTTCTCCCCCGGGTCTACGGCGACGCGAAGGGAGCCGATCTCGCCCATGCCAAGGAGCTGCTGGCGCTGTGGCGCGAGCGCGGCCTCAGCGAGGGCGACCACGACCTGCGCTTTGCCCGCTGTCTCGTACAGGCCGTGGAGGAGGAGCCCGACGCGCCGCTGGACAGCGCCGCCCTGCGGGCCTACCGCATGGAGAAGCCCGCGATCACGCCCGAGGACCGGGAGGTCGTGCTGCGCGTGATCCACGACCGCCGCTCCGTCCGCGCATTTTATAATAAGGACATCCCCGACGAGCTGATCGCGAAGATCCTGGCCGCCGGGCAGCACGCGGCCCACGTCAACAACCTGCAGTCGATCCGCTACATCGTGGTCAACGAGACCCACGAGCCCTGGGTCTTCCGCGGCGTGGACATCCCCCCTGCCCACCAGCACATCGCCGTGCTGCAGGACGACCGCTGCTATCTGGGCGGCGATGAAAAGAGCCAGATGGACCGCATCATCGACGCCGGCGCGGCGACGGAATGCATGCTGCTGGCCATGCACGCCTACGGCGTGGACGGCGCGTGGCTGACCTACAACGACGAGGAGCAGTTCCCCCGCCTGCGCGCGAAGTTCGATCTGCCCGAATACATCCGCATCGTCGATCTGATCGATCTGGGCTACGGCAGCCAGACCCCCTTCCCGCCCCAGCGGCCGGAGGTGGACGAGCGCGTCATCGTGAGAGTATAGAAGGGAGACGACTATGGAACGACAGACACCCTCCAAGAAAGAATTTTGGGCGTATTTCTCCCAGGACGACGACTTTTTCATGGGTCTCAGCGACATCGCCTTCCGCACCTGCTTCCACGCGAAGATCCATCACAACCTTGAGATCCAGGTCAACCACGCCCTGAACACCGGCAAAGCCTTTTACCCCAAGCGCCTGGCGCTGATGCACCACTGGATGGAGCTGTGGGACAAGAAGGGGCTGAGCCACGACCTGCCCGAGTACCGCTTCGCGGAGCAGATGTTCAAAATGGCCTACGCCTTCGAGGACGAGGGCGTGCGCACCGACCTGTCTCAGTTCGCCACGCAGCGCCTGACGGCGGAGGAGCAGCAGCGCTATGACAAGGTGCTGTACAGCCTCCGCGACGTCTACACGTTCACCGACGTGCCCGTGGATGACAGTGACCTGGATACCATCGTGGACGCGGCGCTGTGGGCGGCCAACGGCGGCAACCTGCAGCCCCTGCGCTTCATGATCATCCACGAGGCCGCCTGTCCCGGCCTGTTCCCCGAGTCCACGGCGAAGAACGCGCCCGTGCATCTCGTCATCTGCTACGACACCGAGGGCCGCCACGCCCTGTCCGCCATGAGCGGCCGGACCAACGTGCCCGAGGATTCCATGCTGAATCACCGCAACTCCCCGCTGGACGTGGGCTCCGCGCTGACGAATATCCGGCTGGCCGCCGCGGCCTGCGGGCTGTCCTTCAGCCGCCAGACCATGACCCCGGCGCTGAGCGCGCGCCTGCTGAAGCAGTTCGATCTGTCCGAGCGCGTCCACCCCATGGCTTACGTGGAGCTGGGCTACAGCGACGAGATCGGCCTGGCCCTGCCCAAGACCGCCGTGCGCGACAGCGTGCTGGCCGTCATCTGACGATAGGAGGTTGAAGCTATGCCAAGAGTCATCGAGCCCGGCTGCGTCAAGTGCGGCGCCTGCACGGCGGACTGCCCCGTGGAGGCCATCTACGAGGGTGAGACCCAGTTTTACGTAGACCCCGCCATCTGCATCGACTGCGGCGAGTGCCACTGCCCGTTCCACCACATGGGCAAGGTGCCCTTCGAGCCGAAAAAGCAAGATTGAGCGTTTTCCCGGAATATGGTATAATGATCGCGCCGGTCCTGCGGGACCGGCGCGACTTCTTTGTATGCGAGGTGAAACGCGGTGGAATGGCTGGTGCTTGGACTGTTCTGCGGGATGCTGCTGAGCTGCATCGCGCTGGACCTGCCGATCCTCTGGGCGCTGGGCGCGGGACTGCTGCTGTTCCTCGCCTGCGGCGTCAGAAAGGGCTTCCCGCTGAAGGAGCTGCTGAAAACGGCGCTGAACGGCGTGCTGACCGTGCGGAACATCCTGCTGACGTTCATGCTGATCGGCGTGCTGACGGCGCTGTGGCGCGCGGCGGGGACGATCCCCTATATCGTCGTGCAGGCGACAAAGCTGATCCGGCCGTCGGTGTTCGTGCTGATGACGTTCCTGCTGAACGCGGGCGTGTCGGTGCTGACGGGCACGGCCTTCGGCACGGCGGCCACCATGGGCGTCATCTGCGCCGCCATGGGCGCGGCCCTGGGCGTTTCGCCCTTCTGGACGGGCGGCGCGGTGCTGTCGGGCGTCTTTTTCGGCGACCGCTGCTCCCCGGTGTCCACCTCTGCCCTGCTGGTGGCGCAGCTGACGGGAACGAACATCTTTGACAATATCCGAAGCATGATCCGCTCGGCGGCCGTGCCCTTTGCGCTGACGTGCGCGGTCTACCTGATCGCCGGGACGCTGGGCGCGCCCTCCGGCGCGCTGCCCGATCTGAGCGGCGTCTTTTCCCGGGAGTTCACGCTGACGGCCCCGGCGCTGATCCCGGCGGCGGTGATTTTGATCCTCTCGCTGCTGCGCGTCAACGTCAAGGCCGCCATGGCGGCCAGCATCCTGACGGCCGTGCCCCTGTGCCTGCTGCGCGGCATGGACGCGGCGGCGCTGCTGCGCACGGCGCTGACGGGCTTCGTCCCCCATGATCCGCAGGTGGCGGCCATGGTGTCCGGCGGCGGCGTGACGTCCATGCTGCGGGTGGCGGGCATCGTGTGTCTGTCCAGCTCCTACGCGGGCATTTTTCAGAAGACGGGCCTGCTGGACCCGGCGCGGGACGCCGTTTCCCGGCTGGCAGGCAGGCTGGGGCGGCTGCCGGCCATGGGGCTGACGTCGATCCTCTGCGGCATGGTGGCCTGCAACCAGACGCTGTGCATCATGCTGACCCATCAGCTCTGCGGCGGGCTGGATCGCGACGGCGCGTCCTTCGCCCTCGATCTGGAGGACACCGCCGTGGTCCTCTCCGCCCTCATCCCCTGGTCCATCGCCGCTGCGGTGCCTCTGGCGTCCGTAGGCGCGCCCCTGACCGCCATCGCCGCCGGGTGCTACCTGTACCTGCTGCCGCTGTGGCGGATGGCCGGGCGGAGATGAAGGCGGACGCGGCTCGGCTCCCTCTGCGAGGGCGCTGCTGCGGGATGTACGCGTTTCCGGGACGGCTCAAAGCCCGGGGGCAACTCCTTCCGTCACGCTTCGCGTGCCACCTCCCTATTCCGCGCGAAAGGCCCGGCCGCAGGCCGGGACACGCGTGTTCAGACGGAGAGGGAGGCTATGCTGACGGGGCCAGCTCCCCCGGAGGGGGGAGCGAGGAAGACCACACGTCGGCAGGCGGTATCAAATGCGCCGCAGGCACAACAACTGTCAACTGTCATTTGTCAACTGTCCATTCGCCCTTTATAGTACAAAAAAAAGCCGCCCCGAAGGGCGGCTTTTTTGCTTGATCCTGCGCTTTTATCTTGCCAGGGTCTTGATCTCGTTGTCGAGCTTCCGGATGAACTCGTCCAGGCTCATGACCGTCGTTTCGCCGGTCTTGCGGTCGCGGGCGGCGACCTGGCCGGCCTCGGCCTCCTTGTCGCCCAGGACCAGCATATAGGGCACCTTCTCCACCTGAGCCTCGCGGATCTTGTAGCCGATCTTCTCATTGCGGCTGTCGAGCTCCACGCGGTAGCCCAGGGCGAACAGCTTGTCGTAGACTTCCTTCGCGTACTCGTGGTTGCGGTCCGTGATGGGCAGCACCTTCACCTGCACGGGGGCCAGCCACGTGGGGAACGCGCCGGCGAAATGCTCGGTGATGACGCCGATGAAGCGCTCGATGGAGCCCAGCAGCGCGCGGTGGATCATGATCGGGCGGTGCTTCTCACCGTCGGGTCCCGTGTACTCCAGCTCAAAGCGCTCGGGCATCTGGAAGTCGAGCTGGATCGTGCCGCACTGCCACGTGCGGCCCAGGGAGTCGGCCAGATGGAAGTCCAGCTTCGGGCCGTAGAACGCGCCGTCGCCCTCGTTGATGACGAAGCCCTTGCCCATCTCCTGGATGGCCTGGGCCAGCGTCTCCTCCGCCTGACGCCAGGTGGCTTCCTCACCCATGTGATCCTCGGGCATCGTGGACAGCTCGATGTTGTAGCTGAGGCCGAAGGTGGAGTAGATCTCGTCGAAGATGCGCACGCAGCCCTTGATCTCGTCCTTCATCTGATCGGGCGTCATCCAGATATGGGCGTCGTCCTGATTGAAGCAGCGCACGCGGAACAGGCCGTGCAGCGCGCCGGACAGCTCGTGGCGGTGGACCAGACCGATCTCGGCCATGCGCAGGGGCAGGTCGCGGTAGCTTCTGGGCTGGCTCTTGTACACCAGCATGGCGCCCGGGCAGTTCATGGGCTTGACGCAGTACGTCTCCTCGTCGATCGTCGTGGTGTACATGTTGTTCTTATAGTGATCCCAGTGGCCCGAACGGTGCCACAGATCCTGATTGAGGATGATGGGCGTGTTGATCTCCACGTAGCCGTAGCGGCGGTGGACCGAACGCCAGTAATCCAGCAGGGCGTTTCTCAGCGCCATGCCCTTGGGCAGGTAGAACGGGAAGCCGGGGCCCTCGTCGGCCAGCATGAACAGGCCCAGCTCCTTGCCCAGCTTGCGGTGGTCGCGCTTCTTGGCCTCTTCGATGGCCGTCAGATAGGCGTCCAGCTCCTCCTTGCTCTGGAAGGCCGTGCCGTAGATGCGCTGGAGCATCTTGCGCTTGGAGTCGCCGCGCCAGTAGGCGCCCGTGACGCTCGTGAGCTTGACGGCCTTGACGCCCGCCGTGGAGGGCAGATGGGGGCCGGCGCAGAGGTCGGTAAAGTCGTCCTGCTTGTAGAAGGAGATAACGGCGTCCTCGGGCAGGTCGTTGATCAGCTCGACCTTGTAGGGCTCGTCCTTCATGAACTCCAGGGCCTCGGCTCTGGGCAGCTCGAAGCGCTCCAGGCGGTAGCCCTTCTTGACGATCTTCTTCATTTCCTTCTCGATGGCGTCCAGGTCCTCCTGCGTGAAGGGCTCGTCGCGGTCGAAGTCGTAGTAGAAGCCGTTGTCGATGGCGGGGCCGATGGCGAAATGGACCTCGGGGTACAGATGCTTGACAGCCTGGGCCAGCACGTGGGAGGCCGTATGGCGCAGGGTCCAGCGGCCGTCCGCGTCGTCCCAGGTGTTGTACTTGACGACGTCGCCGTCGTGCAGCTCCGTGGGCAGGCCCATGTTGTGGCCGTTGATGTCGCAGCTCAGGGCCTTCTTGTAGTCGTCGCCCATGACGTTCTTCGTCATATCGAGCGCCAGCGTGCCGGGCTCGACCTCATAGCTTCTGCCGTTGATCGTTACGTTGATCATGATGAGTTCTTTCCTTTCAAATGCATATTTTCGGGAAATAAAAAAGCCCCCATGTCTTTCAAAGACACAGAGGCGGATGATATCCGTGGTTCCACTCTGCTTGCGGGCGCGGGCCCGCCGCTCATTTGCCGAATAACGCCGGCCAGACGTCGCGTGCTACTGCAGGTTCGCGCGCGCTCCTCGCGGGAGGTAGCCTCGGTCCGGCTCCAAGACGGCTCGCAGCATACGCCGTCCTCTCTGATGGCAGCCCGTTGGACTTCAGCGCCCGGTCACAGGATTTCTCTCGGGGGTTTCAATTTTCCGATTAAAGATACTATAGCATCGAAGCAGACGTTTGTCAAGACGGGAAAATCAGATGCGAATGCTTCCGCCGCGCAGCGGCGGTATCAGATGCGCCGCAGGCACGATAATTGCCAACTGTCAACTGAAAAAGCCGCCTTGCGGCGGCTTTTCGGCTTTTCGTTTACTTCTTGATGGCCTTCTGCAGGGACTTGTCCAGCAGCACGTCCAGGGCGGTGGCAGACATGGCCTTGACGGCCTTGAGGATCTTGTCGTAGGCCAGCTCGGAGTTGACGTACTGGAGGAAGGCCTCCTCGTGGCAGGAGCTGCCGTCCTCGTTGCCCACGTCCATGGAGACGTAGCAGGTGGGACAGATATGGCTGACATTGCCCAGGTCGGAGCTGCCGGAGGGGGCCTTGAGCTCCTTGTTGTAAGGCACGCCCAGCTCGTCCAGGTTGGCGGCCATCTTGTCCACCAGCAACTGGTTGTTCTTCAGATCGTCGAAGGAGTTCTCGAAATAGCGCCAGCTCATCTTCGCGCCCGTCATCAGCTCCGCGCCCTTGGCGCAGTTGATGACCTTCTGGGTCAGCTCGTTGAGGTATTCGCGGTCGGCGGCGCGGACGAAGAACTTGGCCACCGTGTGGCTGGGGACGATGTTGGGCGCGACGCCGCCCTCCTCGATGATGCCGTGGATGCGGGCGTCGGGGGTGATGTGCTGACGCAGGGCGTTGATGCCCGTGAAGGTCAGATAGGCGGCGTCCAGCGCGTTGACGCCCTTCCAGGGCGCGCCCGCGGCGTGGGAGGCCACGCCCTCGAAGGTGAACTCCACGGAATCGATGGCAAGGCTGCGGCTGTTGAGCTCGGTCTCGCCGGTGGTCAGGTGCATCTGGAACACGGCGTCGATGTCGTCGAAGGCGCCGGCCTTGACGAGATCGACCTTGCCGCCCACGGTCTCCTCGGCGGGGGTGCCGATGTAGACGATGGTGCCGTCGAAATGCTCCTTGAGCTGGGCCAGCACGTCGGCCGCGCCGAAGGTGCAGGCGGCGATCCAGTTGTGGCCGCAGGCGTGGCCGTTCTGGTCCTTGTTGGGGCCGTAGCCCGGCAGCGCGTCGTACTCGGCCAGGAACGCCACCTTGGGATGGCCCTCGCCCACCTCGCAGCGGAAGGCGGTCTCCACGCCGCCGTAGGGGGCCGTGACGCGGAAGCCGCGCTTCATCATCTCGTCGACGAGGAACTGGGAGGAGAAATACTCCTCGCTGCCCAGCTCGGGATGGTTGAAGATCACGTCGCAGATGTTGTCGTACAGCTTGATATTCTGCTCGGCGAGTTCATACGCCTGCAGCTTGAGGTCGTGGATGTTGCTCATTGTAACAAAAGTCCTTTCTCAGCAAGCTCCCCACAGGACCGCGTCCTGTGGGGAGCGAGTATGTGTCAGTTTTAGAAGCCGATGGCTACGGCGATGCAGACGAAAACCACCTGCAGGCAGAACATGATGCCGAACAGCGGGGCCACGAAGCGCCACCACTTATTGGCGGGGATGTTCATCAGGCCGGAGATCAGGAACACGCCGCTGGGCCAGAACATGTTGGAATAACCGTCGCCGAACTGGAAGGCCAGGATGGCCGTCTGGCGGCTGACGCCGATCAGGTCGGACAGGGGGGCCATGATGGGCATGACCGCGCTGGCCTGGCCGGAGCCGGAGCCGATGAAGCAGTTGATGATGTTCTGCACCACCAGCATGCCCACGGCGCAGATGTACTCGGACGCCGCGCCGAGGATGTTGGACATATGGGTCAGAGGCTGGGACAGACCGTAGATGATCGTGTCGATGACGCCGCCGTTGGTCAGCACCACGACGATGCCGCGGGCCAGACCGACGATCATGGCGCCGAAGATCATGTCGCGGCCGGCGTTGACGAAGTTCTTGGCGATCTCATTGGGGCCCATGCCGCCGCCGACGATGGCGGTGACGATCATGGAGACGATGAACAGGGCGGACAGCTCGTTGATGTACCAGCCCCACTTGATGGTGCCGAAGACGATGAAGAAGACGGTGACCAGGAAGGCGATGCCGCAGGCGATGTGGCGGCCCGTGACCTGGGTGGCGACCAGCTCCTCGCGGCTCTTGGTCTGCTTGATCTCAAGCGGCGTGCCGTAGAGGATGGACTTGGTGGGGTCCTTGTGGACCTTGCGGGCGTAGCGCATGACGTACCAGATGGCCACGGCCTCGAAGGCGCACAGGATGACGATGCGCAGGCCAAGGCCGTAGGGGTACTCGACGCCGGAGATGCCCATGGCGACGCCGATGGTGAAGGGGTTCAGCGTGGCGGAGGCGAAGCCGGTGGCGACGCCCACATAGACCATGGCGCCGCCGACGATGGCGTCATAGCCCAGGGCGATGGCAATGCCGACGAACACGGGCAGCAGGCCGTAGGTCTCCTCGCTCATGCCCATGGTGGAGCCCAGGATGCCGAAGCTGATCATCAGCACGGGGATCAGGTACTCGACCTTGTCGCCGAACTTGCGGATGATGGCGCCCATCATGGAGTCGAAGGTGCCGTTGGTCAGCAGGACGTTGACCCATGCGTAGGCGAAGATGATGAAGAAGATGATGTCGGAGACCTCGTTGAAGCCCTGAGCGATGCACTCGAACAGCTCAAAGGGACCGACGGGGGTCTGCTCGTTGTAGTGGAAGGAGCCGTCGATGACGACGGTCCTGCCGGTGTTGGGATCGGTGCCGCGCTCATAGGCGCCGGCGGGGACCACGTACGTCAGCAGCATCGCCAGCAGGATGATGCAGAAGACGATGACGTAGTTGTGGGGCATTCGGATGCCCTTTTTCTTCTTTGCGTTTTCCATTTTGGATTTCCTCCGGTTTTATTCTTACCTTCCCCGGCAGGCTCTTTTGGGTAGAAAAAAGCCCATGCGTCGAGAAAGACGCATGGGCATACAGATGCACATGGAGTCAGCCTCAACACAATTTACCCTGGGATAGCTCTCCTTTGAAGGGCGGTAAATCCTCCAAAGACAGTCCCACGCCTGTTCGGACATGGTCCCAACCGCGGTTGTGAAGCGCGATTTCGGCGTCGGCCCCTTTCCCACCGTGTCAAAGGCTTTCGGCCTCGGCGGCGGTACTGATGACAAACGCGACCTCTACCTCATAGCAAACGTGTGAGGTATGGCATGATAATAGCATGAACGAAAGTGGTTGTCAACAGCAAATTGCAAGAAAAAAGGATATTCATGGCGAAAAGATGTATAAATATCGGCGGCGAAAACCGTCAAGGCAGCGCGCTCTCCGGTGAGTGCTGACGCCGCCGTGATGTGCGCCGAAACAGAAAGATCCCTCGACAAGCTCGGGATGACAGGCTTTCACGCCGCAGGCGGCAATCGATCGTCGGCGAAGCCGACACCTCAATTGTCAATTAAAAAAAGTCCCGCCTTTCGGCGGGGCTCTGCTTATTTCCGTTCCTGTTCCATCCGCGCCTTGAGCATGCGGTAGGTCTCCATGTCGTAGATCTTGTTTTTGTCCAGGTAGGCGATGGCCAGCTGGAGGTCCTTCTCGGGCAGGAGGAAGACGATCTCGCGGCGGGTGGAGGAGATGCGCAGGCGGGCCCTGTTGTTCTCGAAGCTCTCCACGTCGTAGTACTTCATGGCCTCGTAGGACGTGCTCCAGCCGTTGATGTACGCGCCGTACTCGCTGAGGCCGTTCTTCATCAGGAAGTTGAGCACGCCGGCCAGCAGGATCAGTCCCACGCCGATCAGCTGCCACATATCGACGCCCCAGCGCACGAAGATGATCAGCGCGCAGGCGGCGGCGAAGATGCCGATGCCCAGCTTCTGGCCGGGGATCTCGGCGCGGACCTTTATCTTTTTATTCGTGAACGAGATGGCGCTGAGCTCCCACAGGACGATCGCGCCCGCCAGAACGGCGATGAGCATGCTTGTGTTTTCCATGGCTTCATTCCTCCTGCTGCAGCTTGTCGAGGGTCAGCTCGTAGCTGCTCATAAAATGCTCGACGTAATAGCGCACCTCGGGCATGTCCATGCTCTCGATGGACCTGCGGAGCTGCTCCTCCGCCAGCTCGAACTCGCGGTTGCCGCTCTTGCGCTCCTCCACGCATTTGATGTAGGCCGAGATCTTGTCGGCGGCCTTGACGTAGCGGTAGAACTCCGGGCGGTCCACCTCGAAGCTGAACAGCACGCTGTAGGTGGGGGCCAGCTCGTCGGGCAGCATGGACAGCAGGCTTTCGGACGCGCCCGCCTCCACGGAGCGGTAGGCGTGCAGGATCTCGGGGTTGTTGTACTTGACGGGGGTGGGCAGGTCGCCGGTCAGGATCTCCGGCGCGTCGTGGAACAGCGCCGCCGCGGCGATCTGGCCGGGGTCGATGTCAACGCCGTACACGTCCCGGCCGATGACGGCCAGCGCGTGGGCCACCACCGCCGTCTCAAAGGAATGCTCCGACAGGCTCTCCCGCAGCGTGTTGCGCATGAGTCCCCAGCGGGTGATGTATTTCATTCTGCCGATCATGGCAAAAAAGCCGTTTTTCTTCATGGTTGTACCTCAGATATGCCGTGCGAAAGGGAATCGATCCTTCGCCTCCGCTTCGCTGCGCTCAGGATGACGCGTTCGGGCGCTTTTTCTTTATCTTACCATACCGGCGCTCACAAATCAATAAAGGGCAAGAAGCAATCGGGGACGGGCGTTTCGACGTCGACGGTGCGGTCGGGCAGGTCGATATGGACGCGGCAGGAGTGGAGGGCGACACGGGGGAAATCGGGGCGCTCCATGCCGTACATGAAATCGCCGATCAGGGGATGGCCCAGATGGCTGAGATGGACGCGGATCTGGTGGGTGCGGCCGGTGTCCAGCGTCAGATACAGAAGGCTGTTCCCCCGGCCCGTGCGGACCGTTTCGTAATGGGTCACGGCAGGCTGGCCGTCCGGGGTGACGGCGCGCTTGATGCCGTGGCCCTCGGCGCGGCCGATGGGCAGGTCCACGGTCCCGGCGGGCGGGTCGGGCTCGCCCTCGCAGACGGCGTAATAGGCTCTCGTCAGGCGGCCCTCCCAGAGGGCCCTTTCCAGCAGGTTCGCGGCGTATTTCGTTTTGGCGACGCACAGAAGGCCGCTGGTGCCGCGGTCCAGGCGGTTGATGGCGTGAAAGACCAGGGGCTCTCCCCGCCTCTCGAACAGGCCCATGACATAGTTGGCCAGCGTCCCCCGGGGCATGGGGCCGATGGGATGGACGGCCATGCCGCCGGGCTTGTTGAGCACCAGCATCAGCTCGTCCTCATAGGCGATGTCCACGGGGCCGTCCTCGGGGATGACGCCCTCGCTGCGGGCGGGGCGGCCCTGGGCCAGGGAGATCACCTGCCCCGCCGCCGGGCGGACGTCGGTGAACACCGGCTCGCCGTCCAGCAGGATGCCGCCGCCCGTCCATTTGAGCTGGCGTAAAAGGGAGGCTGACACAGCCATCCGTTGCCGTGCCAGCCTCCCGAGGGTCATGCCCTCGTCTTCCTTCGTTACGGTGTATTCGATTCGCTCCGCCATTACAGGTTCTTGGCGAAGTACTCCAGCACCTTCCGGACGTAGTAGTCATGGCCGCGGAGGGTGTGGTGCATGTTGGGCATGATAAGCATATCGAAGTCCTTATCGGCCTTGATCAGCGCGTCCACGACGCGGAGGGTCGAGGAGGGATGGACGTTGTCGTCCAGCTCGCCGTGGATCAGCAGCAGCTTGCCCTGCAGGTTCTCCACCTTGTACTCGGCGTTCTGGGCCTCCCACAGCTCCCGGTCGAACTTGCCCATATAGCGCTCGCTCCACTCGGCGGCGTAGATCTCCTGGGCGTGGTTGCCGCCCGTGGAGACGCCCACCTTGTAGAGGTCGGGATGCTCGGTCATGGCGTGGAGCGTGGCGAAGCCGCCGCCGGAGTGGCCCCAGACGCCGATGCGCTCGCGGTCGAGGAACTTGTACTGCTGACAAAGCTGCTCCATGGCTGCGGCGCGGTCCAGCAGACCGGCGGCGTCGCCCATGTTGTTGTAGCCGTAGTCGTGGAAGGCCTTGGAGCGCAGGGGCGTGCCGCGGCCGTCGGTGATGACGGTGACGAAGCCCATGTCGGAGAAGCAGGGCGTGAAGCCCAAGTTGTTCAGCGTCTCGGCGAAGGTCTGGGGGGCGCGGGTGGTCTGGTTGCCGCCGTAGCAGTACTCGGTGACGGGATACTTCTTGTCGGGGTCGAAGTCCTTTGGCAGGTACATGACGCCGTAGATGTCGGTGACGCCGTCGGCGGCCATGGCCTTGAAGGGGATGGGATAGCTGAAGCCCCGGGCCTCCAGACGCGTGACGTCGCAGGAGCAGAGGACGCCGATGCAGCTGCCGTCGGTGATGTCGAACAGCTTGTGCGTAGGCGGCTGGTCATAGGCGGAGATGGAGGCGGTGAAATAGGTGCCCTCGGGCGGGAAGTAGGCGTTGTGGTCGCCCTTCTCGCGGCTGAGCAGCGTGATCTCCAGACTGTCGAGGTCCACGCGGTAGATGTAGCGCTGATAGATATTGACGCCCTTCTCGCGGCCGGAGGCGGAGTAGTACAGCAGGTTCTTGTTGTCGTCCAGATGGAGCAGCTGGCGCACGCAGCAGTCGCTGTCCGTCAGCTTGCGGCACGCGCCGGTCTCGATGTCGTAATCGAAAATGTCGAACATGCCGTCGCGCTCGCTGAGCCAGAACAGCTTGCCCAGCTTCTCGGAGAGGAGGAAGTACCTGGAGGCGGGGTCGTCCTTGTCGCGCTCGCCGGAATTGAGGCTGTGGTGGGAGTCGAAGAACAGGAACGTGTCGCTCTTCTCGCTGAACAGCAGCCGGGCCTGGGCCGTTTTGGGATCGATGATGTAGACGTCGGCCTGGGTGCAGCCGCGGTTCATCACGTAGCAGGCGGCCACGTTGCCCTCCTCGGACCAGCCCATCATCGAGCCGCGGATATTGATGGGCGCGCTGTAGCCCAGCAGGCAGGTGTCGGGGCAGGCGATGGTCTTCATCTGCATCTCGTCCAGATCATACATCAGGTAGTGGGCCTGGGCCACATGCTCGTCGCCGGGCAGCGCGTATTTATAGGTGTACACCACGGGGCGCACGACTTTTTTGCCCTCGGGGACGCTCTGGATCAGCGTCATCTCCTCCACCTCGCTGCAGTCCAGCAGGTAGGTGAAGAACTTGGTGCTGTCGGGGCTCCACAGCACGCCGGTGGGGCGCTTGATGCCGGCCAGCTTGTCGGCGATGACGCCGGAGGCGCCCTCGTAGCGGGTGCCGTAACCCCTGTCGGGGGTGCCGTCGGTGGTCAGGCGGGTGGTCTCCATGGAGGGCAGCTTGACGAGGTACAGGTCGCCGTCGCCCTCGTAGACGGCCTTCTTGCCGTCGGGGGCGATGACGGCGTTCATGGGCAGGGCCGGGATCAGCTTCGCCAGATTCTTGCCGTCGTACAGCCAGCGGGACTGGTCGGGCAGCGAGAAGACGAAGGCGTTGAGCCGCGTGACGCGCACCGGGGTCAGCGGCAGGTCGGTCGGGTCGTACTCGGTCCCGGTCTTCTCCTTCAGCAGTCCGGCCAGATGCTTGTGGTCGAACAGCTCGCGGTCCTCGCCGCACGTCAGGTCGACGAAGTGGAAGGATTTGATCTTCTTGTCGTTCTCGTCAAAGCTCTCACGCTTGTAGACGAAAGCGCCGTAGCGGACGAACCAGGGCTTGAAATCAAGGTTGGAAATGATCGGATAGATCCGGTCAGGCGTAAAGCGCAGTGCGCTGTCGATCCGTTCTCTCAGATTGTCCATAGTTTCCTCCGGGCATAAAAATTGATGTTACTATTGTACGACCAAACGGGAGATTAGTCAATAAAGCGGGGACGGAAAGGGAGACGCAAGGTGATCGCGCTGACGGGGGGTGGGTCCGGGCCAGTTATGGCGGCCACAGGCCGCCGCTGCGGCGACCACTGTCTGGGGCCGTGTGCATCACGCCGCGGCAGCGGCGGTGTCCAATACGCCGCAGGCACCGCAATTGTCAATTGTCAATTGTCAATTCGCCCTTCAACTGTCAACTGTCAACTGAAAACAGCCCCGCCGAAAGGCGGGGCGTTTGCTTACTCTTCCGGCTCCACGGCGGTGTAGCCGATGAGGTTGTCATTCTCGTCCAGCAGCAGGTACTGGGTGTCGTAGGTGCGCTGGCCCTCGTCGGGGATCAGGACGTCTGTGGGCAGGGCGAACTTGTCGAGGTAGGGCGAGCGGAGCTGGAGCCACATGTGGAAGGGGCCCGCGTCGTCGTCCATGGGGGCGGCGCCGTGGGTGACGCCGAAGCCTCTGAGGCATCTGGCGGCCTTCTGCTGCGCCTCCTCGGGGGTGAAGTAGAACTCGAAGAGGCTGGCCTTCTCGCTCTCGTAGGCCGCCTGCTTCTCGGCGATCAGCGGGGCGAAATCGTAGTCGCACAGGTTGATGCGGATGCTGTAGCGGTCCGCGCCGATCTGGCGCGGCGTGCCGACGTACCAGCCCATCAGATGGGTGGGCGCGTCGAAGAGGAACAGGCACAGCTCCTCCCCTTCCCGCCTGGGATCGAAGTTGACGGCGCTCTCGAACTGGGTCCAGCCGGCCACCGCCGCGGGGGCGGCGTCGCTGGCCAGCAGATAATCGTCGAGCTCCTCGCCCAGGGTGGGCGTGTAGAAGGCCGCCACGTTGCGGATGTTCATGATGCTCAGATCCAGCAGCTCCTTGCTGAGGGCGGAGGTGCCGTCGGGGCCCAGCTGCAGGTCGAAGTTGACCTCGTTGAGCGTGGGCGGCGCGGAGCGGACGGGGCCGGGCCGGAGGGGCTCGACGACCGTGTGGCCCACGGGGTTATACTCCTTGTCGAACAGCAGATAGCCCACGTAGTCGCCCTCGGCGTGGCTGAAATCGAAGCGCAGGATGTCGAGGCACAGGTCCTGAAAATGATCGGAGGTGCGCTGACGCCACAGGTGATAGGTCTGGATGGGGTCCTCGAGGATGTCGCCGCCGGTGCCGGTCTCATAGCCCTCCAGGTACCAGCGGGCGCCGCTGCGGGCGGCCTCGTAGGGCGGGATATACTTGCCCAGCTCCAGCGACGCGCCGGCGAAGGCTTCCTTCTCGCTGTCCACCAGCGCGGAAAAATCGTGGTCCATCAGCCGGACCTCCATGCGGCAGACGTCGCCGTCGCGCTCCGGCACGCCGACGAACATGCCCGACAGGTGGGTCTTATCATCGAAGAGCAGCAGGCAGTAGCTGCGCTCGTCGTTGGGGTGCAGGCGCTCGTCGCCGGGGACGATCTCCGTATCGGTGACGAGGGCGGCCATCTGATAGCTGTTCAGCAGATATGGCTCGGGGCTCTCGCCCAGATCGGGCACGGCCTCGAAGCTCAGCGATCTGACGCCGCTCATCTGGGCGGCGATGGCCTCCACGGTGACGGAGAACATGTTGTCCTCGTCCTTTTTCAGCTCGAGGACCTTGGTGCCCATGTCCGCAGGAGCGGCGGGCTCGGCAGGCTTCTGGCCACAGGATGCCAGCAGGCACACGAGAGCCAGCAGCAGCGCGGCGAAGGTGCGTTTATTCATATCGGATCCCTCCTGTTCAGCGTTCCAATTCGGTATTATACCACAGTTCCGAAAAAATGGGAGAGGGAAACCGATCGTTTTACACATTATTCAGAATGTCTGTTTTTCCATTCGCGGCGCACCTTTTCCCGGGCGCGGTCGCGCCGGGTGATATAGGCGTCGCGCAGGAGCAGCCACAGCAGCAGCACGGCCAGCATGGGGATGGCCGCCACGGGAGTGACGATGATGGGCTCGATGCGCGTGGCGTCGGCGGTGACACGGACGGTGCGGCCGGGCCTGTCGCTGACGCGGCGGCCGCGGATGAGCAGGCGGTGACTGTTGACGCCGTAGGGCGTGCAGGTGACGAGAGTGCTGCGGCTGTCCACCGAGACGGCCCGGTGGTCGCCCATGAGGAACCAGCGCTCGTCGGGCACCTGGAACGGCAGGTCCAGGTCGCACTCGCCGAAGGCCTTTTCGCTGACGTAGGGCTCGTCCAGCGGCTCGCGCAGGCCCTGATGCTCCTGATAAAAGGCTTCGAGTTTTTTGGACAGGGAGGCCCAGTAGGCGTCCATTTCCTTCTTGGCGCGGGTCTTGATGGCCTCGGCCTCGCGCTTCGTGTCACGGGCGGCGCGCGCAGCTCGTCGCTCTCGCGGATCTCGTCGATCAGCATCTCGATCAGCTCCGACCGGCTGAGATGCCGCAGTTCCTTCTCGGTCATGTCGTTCACCTGTAATATTTGTACGACATATATCTCTTATCTATCATGAATGATGATCCTGAGAATTATTATAAACTTTCCCAGTTATTATGCTTAATACTTGTATATATCATGCAATTTGATTGGAACCGATCTTTCAGGCAGTTAATCATCATACATTGTACTGTTATATGGACTAATGTACAAATACTATCCCTCCGTGAGGCTTATTATGAACCGGCGCCGGAGAAACGGGAAAGATCGCCCGCGGCAAAAAATGCATAAAAAAACGCCGCAGAGCGGCGTTGGGGTCGGTATGGAGGCGTTCGCGTCAGGGGCTGTGATGTGCGCCGACGGGAAAGATCCCTCGACAAGCTCGGGATGACAGGAAAGAGCGCTGTGATGTGCGCGGGGCGGGTCATGGCGGCCGAAGGCCGCCGCTACAACGACCGCGAAACGGAAGCGTGATCATGGGCCGATGTGGGCATCGGCCCCTACGATGGTTGACGGGAGCATGATGTGCGCCGACGGGCCGGGCGACCGAAGGCCGCCCCTGCGACGACCACAAAACGCGAGCGTGATCAAGGGCCGATGTGGGCATCGGCCCCTACGACGGTTGACGAACATGTGATGTGCGCCGACCGGCCGGGCGGCCGAAGGCCGCCCCTGCGACGACCGCGAAACGGAAGCGTGATCATGGGCCGATGCGGGCATCGGCCCCTACGACGGTTGACGAACATGTGATGTGCGCCGACCGGCCGGGCGGCCGAAGGCCGCCCCTGCGA
>SVKN01000021.1:0-12444 GCA_015068445.1 Oscillospiraceae bacterium | reverse complement strand
GGGCATCGGCCCCTACGACGGTTGACGAACATGTGATGTGCGCCGACCGGCCGGGCGGCCGAAGGCCGCCCCTGCGACGACCACAAAACGCGGGCGTGATCATGGGCCGATGTGGGCCCCTACGACGGCCGCTGATCGGAGCTGTGTGCATCCCGGGCAACTCCCTCAGTCTGCTTCGCAGACAGCTCCCTCGGAGAGGGAGCCTTTCCCATTCCGCGGCAGCGGCGGTATCAAATGCGCCGCAGGCACGACAATTGTCAATTCTTTTCCCGGTCGCGCTTATGCGTCCTCCACTTCGACGTGTCGATGGGCTTGTCCTCGTCGAACTGGTCGAAGTAGTCGCTGTCCTGCAGGTGGGGGCGCTTGTGACGGGCGACGGCGGTGATCGTGGGATAGAGGACCGTGGCGATCAGACCGCCGGAGAAGCCGTTGTTGTAGAGGTTGAGGCCTGCCACGGGGCCGCCGGTCTGCAGCACCAGGGCCGAGTGGATGAGCCCGGCCAGGACGCCGTAGGGCCAGCCGAAGTGACCGGCGACGGGCGCGAGGGTCGTGCCGAAGAGCGCCGCGATCTGGAGGCTGGGCGCGTTCACCGACCGGGACAGGACCGTCGCCCCCAGCCACACGCCCGCCATGATGGGCAGGATGTTGCGCAGGTGCTTGCCGTAGGCCGAGAAGCCCATGACCGTCAGCACCGCGCCCACGGTGGGGCCGTTGAGCTGCCCGCCGATCAGCAGGATATACCCCATGGCGACGAGGCCGTTGACCCCGGCGTTGACGGCCACCGCCCCCGCACCGAACATGCGCAGGTAGTCCGAGGGCGCGCGGCCCGTGGTGGACAGGAGCCTGCGGTACCCGGCCCACACGGCCCAGGCAGGCCGTCCGCTGCCGAAGAAGCCGATCAGGATCAGACCCAGGCACAGGATCGTCAGCAGCGCCGCGAACGTACCGTTGTACTGCTTCGCCCAGTAGAGCGCCGTCACCGGGTGATCGCCCGTGGCGATCATCACGGGGACGATCATCATGGCGCACAGCCCGCAGGCGAAGCCCATGTTGTAGAGGTTCATGCCGTTCTGGATGCGGTAGGTATAGGCCGACAGCGGCGGCAGCAGGAACCCGACGGCGACGCCCGCGGCCAGGCCCAGCAGGACGTTGGCGCGCACGCTGCCGAAGGCGAGATAGCTGACAAGCGGCGACAGCGCCGTGGACAGCAGCGCCGCGGAGACGTATTTGGCGAAGGGCTCCTTCCTGTACCGCGCGTACAGCCAGCCGCCCAGCAGCATGGGCCAGATGTTGGCGATATTTTTGCCGAACAGCGAGAACCCTGCCATCAGGCCCATCTGGACGATGGTGAAGCCGTTCATCTGCTCGCCGGACAGGCGCACCGCGACCATGGCCGCCGCCAGCACCAGCGATGCATTCAGCAGCGCGGGCCCGGGCCCGGCCACGTAGCAGTAGTCGGTGATCAGCAGGTCCTGGACCGTGATGATCTTCCACAGCCCCGGCAGCAATCCGCTCACCGGTCCGACGATCACCGCCGCCAGCGCCATCAGCCCCGCCAGCGCCAGTCCCGCGTAAAACAGCCAGCCGTATCGTTCCCGCTCGCTCACAAAAGCACCTCCACACTCAGTATTCATTGAAAAAGCCGCCCGCAGGCGGCTGTTTGCTTTACCCGATCAGCCCCGCGACATAGATGACGGCGGGGATGGTGACGATGGAGAGGACCGTGCTGGCGCAGACGAGGCCGACGGCGTAGGCGTGGTCCAGCTTAAGCTTCTGGGCGTAGATGGCCACGTTGCTGCCCACGGGGGCGCAGGCGGCGAGGATGATGGCGGTGCGCAGCTCGTATTCCGCGGGGATGAGCTTCAGCACCAGCACCGTAACGATGGGCACCAGCAGCAGGCGCACGGCGCACGTCAGATAGACGCGCTGATCCGAGAAGACGCGCCGGAGGTCCGACTCGCCCAGGTACAGGCCCAGGACGATCATCGCCAGCGGCGTGTTGCAGGCGGCCATGCCGCCCAGGCACGTCTCCGCGATATCCGGCAGCCGCACGGGCAGGAAAAAGACGATCAGCCCCAGCGCGAAGGCAACGATCATCGGGTTCGTCAGCAGCGCGCGGGTGCTGACACGCTTCTCCCCCGACAGGATCATCTGGCCGTAGGTCCACTGCAGCGCGTTGAGCATGGCCACCATGCCCGCGATGTAGATGACGTAAGGCGCGCCGAGGATCATGCCGATCAGCGGGATGCCCATGAACCCGGCGTTGGAGAACGCGCCGCTGAAATTGTCGATGGGCCGCTTCCGGAACAGAAGCGCGCTGATGGCCATGGCGACGATCAGCGCCGCGGCGCCCAGCAGGATCGACGTCATCAGCGGCCCGGCGCCCCGGGAGCGGTCGCCGGTGTAGAACGAATTGACGATGGTGCAGGGCAGGAACACGTACAGCAGCATCTGCGCAGGTACGCGGCTCTCCCCCTTCTTCAGCACGCCGCCCCGCACCAGCAGGAACCCGACGCACATATAGACGAACATTTTCAGCAGCTGCTGCACAAGCAGCGTCACCTGTTCCATGATTTACTCCTCCAGCCCTGTGATATAGCGGATCATGTCCAGCAGGCCGGTCCGGGCCTCCTCGCGGCTGACGGCGGGATCGTCCTTGCAGCGCTCCAGGCAGCTGCGCAGGCAGGCGACGACGATGCAGGCCGCCAGCGGCAGCCCCTCCGGCGTCACCCGGGTCCCGCCCGCGCCCACCAGGGGCCGCAGCAGCGCCAGGCAGCGCTCCTCGATCCCCATGCCTTCGCCCTCGGTCCGCTGAGACGATGCTTCCGGGAACAGAAGGTCGTACCGCCGGATGACCGGCGTCAGGTCGCCGCTGTGACGGCCGAAGAAGAAGCTGTAGAAGACCGCCGGGCGGGCGAACACGTCCTCGGCGAAGGCTTCCCACACGCGCAGGAACCGCGCCTTAGGGTCTCCGTCCCCTTCCATGAGCGCGCCCGTCTTCCGGCAGAACGCCCGGTAATGATCCATGGACGCCAGCAGCACCAGCTGATCCACGTCCTTGAAGTACAGATAAATGGTCGAATTGTGCATCCCCGCTTTTTCGGCGATGCGCCGGATCGACAGATTTTCCAGCCCGTCGCTCTCGATCAGCTCCCGGGCCGCGCCGACGAAGACCGCCGCCGTTCTGAGCTTGTGCTCATCGTTGCCCCAATCGTGCATTTTCCTCTCACTCCGTCCCGTCAATAAAACCAATCGGTATATTAAATAAACATGGTTATATGTATTCAGCGAAATGATTATAACACACGATCAGAGCCAAAACAACACAAAAAGCGGGCTTTTTGCCCGCTTTTTGTCAGTAAAAATAACTTATCAGATCTGCTTCTCCCACTTGCCCGTCGCGGACGCCGTCAGGTACGCGGTGATAAACGGGTCAAGGTCGCCGTCCATGACGGCCTGGATGTTGCCGTTCTCGCAGCCGGTGCGGTGGTCCTTCACCAGCGTGTAGGGCATGAAGACGTAGGAGCGGATCTGGCTGCCCCACTCGATCTTCTTCTGCTCGCCCTTGATGTCCTCGATCTTGTCCAGATGCTCGCGCTCCTTGATCTCCATGAGCTTCGATTTCAGCATGCGCATGGCGACCTCGCGGTTCTGATGCTGGCTGCGCTCGTTCTGGCAGGCGACGATGACGCCGGAGGGGATATGGGTGATGCGGATGGCCGACTCGGTCTTGTTGACGTGCTGGCCGCCCGCGCCGCCGGAGCGGTAGGTGTCGATCTTCAGATCGTCGGGGTTGATCTCGATCTCAACGTCGTCGTTCATCTCGGGCATGACCTCGATGGCGGCGAAGCTGGTGTGGCGGCGGCCGGAGGCGTCGAAGGGCGACACGCGCACCAGACGGTGGACGCCCGCCTCGCTCTTGAGGTAGCCGAAGGCGTTCTCACCCTCGATCAGCAGGTCGGCGCTCTTGAGCCCGGCGTCCTCGCCGTCGATATAGTCGAGGGTCTTCCACTTGAAGCCCCGGGAGTCGGCCCAGTGGGTGTACATGCGGAACAGCATCTGGGTCCAGTCCTGGGCCTCGGTGCCGCCGGCGCCGGCGTGGAAGGACATGATGGCGTTGTTGGCGTCGTATTCGCCCGACAGCAGCGTCGCCAGCGTCTGGTTTTCCAGATCGTCGCAGAAGCGCTTGTAGTCCTCCCGCACCTCGGGCAGCAGACTCTCGTCGCCGGCCTCGTCGGCCATTTCGATCAGCGTCAGCGTGTCCTCGTACAGGGCGTATAATTTGTTGTAGCGGGCGATCTTGTCCTGCAGCTGCTTGCTCTTCTGGAGCACCTTCTGGCTGCTCTCGGGATCGTCCCAGAAGCCCGGCTCCTGCGCCTTCTGCTGCAGGTCCCGGACGTCCTTCTCCGCCTGCTCCAGGTCGAGGGAGACGCGCAGCTCGTCGAGCCGCGGCTTCATGTCGGTCAGGCTGTAGCGGATTTCATCGTATTGGATCATGGGAACCACTCTCTCTGCACATTTGTACCAATCTATTATAGCCAAAAAGGGCGCGTGTGTAAAGTAAAAACATGAAATCGACGAAAAGACCTGCAAACAGCTTCTCACCCTCTCATGACGTGCAGCGTCAGTATCCGATCTGTTTTTCGGGCGGACATGCGCCGACCGAAAAACACCTTCCGGTCCGCAAACGTGCGGGGCTCAGCCCCGTGCGCTGCGGCGGACCGGCCCGAGCAGGCGGAAGCCCTACCGCCTGCGGGCTCTTCCCGGCGCGGATCCTGATCCACGCCGATTTTTGAATTCATCAAAAAGTCCTTGTTTTTTCGGCCCCGGTGGGGTAACATTGATAATAATAAATACCATAGATTCAAGGAGTTTTATCGATATATGGCCGGATTCCTCAAAATGCTCTTCGGCGACACCTCCAGCCGCGAGCTGAAAAAGATCGACCCCACCATCAGAAAGATCGAGGCGCTGGCGGATCAGTACGCCGCCATGGACGACAGGACTCTGCAGGCTGAGACGCCGCGGCTCAAGGAAAAGCTGGCCGCGGGCGCGAGCCTGGACGACATCCTGCCGGAGGCCTTTGCTGCCTTCCGCGAGGCGTGCCGCAGGGTGCTGGGCCAGTACCCCTTCCGCGTGCAGCTCATCGGCGGCGTGGTGCTCCATCAGGGGCGCATCGCTGAGATGAAGACCGGCGAGGGCAAGACGCTGACGGCGACGCTGCCCGCCTACCTGAACGCGCTGGCGGGCAAGGGCGTGCACATCGTCACGGTCAACGACTACCTGGCCAAGTATCAGGGCGAGCTGATGGGCAAGGTCTACCGCTTCATGGGCGTCAGCTGCGGCGTCATCATCCACGATCTGACGAACCGCCAGCGCAAGGAGGCCTACGCCTGCGACATCACCTACGGCACCAACAACGAGATCGGCTTCGACTACCTGCGCGACAACATGGCGATCTATAAGGAGGAGCAGGTCCAGCGCGGCCATGCCTTCGCCATCGTGGACGAGGTGGACTCCATCCTCATCGACGAGGCGAGGACGCCGCTGATCATCTCCGGTCAGGGCGACAAGAGCACGGACCTCTATCGCCGGGCCGACGACTTCGCCCGCACCCTCAGCCACATCACTGTGGTGGAGGTGGACGCCAAGGAAAGCCAGGACGAGGTGGAGGCCGACTACATCGTGGACGAAAAGCACAAGACCGCCACGATCACCCCCCGAGGCGTCACCAAGGCCGAAGCGTTCTTCAACGTGGAGAACCTCATGGACCCCGAGAACGCCACGCTCCTGCACCACATCAACCAAGCCATCAAGGCCCGGGGCTGCATGCGCAAGGACACGGATTACGTGGTCAAGGACGGCGAGATCATCATCGTCGACGAGTTCACGGGCCGCCTGATGTTCGGCCGCCGGTACTCCGAGGGCCTCCATCAGGCCATCGAGGCCAAGGAGGGCGTCACGGTCCTGCGCGAGAGCAAGACCCTGGCCACCATCACGTTCCAGAATTACTTCCGCCTCTACGGCAAGCTGTCCGGCATGACCGGCACGGCCCTCACCGAGGAGGACGAGTTCCGCCATATCTACAACCTCGACGTCATCGAGATCCCCACCAACATGCCCATGATCCGCACGGACAACCCCGATCAGGTGTTCAAGACCGAGCGGGGCAAGTATATGGCCGTCATCCGCAAGATCAAGGAGTGCTACGCCAAGGGTCAGCCCGTGCTGGTGGGCACGGTGTCCATCGAAAAGAGCGAGCATCTGTCCGCGCTGCTCAAGCGCGAGGGCATCCCCCATCAGGTGCTGAACGCCAAGCACCACGAGAAGGAGGCCGCCATCGTCGCCCAGGCCGGCAAGCCCTACACCGTCACCATCGCCACCAACATGGCCGGCCGCGGCACGGATATCATGCTGGGCGGCAACCCGGAGTTCACGGCCCGGGCCGATCTGGAGAAGGCCGGATACCCCGAGGAGGTCATCACCGAGGCCGTCGGCTACAATGAATCCTCCGACGAGACCGTGCTGGAGGCCCGGACGCTGTTCCGGCAGAAGCTGCAGGAATACAAGGCCCAGTGCGACAAGGACGGCGCCTTCGTCAAGAGCGTGGGCGGCCTGTGCATCGTGGGCACCGAGCGCCACGAGTCCCGCCGCATCGACAACCAGCTCCGCGGCCGTGCCGGCCGTCAGGGCGACCCCGGCGAGAGCACGTTCTTCCTGTCGCTGGAGGACGACCTCATGCGTCTGTTCGGCTCCGAGCGCATCACGGGCATGATGGACTCCTTCGGCGTGGAGGAGGACATGCCCATCGAGGCCAAGGTCCTCTCGGGCGCCATCGAATCGGCCCAGAAGAAGGTAGAGGGCCGCAACTTCCAGTCCCGCAAGACCGTGCTGGAGTACGACAACGTCATGAACCACCAGCGCGAGATCATCTACAAGCAGCGCGCCGACGTGCTGGACGGCGTGGAGCTCAAGCCGCGCATCCAGGACATGATCCGCGAATATATCACGAACACGGTCTCCGGCATCGCCGAGGAGAGCCAGACCCTGAGCCGCGAGCAGCTGGCGCGGACGCTGCAGACCTTCGCCGGGATGTTCATCTTCCCCGGTCAGCAGATCATCCCCGCCGACCGCGTGTCGAACCTGACGCCCGCCGAGATGAGCGACATCCTCATCGACCGCGCCATGGCGTTCTACGACGAGAAGGAGCGCGACCTGGGCAGCCACGTCATGCGCGAGCTGGAGCGCGTGGTGCTGCTGAAGACCGTCGACGAGCTGTGGATGGACCACATCGACGCCATGCAGGAGCTGCGCCGGGGCATCGGCCTCAACGCCTACGCCCAGGTCAACCCCGTGGAGGAGTACAAGCGGCAGGGCTTCGATATGTTTGAGGAGATGATCGGCCAGGTGCGCGAGCGCACCGCCCGGCTGATCTTCCTGGCCAAGGTCCGCGGCGCCGAGCCCCAGCGCGAGCGCGTGGCCAAGGAGACCTCCGCCAACGGCGCCGGCGACGGCACCATTACCAAAAAGCCCATCGTCAAGAAAAAGATCGGCCGCAACGACCCCTGCCCCTGCGGCAGCGGCCTGAAATACAAAAAGTGCCACGGCCGGAACGCCCAGTGATCCCGTACCCGCCGCGCGGGCGAAGGATCATCTGACAGGTCTCTCTTTCCGGCAAGGCGCGCTGTACACACAGATCCTTCGACTCCGCTTCGCTCCGCTCAGAATGATAATTCTGGGTGCGTCGTGCGTCGTAGGGGCCGATGCCCACATCAACTGTCACCCCTGCCCTTTCACGGCCTCAGCCGTTTGGGAAATATATATTTTGTAAAGGAGATCAAAGCTATGAACGATGCTGTAACGACTGTCGAAACCGCTGCCGGCATGCTGGGAAGTCTTTCCCTGGTCAACCTGCTGTGGACGCTGGCGACGCTGCTGATCTGCCTGCTGGTCAAGCGCGCGCTCTCCGGCATCCTGACCAAGGCTCTGTCCCGCTCCAAGCTCGATCTGCGTCTGCAGTCTGTAGTCCTCAAGATGGCGAGCGCCGTCATGTGGTTCGTCATCATCCTGATCATCTGCGATCGTCTGGGCATCAACATCACCTCGCTGGTCGCGCTGTTCAGCGTTGTCGGCCTGGCCTTCTCCCTGGCCATCCAGGACTCCCTGTCCAACCTGGCATCGGGCATCCTGCTGCTGACCAACCACCCCTTCGCCGTGGGCGATTACGTGGAAGCCGGCGGCTCCGAGGGCGTCGTGAAGAAGGTCGGCATGTTCTACACCAACCTGCTGACGCTTGACAACAAGCTGGTCACCGTGCCCAACAGCACGATCACCGCCGCCAAGATGGTCAACTACTCCGCCGAGGCCACCCGCCGCGTGGACGTTGTCATCTCCGCCTCCTATGACGAACCCGCCGACAAGGTGCGCGCCGCCATCATGGACGCCGTGAGCCAGGACAGCCGTATCCTGCCCGATCCCGCGCCCATGACCTTCATCTCCGAGTACGGCCCCAGCTCCGTCCAGTACACCACCCGTGTCTGGGTCAAGACCGCCGATTACTGGGCCGTCTACTTCGACCTCACCGAGGCCCTGCGCCCCGCCCTCAAGCGCAACGGCGTGGCCCTGACCTACGGTCACATCAACGTCCATATGATCAACGACAAATAAGTCTGATACGTCCGCGATACGCAGAAGCCGCCCGAATGGGCGGCTTCTGCGTATCGTCAATTTTCATCTTGCTTTTTCCCGCAAAACTTGCTATTATATTGGACAAGGGTTTTTTAGGGAGGTCGAACGATGGTGTTTTTGGGACGCTCGTTCAAAGCTGCCATGCCGAAGCCGTGGGCTCCGGTCGTTCGCCGTCTCTGTTTTTCGTTCCCGGGAGCGTGATTTTCCGTTCCGGGGATTTTTTTTGCCCGAACACGTAAGGAGGAAAAAATCATGTCTGACAAAACGACCGTCGGCGTCGAGCCCATCCGCGACGCCCGGAGCCTGGGCGCCGGCAAGGTGCTGGTCCTCGGCTTCCAGCACATGTTCGCCATGTTCGGCGCCACGGTGCTGGTCCCCGCCCTCACGGGTCTGAGCGTCTCCGCGACGCTGTTGTTCGCCGGTCTGGGCACGCTGCTGTTCCACTTCCTGACCAAGCGCAAGGTCCCGGCGTTCCTCGGCTCGTCCTTCGCCTTCATCGGCGGCTACAATGCCATCACCGGCAGCGGGGCGCATCCCGAGCTGCTGCCCTACGCCTGCTTCGGCGTCGCCTGCGCGGGCATGCTGTACGTGCTGCTGGCCGCGCTGTTCAAGGCCTTCGGCACCCGGAAGGTCATGCGCTACTTCCCGCCCATCGTCACGGGCCCGGTCATCATCTGCATCGGTCTGACGCTGAGCTCCACCGCCGTCAACTCCTGCGCCGCCAGCTGGCCCATCGCGCTGGTGGCCATCGCGGTCGTCATCGCCTGCAACATCTGGGGCAAGGGCATGATCAAGATCATCCCCATCCTGCTGGGCGTCGTGGCCTCCTATCTGGTGGCTGCCGTCACAGGCAATGTCGATTTCTCCGGCGTGGCCGCCGCCCCCTGGTTCGGCCTGCCCTTCCAGCATAAGGACACGCTGTTCGGCCTGTTCTCCTCCGGCGATCTCGACACCTCCCTGCTGATCACCGCCGCCGTCACCATCATGCCGCTGGCTCTGGCCACCATGGTGGAGCATATCGGCGATATGTGCGCCATCTCCTCCACCTGCGGCGAGAACTTCCTGGAGGACCCCGGCTTCCACCGCACGCTGCTGGGCGACGGCCTCGCCACTGCGCTGGCCTCCGTCTTCGGCGCCCCCGCCAACACCACCTACGGTGAGAACACCGGCGTTCTGGTGCTGAGCCGCGTGTACGACCCCATGGTCATCCGTCTGGCTGCCGTGCTGGCGATCCTGTTCAGCTTCAGCCCGAAGTTCGCGGCCCTGGTCGCCGCCATGCCCACCGCCACCATGGGCGGCGTGTCGCTGGTGCTGTACGGCATGATCTCCGCCGTGGGCGTGCGCAACGTCGTTGAAAACAAGGTGGACTTCACCAACAGCCGCAACGTCATCATCGCCGCGCTGATCATGGTGCTGGCCATCGGCATCAGCTACTCCGCCGCGGGCTCTGTCAGCTTCACCGTCGGCGCCACGGTCATCAGCCTGTCCGGCCTGGCCGTCGCGGCCCTGGTGGGCATCGCCCTGAACGCCGTCCTGCCCGGCAACGACTACGAGTTCGGCAAGGACTTGCAGGGCGACACCAGCGTCAACTTTCAGATGAAGGCGAACTGACGCTCGATTCGGTCCATTCCGTGCGTTTCAGGCGGCCCGTAAGGGCCGCCTTTTTATACAAAGCACTTGACAGCGGCGCTTCGATGCGTGACAATAAGCATATACTAATGCAAGAAAGGAACGAATCATGGACAGAAAACCGATCATCGCCATCACGGCTGAGGACATCACCGACGCCTACGGCGACGTGTATTACATGGCCAAGGAGATCGGCGACGCCGTGCGGCGCGCGGGCGGCGTGCCCGTGGGCGCGGCCGTCTTCGGCTGCGTCGCCGATTACGCGGAGATGGCCGACGCGCTGATCCTCACGGGCGCGCAGCACGTTCACCCCTTCCGCTACGGCCAGACCGTGGGCAGCTTCGAGGCCGTCATGGAGATCAGCACGTCGAAGGATGACTTCGACTTCGCGATCCTGGACGCCTTCCTCAAGGCGGGCAAGCCCGTGCTGGGGATCAACCGCGGCTGCCACGTCATCAACGCCGCCCTGGGCGGCACGCTGCTGCGCGCCATCCCGCCGAAGATCTATGTGGACGGCGCGTTCGTCGACGCCAACGCCGCCGACTACAGCGAGGTGGACGGCAGCTACAGCCTGTACACCCACGGCTACGGCTACCAGAGCATCGCGATCGAGCATGACAGCCTGCTGGCGAAATACCTGGGCGAGACGGCCGTGGTGAACACCTTCCACCATCAGGCCTGTGACAAGCTGGGCGAGGGCCTGCGCGTCACGGCCCGGGCCGAGGACGGCGTCATCGAGGCGTTCGCCCACGAGAGCCGCCCCATCGTCGGCGTCCAGTGGGACCCTGAGCACACCACCGAGGGCTACGAGCGCGATGACGCGGTGTACCGCATGTTCATCGACATGGTCACAGGGAGGACAGAGTAATGAGCAAGCCTTTGATTTGCATTAACGGCGGCGGCGCCTACGATCCCAAGTTCGAGCGCGAGGGCTGGGCCACCAACAAGAGCTACGCCGCGGGCGTGGCGGCGGCGGGCGGCGTGCCCGTGCTGATGTACGAGGACGGCTGCGCCGAGGACATGGCCGCGCTGTGCGACGGTCTGATCCTCACGGGCTCCTTCTCCTACTCCCCCAGGCCTCAGCTGGCCGAGCGCAACGGCTCCGTGGCCGGGCGCAAGCGCGTGCAGCTGGACCGCGAGCTGTATTTCGCCTTCAAAAAGGCGGGCAAGCCCATCTTCGGCATCTGCCTGGGCGAGCAGATCATCAACGTCTTCGAGGGCGGCACCAACAAGAACCACTTCGCCATCCGCGAGGGCGTGGAGCACATCATCTCCAGCCATACCGTGGAGACGGTGCCCGGTTCCTTCATCGAGAAGGTCTGGGGCACGGGCTTCTGGGTCAACTCCCGCCACGGCAACGCCATCAAGGACGTGGCCCCGGGCTTCAAGGTGACGGCGCTGTCCCCCGACGGGATCATCGAGGCCACCGAGCACGAGACGCTGCCCATCTGGGGCTTCCAGTTCCACCCCGAGCGCATGCGCGGCGACCGTCCCGATCCCCTCAACGGCCCCGACTCCACCCCCCTGTTTGCGGCGTTCGTGGAGAAGTGCGCGGAGTACAGGAAGTAAACAGAACCGATATCGTGAGAACGGCCCCCGCCGAACCGGCGGGGGCCGTTTTATGGCTCCCTCTCCGAGGGAGCTGGCGCGGCCCTGCGGGCCGCGACTGAGGGAGTTGCAGCGGGATGATCGCGGTTCCGGCGCGGCTCGAAGCCCGTGGCTCCCTCTCCGAGGGAGCTGGCGCGGCCCTGCGGGCCGCGACTGAGGGAGTTGCAGCGGGATGCACGCGTTTCCGGAGCGGCTCAAAGCCCGGGGCAACTCCTTCCACCACCTTCGGTGGTCCCCCTCCCTCGGAGAGGGAGGCTATGGCTGACGGGGCCGCAATATGCGCCTGCCAGTTATGGCGAGCACAGCTCGCCGCTACAAAGGCCACGAAACGCGGGCGTGATCATGGGCCGATGTGTCATCGGCCCCTACGACACAATCCGCTCCAAGCATGTCATCCTGAGCGGAGCGCAAGCGGAGTCGAAGGATCTTGCCCTTGACGATGTCGAATCCATCCCGGTGCCGATCTGGCGACCACGACCCGGGGCCGTGTGCATCCCGGGGCAACTCCCTCAGTCTGCT
>SVKN01000020.1 GCA_015068445.1 Oscillospiraceae bacterium | reverse complement strand
ATCGAGGATTTCGGGGTGCCTGAGCAGCGCGCAGGACATGAGCGCGACGTCCCGGGCCGTCGTATAGTGGCCGGGCGCTTCCAGCCCGCAGGCGTTGACGAAGGTCGTGTTCTCCATCCCCAGCTCCCGGGCGCGCCGGTTCATGCGCTCCACGAAGGCCTCCTCGCTGCCCGCCAGATGCTCGGCCAGGGCCACGGAGCAGTCGTTGGCGCTGGCGACGGCGACGCATTTGACCATGTCGCGCACGGTGAACGTCTCCCCCTCCCTGAGCCAGATCTGGCTGCCGCCCATGGAGGCGGCGTGGGCCGATCCGGTGACGATCTCGTCCCAGTCGAGAGCGCCCGCATCGATGGCCTCCATGACCAGCAGCAGCGTCATCACCTTGGTGACGGACGCCGGGGCGCGGCGCTCGTCGGCGTTCTTTTCCAGCAGGACCTGCCCCGACGGGTGCATGAGGATGGCCGAGGGCGCGTCCAGCGGGACCTCCTCCGCAAAGACCGGGACCGCGGGCAGCAGCGCCAGCAGAAGCAATATGGACAAGACTCTTTTCATGTCATTCAACCTCCCGCTCATAGGTATGCGCAGCCGCGGCCTTTGATGCGCCGTTGCAAAACGGAACAAAATCGGGTAAAATACAGTATATATTATCGAAATGTGGTGATTGACTTTGAAGGTCGCTTTTTATACATTGGGCTGCAAGACCAACCAGTTCGAGACCCAGGCGCTGGAGCAGCTGTTCGCCGCCCGGGGCCACGAGGTCGTCCCCTTTGAGGAGACGGCTGACGCGTACGTCATCAACACCTGCACCGTCACCTCGCTGGGCGACAAGAAGTCCCGCAACGCCGCCCGGCGCGCCAGGGCACTGAACCCCGGGTGCGTGCTGGTGGTCTGCGGCTGCTACGCGCAGATCAAGCCCGACGAGGTGCGGGCGCTGTGCGGTGCGGACGTGGTGAGCGGCACCGGCGACAAGAGCCGGATCGTCACGCTGACGGAGCAGGCGTACGCCGACCGGACATACATCTGCACCGTGGAGGACACGCTGGACAAGGGTCCCTTCGACTTCATGCCCGCGGGCAGCCTGATGGGCCGCACGAGGGCGCTTCTGAAGGTGCAGGACGGGTGCCAGAACTTCTGCGCCTACTGCCTGATCCCCTTTGCCCGCGGGCTGAGCCGCTCCATGCCGCTGGAGCAGGTGCGCAGCGAGGCCGTGCGGCTGGGCGACGAAGGGTATCTGGAGATCGTCGTCACAGGCATCGAGATCTCGTCCTACGGGCCCGATCTGCCGGACAAGCCGACGCCCGTCAATATGATCGAGGTCATCTGCCGCAGCGCGCCGGGGGCGCGGATCCGGCTGGGCTCGCTGGAGCCGCGGACCGTGACCCGGGAGTTCTGCGAGCAGCTGAGTCAATATAAAAACCTCTGCCCTCACTTCCACCTGTCGCTGCAGAGCGGCTGTGAAAAAACGCTGAAGGATATGAACCGCAAATACGGTCCAGACCGCTTTTATGAATCCTGCGCGCTGCTGCGGCAGTATTTCCCCGGCTGCGCCATCACCACCGACCTGATCGTCGGGTTCCCCGGCGAGACGGAGGAGGATTTTGCGGAAAGCCTCGCCTTCGTCGAAAAATGCGCTTTCGCGCAGGTGCACATCTTCCCCTACTCCTCCCGTCCCGGCACGCGTGCCGCTTCCATGCCCTGTCATCTGACGCGGGCTGAGAAGCAGGCGCGGGCCTCCCGGGCCGCCGACGTCTGCGGCGCGCTGCGGCGCCGGTATCTGGAGAGCATGGTGGGTCAGACCGTGGAGGTTTTGTTCGAGACATCAAAGCGCGGCGTCAGCGCCGGGCACTGCCCGCAGTACTGCCTCGTGGAGGCGAAGGGCGGCGAAAGCGGCCGGGTGCAGCGCGTGCGCGTCACCGGCGCCTCCGACGACAAGCTGACGGGCGTGCTGGCTGACTGATGTTTCCTTTGCCATAGCGCTGCCCGTGTAGTATAATAGAATCGTAAAAGGAGGGTCTGAAATGTTCACTATTCCTCTTTATCTCCTGTGGCTGGCGGCGGTGATCCTGCTGGTGGTCATCGAGGCCGCGACCATGGGGCTGACGTGCATCTGGTTCGCCATCGGCGCGCTGGGCGCGCTCCTGACGGCGCTGCTGCGGCTGCCGCTGTGGCTGCAGGTGACGGTGTTCGTGGTCCTGTCCGCCGTGAGTCTGATCATGCTTCGCCCCTTCGTGCGCAAGCATCTGCAGACGAGCCGCACGGCCACCAATGCCGACCGCGTCATCGGCCGCCACGGCGTGGCGGGCGAGACCATCGACAACAGCGTCCCCAGCGGTCTCGTCACGGTGGACGGTCAGGTGTGGACGGCCCGCTCCTCCTGTGAGGACGTCGTCATCCCCCAGGGCGCGCGCGTGCTGGTCAAAGAGATCTCCGGCGTCAAGCTGATCGTCGAAGCAATACATGAAGAAACAAAGGAGTGTGTAAAATGACATTTGCTCTGCTGTCCGCGGCCTCTATCGGCCCCCTTATCATCCTTGCCCTGCTGATCATCCTTGTCATCGCACTGGTGGCCGCCAACGTGGTCATCGTCCCTCAGGCCAGCGCCTTCATCGTGGAGCGCCTCGGCGCGTACCAGGAGACGTGGCAGACGGGCCTGCACTTCAAGATCCCTCTGATCGAGCGCATCGCCAACCGCGTGGTCATCAAGGAGCGCGTGTCCGACTTCCCGCCTCAGCCCGTTATCACGAAGGATAACGTCACCATGCAGATCGACACGGTCATCTATTTCCAGGTGACCGACCCCAAGCTGTACACCTACGGTGTCGTGCATCCCATGTCCGCCATCGAGAATCTGACGGCCACGACGCTGCGTAACATCATCGGCGAGCTGGAGCTCGACCAGACGCTGACCTCCCGCGATATCATCAACACCAAGATGCGCACGATCCTCGACGAGGCCACCGACCCCTGGGGCATCAAGATCAACCGCGTCGAGCTGAAGAACATCATCCCGCCCCGGGAGATCCAGGACGCCATGGAGCGCCAGATGAAGGCCGAGCGTGAGCGCCGCGAATCGATCCTGAAGGCCGAGGGTGAAAAGAAGTCCCAGATCCTGATCGCCGAGGGCGAAAAGGAGGCCGTCATCCTCCGCGCCGAAGCCTCCCGCATGCAGAAGATCAAGGAGGCCGAGGGCGAGGCCGAGGCGCTGCTGGCCGTTCAGACGGCGCTGGCAAACTCCATCAAGCTGCTGAACGAGGCCGCCCCGGGCGACAACGTCATCAAGCTCAAGGCGCTGGAGGCCTTCACCCAGATCGCCGACAGCAAGTCCACCAAGCTGATCATCCCCTCCGAGATCCAGGGTCTGGCCGGTCTGGCCGCCTCCGCCAAGGAGGTCTTTGACACCAGGACGGAGAAATGATGCGTCTCGAGACCCGGCGGCTGCTGCTGCGGCCGCTGGAGGACGGCGACCTTGACGACCTCAAAGAGATCCTGCAGGACCCGATCGCCATGGTCGCCTATGAGCACGCGTTTTCCGACGAGGAGTGCGTCGACTGGCTGGAGCGCATGAAAACCCGCATGGCGCGGGACGGCGTCAGCCTCTGCGCCGTGCTCCGAAAGGCGGACGGCGCGTTCCTCGGCCAGTGCGGCATCACCATGCAGGAGGTCGAGGGGCAGACGCTGCCGGAGGTCGGGTACCTCTTCAAACGCAGGTACTGGCACAACGGCTACGCTACTGAGGCGGCGAAGGCCTGCCTCGACTACGGGTTCGGCGTGATGGGATACGGGCGGATGTACTCGATCATCAAGCACGACAACCTCCCCTCTCAGGCCGTGGCCGAACGAAATGGCCTGACCCCCGTCCGCCGGTTCGTCAAGCACTATCACGGCAAGGACATGATGCATATCCTTTATGAGATCGTCAAACCGTAAAAAGAGACCCCCGGAGCGATGCTCCGGGGGTTTTGTTATGGCTGTTCATTTGTCGTAGGGCGTCTCGAAGAGCTCGTCCGGCCAGGCTTCCAGCTCTGCCATGGCCTCGTCGCCCAGACGGGCGCGGAGGGCGCTTTGCAGCGCTGCCTGCTCGTCCTGCGTCAAAACGGCGGAGGTGATACGCTTGAAGGTATGATAGACGTCGACGCAGTGATACGTCATTTCGATCTTGGGCGCGGGCCTGCCGTCGAGGCGATCGGAGTACGTCTCCATGAAGTCGCGCCTGATCTCGGGGCTTTTGAAGATGAACTCGCAGGAGCCGGCGGTGTGCATGTTCTGGATCAGCTCGTAGCCCAGGTCGGGGTTGAAGCCGCGGACGATGGCGCCGTCGATCTCGCGGCAGTAGCACACGGCGCAGTCATGACCGTCCATGGTGCGGAAGGCTGTGCACCAGGGGCACTGGGTCTGGCGCTCGATGACGAAGCCCTCGTAGGCGTCATAGGTTCCGATATACACGCCCTCGGTGGACAGCAGCTCGCCGTAGGCGAAGTAGGACGTCATGTCCAGCGGGTTCCCGTCGCGCAATGCGCGCATGGCCATACGGCGGCCCCGGCGCTCGCCGTAGGCGCGGGCGCAGAGGCGGAACAGCTCGATCCCCCGCTCCCCTCTCAGCTCGCGGAGGGTCTTGAAGCAGGTATCGAGGATGATCGCGTGATGATGCTCGTTCAGTCGCATAGCAGGTCCCTCACGAGCTTCTCTTCGTTCCAGGGCTCCAGCGTCATGTCGGCGGGCGCCGTCTCGGCGCAGGCGAGGACGGTCTTGCCGTTGCACCTGACGAGGCAGCGGCCGCAGGCGGCCTGATGGCAGGCCTCGTGGTCGAAGAACGCCAGAGTGCCGTCCTGCTCGCGGTAGATGCGGCGCAGCACGTCCATGACGGACAGGACGCCCGTATCCTCGAGGGTGTAGTCGCTGTAAAAGGGCTCGGCTTTACTGCCCCTTCTGATCTTGATCGTATAGGTCATGGTTATACCTCCCCGCCGTAGCTCAGGCGCGTGATGACCTCTTCGAGATTCTCAAAGTAGTCGCGTTTGACCGGATCGGGCGCAACGTCGCCCTGCTCCACAGGCGCCATGATGGCGCGGCCGTTCTGATAGATCGTAGCGGTCAGTGTGCGGTCGTCGGTGAACATGCAGTCGGAGCGGATGAAGACGCCGCGGCTCTCGTCCCTGCGGAAGGACGAGGACAGGATCGCTTTGCCGCACTGGATCATGTCTCTGGCCTCCAACCAGTCGATCCACGGGCGGTTGTACGCTCTGCCGCCTTCCGCGGAGACGTCGATGTTGTTCAGCCACTCGAGGTTGTCGAGGCCGATCATCATCTGGCGGTATTCGCGCACGACGCCCGCCGAGCGGGTGATGGTGTCCACGACGGCCTTGCGCAGTCCGCGGGGGTCCTCCCCGTTCTGAACGGTGAAGGGCCTGACCGCCTGCTGCGTCACGCGCTCCAGCAGCGCATAATCGGGCTCCGCAAGACTGTTCCCTGCGGCGAAGACGGCGGCGCTTTCACCAGCCTGCAGGCCCTGGACGAGCATCTGCGTGGTGGCCGCGCCGACGCGGTTGGCGCCGAAGAGGCCGCCCGCGCACTCGCCGCCCGCGAACAGACCGGGGAGCGTAGCGGCCATTTTGTCGTTCACGAGGATGCCGCCGTCGAAATAGTGCCCGGCGGCGTAGACGGAGATGCCTCTGTTCTGCTCATTGAGGGCCATGATCTCCTTATACATGCCCTTTTTCAGCTCAGGGAGCAGGGTGTAAAGGCGATCCCATTCACTGTCCGTCAGGTCGTTGAGCGAGAACGTGACGCCGCCGTCCGCGTTGCCGAGGCCCGCGTTCAGCTCGCGGTCCATGGCGTAGCAAAGCAGCAGCTTGTTCCACTCGGTGTGAAGGGCCAGATCGACGGCGCGGTCGGACATATACTTATGAAGGAAGCGCTCGCCCTTGCCGTTTAGCAGGCGGCCGAAGCCGAAGCACTGGATGATGTACGGGATGATGCTGCCGCGGTACTTGGCTGGGGCGCAGATGACGTCCGGACAGAAGGTGACCATCTCCATCTGAGTCATGGCCGCGCCCGCGCGGATGGCGGACGCCTGCCCCGCGCCGCAGAGGCCGGAGGTGCCGCTGTTGAAGCTGTAGCAGCCGTGCATGCCGCCGGTGGCCAGCACGACGGCCTTGGCGCCGACGCGCACCAGCTCGCCGTCGTAAAGGCGGAGGAACAGGCCGCCGCAGACGACGCCGTCAGCGCTTTTCAGCAGGTCGAGGAGCATGGTGTTCTCGCAGAACGTCACGCCCGCCGCTTTGGCGCGCTTGTAGAGGTAATCGAGGATCGAAGCGCCGGGGACGCCGATCTGACGGCCGCCCTCGGACTCGTCGGCCAGCTTCATGCCGCTCTCGACGAGCTCGCGCACGACCTTGGGGGCCAGCTCCACGTAGCGGCGCACCAGGTCGCGGTCGTTGAGGTAAAAGCCCTCGTGGATGATGTCGCGGTACCATTTGTCCTGGCTGTCGTCCTTGTCGCCGTAGTCGAGGCCCATTTCATAGAGGGACCGGCCGTCGCACATGACGTCGGCGCTGACGTTGGCGCCTGCCAGCAGACTGGCGCCGCTGCGGTCGGCCTTGCCCTTGGCCATGACAAGGACGCTCTGCCCTGCCTCGGCCGCCGCGATGGCGGCGCGGAGACCGGCGCCGCCGCTGCCGACGACGAGGACGTCAGTGGTCATGGGAATGATTGATTCACTCATTCGCTCTTCTCCTTTTCCAGTTCTTCTTGTACGGTTGCGCACAGGAGGGCGGCTTCCGCCTCGTCCAGCGTGATCCGGCAGTCTGCCGCGCTTTCCAGCGCGGAGACGCGGTTGTTCTCCATATCGATGCTGACGCGGAAGTCGATGGCGCTGCTGCTGAGGGCGCGGACGTCCTTCTTCGTCAGCAGGCCGGCCAGCATTGCGGCGATCAGGTAATCCCCGGCAGGGGAGGCGTGCTCGCCGTCCCTGTAATAGAGCTCCAGCTCCGGATGCTCGCGCCGCAGGCGGTCAAAGGCGCGGCCCACGGGGGCCAGGAGCGCACCGGTAGCCGACGCGAGCGCCGTATAGGTGGATTCCATGACCGCGAAGTTCTCGGGCTTCGCCTTTTCGGCCCAGGTCATGTAGACGACGGGCGTCACGCCGTTTGCCTTGCACAGCTCGATGATCCGCGTCCCCCAGGTCTCGGTGGTCTCGACGCCGGGGAACGGGTGGGCCTGCTGCTGCAGGACGCAGTAGTCGTAGTTGCCGTAGAGGATCGCAAAGCGCAGGGCGAAGTATTCGTCGCAGTGCCACTGCAGCGAGCGGCCGCCGTAGGCCAGCATCGTCGCCTCGGGGGCCTCCCCTGTCAGCTCCCGGCACATGGAGGCGAACAGATGGGGCATGTCGTTGAAAAACGTGTGGCTGTTGCCGATGAACAAAACTCTCATGGCTGCCTCCTATTCATCTCCGAAGGGGCTTTTCAGCCAGTCGCGGAACATGGCGCGGACGCTGTTGGTGCGCTCGAAGGACAGCCAGCTGCCCAGACGGCGGATGTAGTACCGGGTGACGTAGTCCTCCGGCGTCATGACGGGCGCGCCGTCCGCGCCCCGGGGGATCAGCGGATCGATCATGTCGAGCATCTCATCGTCCCGCAGCGGCTCATAGCGGTCACGATGGACGACGGACACGCCGATGCGCGCCGAGCGCTGCTTCGGTTTGGAGACGGGATGACCGAAGATGCCGAGCATGATGGGCATGACGTACTGGGGCAGGTTGAGCATCTCGCGGATCTCGTCGTGATGGGTGACGACGTCGGCGATGAAGCAGGAGCCGACGCCGATGGACTCCCCGGCGATGGCCATGTTTTCCGCCGCCAGCGCGGCGTCGACGATGGAAAAGAGGATCTCGTCCTCATGAGGATAGTTGATGTGGACGCCGAGCGTGCCGACATATTTGCGGAACAGGCGGAACCAGCGGTCGAAATCGGCCAGGATCACGTAGACGCCCGGGGCCTTCGCCACGAAGGGCTGGTTGTCGCACAAAACGGCGAGACGGTCCTTGATCGCCTGATCGCGCACATCGATCAGCGAGAACTTCGACATCTTGCCGCCGTTGGGCGCGCGCAGCGCGGCGGAGGTGAGGATCGCGCGCTCCTCCTCCGTCAGCGGCTCGGACGTGAACACGCGGGCGGAGGAACGCTCCTCGATGGTGCGGATCACGTCGTTGGGGTATTCTGCCATTGGTCTTCCCCTTTCATATCATATTAAAACGATTATATCATTCCCGGTGCTTCATTTCAATAAAAAGAGAAAGCGGCGCTTACGCGCCGCTTTCTGCGTTCGTTGTTTTTTATACCAGTGTCTGATTCTGGACGATCACCTTGCTGTTGAAGCGGCTGTTGTTGACGAGGTCGCGGTAGGCGGCGACGTCGAAGGTGCAGCCGTCAAAGCGTGCGGAGGCGCCGTCATCGATGCGGAGGAAGGAGGACCACTCGTCCCAGGCGTTGCCCGTGAACCAGCAGGTTTTGAACAAGACGTTGCTGGACAGCAGCTCCATCTGGTCGAAGTGGCTGCAGTTGCGGCAGGCCAAGCGCTCGAACAGGGCGTCGTGGACCTCGCTCAGGGTCATGATGCCGTAGGTGCAGTCGCGGATGACAGAATCGGTGACCGTCAGGCCATTGACGCGCAGGGCCGTGAGACCGAAGGTGCCGCAGCCGTAGAGGTCCATATGATCCAGCGTGACGTCCGTGCAGCCTTCCATGTGGACGACGCCGCCGGTGCAGACGGCTTCCGCCACCGCATGGCCGAGGACGAGACCGCTGAGCTTCACGTTCGAGCAGTCGACCAAAGTCAAAACGTTGGCGACGGGGCACTCGGTGATCACGTGGACGTTGCCGCTCGTCTCAGCCTCCAGCTCGAAGTTGGACAGACCCTGCAGGCAGAGCTCGTAATCGTCGTAGTTGTACTCCAGCCTGACATAGGGGTTATTGGACGCAGCGCTGGGGGCTGTGCCCTCGGGCAGATTATGCAGCCAGCGGGTGATGTTGTACTCGCCGTCCGTGAGGACGATATGCGTGTTGGGAGCGATGGCGGCGATGAGCTGGGCCATGTTCTCGACCCTGACGGTGCGCATGCCGAAGGCGGCGCCGTGGATGTAGTAGACGGTCATCGCGCGGGAGCAGGGCGCGGCGGCGTTGAAGGCCGTGCCGGCGCCGGAGAGCAGATCGAGGTTATCGGCCCAGGTGACGGCGTCGCGGAAGTAGCTCTCGGGCCAGGCGGCGGTGAGCTTGCTCTCGCCGGGGGCGGGCCAGCCGGAGGCGCGCCAGAGGAACGTGACGATCTGGGCGCAGATGCAAGTCTCCTCGGGCGAGAAGGTGGCAGCAGAGGTGCCGTTGGTGATGCCGCTCTCGGCGGCCCACAGGACGGGCTTCTCATACCAGCTGCCCGCGGGGACGTCGGCGAAGGGGTTCTGCTTGCTGGCGGGCTCCGGGCTGCCATTGGCGCGCCAGAGGAACGTGACCACCTGCGCGCGGGTGCAGGTGTCGTCAGGAGAGAAGGTCGTGTCGGACGTGCCGTTGGTCACGCCTGCGCCCACGGCCCAGTTGACGGCGTCGTAATAATAATCCTCCGGCTTGACGTCCTTGAACGCCGGACCGTCGGCCAGGGACGTGACGGGCAGCAGCGTCAGGCAGAGCGTCAGCGCGATGAGCGCGTAGAGGATGCGTCTGTTCATAGGAAAGTCTCCTTTCTGATGGATCGGTATATATATATCATACCATGAGCGTCCCGCGCTTGCAAGAGCGGACAGGGGTTGCATTTCGACGTTTTTGTCTGTATATTGATATCAGATACGAATGGAGGTCAGACCGCTATGACACAGCTCTTCTTCCCCAGCTGCAATTTCACCGCCGCCAACCCGGAAGCGTCCCGCCGCCTCGGCGCACTCATGGCGCGGTACATGGACGAGGCCGGGTGCTGCCGGGTCGATCCGCTCCGATACCCCGCGGGCGCGGAGGCGATCTACCTCTGTCAAGCCTGCCGCGCCACGCTGGAGCAGCGTGCGCCCGGGCAGTTCCGGCTGCGGAACCTCTTTGACTGGCTGCTGACGCGCGACGATTTCGACTGGCCCGATTACGGCGGACTGACCGTCACGGTGCAGGACTGCTGGCGCGACCGGGAGCATCCCGAGATCCACGAGGCCGTGCGCGGGTGCCTCCGGCGCATGAACGTGAAGGTGGCGGAGATGGCCGAGAACCGGGAGAACAGCGTCTTCTGCGGCAACATCCACTTCGAGCCGCGGCGGGTCGAGAACCTTTTGCTGCTGGAGCAGACGCCCCTGGAGCGGCTGACGCCGGAGCAGCTGAGCCTTTTGTTCGCGGAGCAGGCGGAAAAGTACCCCTGCCCCGACGTGGTGACGTACTGCAACCGCTGCACCGCGGGCGTGAGCCTCTCGGGGCAGAACGCTATCCATCTGGCGCGGCTGATCACGGGGACGTACTGAGCATGGACAGCGTGAGGATCATCCCCTTTGAAGCCCGGTACCGGGACGACATGATCTTCATGATCCTGCTGACGAAGGATTCGCTGGGACACGTGCCGCGGCTGAACCCGGACCTGCTGGACGTCGAAGGCAATTACCTGCGCAAGGGCGACATGTTCTGGCTGGCCATCGACGATCGGGACCGGGTGGCGGGCTGCGTCGGGTACAGCGCTGTCGAGGGCACCGGAGACGTGCGGCTCCATCGGTTTTACGTCAAGCCCGATATGCAGGGGCGCGGGATCGGCTCGGCCCTCTACCGGACGGCGGAGGAGCACGTCCGGGCCCTCCGGAAGACGGGCATCCTCGTCCATCTGGGCGGGACGGGCTACGAGGCCAGCCACTCGTTTTACCTTCACCGGGGGTTCGTCTGCCGCGGCGAGGACTTCATGTATAAGAAACTGTAAAACGCGTTTTAATGCGTTTTTCATCTTTCTTCAGTGGCCTTTTAAGACGGATGGTGTAGGATAGAGCCATCAAAAAGAAACGGGAGGCTTTACAATGGATTTCATGGATAAGGTCGAACGGCTCCGAGAAAAGGCCGATATTTCTTACGAGGAAGCAAAAGCCGTGCTCACTGAGACGGACGGCGACCTGCTGGAGGCGATGATCCTGCTGGAGAAGCAGGGTCGGCTGGACCCGCCGCGCGCGGAGGAAGCGCCCCGGCGGGCGAGCTTTGAAGAGGGCAAAAAGGACGGGCATTGGGGCTGGAACGGCTTCGTGGCCTGGATCAAAAGCCTGATCGCCCGCGGCAACCGCAACACGCTGCAGATCCGGCGCAAGGACAACCTGATCGGCGCCGTGCCCGTGACGATTTTCGTGCTGTCGGCGGTCATCGCCTTCTGGGTGACGGCGCTGCTGCTGGTGATCGGCCTGTTCTGCGGCTGCAGCTACAGCTTCGCCGGCCCCGATCTGGGCCGCGACAAGATCAACCGCGCCTGGGACAAGGCCGCCGAGGTGGCCGAGAACATCAAGACCGACTTCCGGCGCGAGGTCGACAGCGCCCGCGAGATGCGGAACAACAAGTAAGCGATGACGACAAAGCCCCGGCGGAAGCGCCGGGGCTATTCCCCTGTTTGCAAGGAGTGTTAGTATGGGCAACCGGATATTGATCGTCGAGGATGAAGAGAAGCTGGCGCGGTTCATCGAGCTGGAGCTGAGCCACGAGGGCTATGAGGTGGAAAAAACCTGCGACGGCCGCGACGGGCTGGAGCTGCTGCAGTCGGGCCGCTTCGACCTGTGTCTGCTGGACATCATGCTGCCCGGGCTCAACGGGATGGAGATCCTGCGCCGCCTGCGCAAGACCTCGGACATGCCCGTGATCCTGCTGACGGCCCGGGACGCCGTCATGGACAAGGTGGCGGGGCTGGACATGGGCGCGCAGGACTACATCACAAAGCCCTTCGCCATCGAGGAGCTGCTGGCGCGCATCCGCGCCGCCCTGCGCGACCGCAAGGCCGGGGCGCAGGAGCAGGACATTCTCACCTGCGGGGCGCTGACGCTGGACCGCGGCCGTCATCAAGTGCGCTACGGCGAGACGGAGATCACGCTGACCGGGCGGGAGTTCCTGCTGCTGGAGACGCTGATGCTCAACAAGGAGATCGTTCTCTCCCGCAGCGCGCTGATGGAGAAGGTCTGGGGGTACGACTACCTGGGTGAGACCAACGTGGTGGACGTGTATATCCGCTTCCTGCGCAGCAAGATCGACGACGTGTTCGGCGTGAAGCTGATCCACACGGTGCGCTCCGTGGGCTACGTGCTGCGGGAGGAGCCCCATGAGAAATAAGAAGGAAAAGACGCCCCGGGCAAAGTCCATCGTCTGGCGCATCCACGGGCGGCAGCTCCTGTGGACGCTGCTGTTGTTCCTGATCCTGGACGCCATCGTGCTGGGCATCTTATTCACGATCGGTCTGGTGGACCCCACCGCTCCCCTGCGCGGGCTCCGGCTGCTGACGCCGCTGTTCCTCTTTGAGCAGGCGTATTTCATCTTCAGTCTGCTGTTCGGCTCGGCGTCCCTCAACCGCATCATGCGGCCGCTGACGCGGCTGGCCGAGACGACGCGCGCCATCAGCCGCGAAAAGCAGGATGACGAAGTCCTGCGCCAGCTGGAGAATGCCATCCAGGCCATGGACCCCCAGGACGGCACCCTGCATACGGGCAACAGTGAGCTGCAGGGGCTGGAGGCGGCGGTCAACCGTCTGCTGCAGCGCATGCGCGAGTCATACGCGCGGCAGGCGCGGTTCGTCTCCGACGCCTCCCACGAGCTGCGCACGCCGATCTCCGTGATCCAGGGTTATGCCGACATGCTGGACCGCTGGGGCAAGGACGACCCGCAGGTGCTGGAGGAAGGCATTTCCGCCATCAAGAGCGAGAGCGAGCACATGAGTCACTTGGTAGATCAGCTTCTGTTCCTGGCCCGGGGCGACAGCGGGCGCAATCCGCTGAAGGTGACGGACTTCTCCCTGAACGACATGCTGCGGGAGACGGAGAGCGAATACGAGATGATCTCCCCGGACCATCAGTGGCAGCTGAAGCTGCCCGAGGAAGCCATCGCCTGTCGCGGCGACGCCGACATGATCAAGCAGGCCGTGCGCATCTTCTGCGACAACGCCGTCAAGTACGCCCCGGCGGATACCACCGTGACGCTGGGTCTGCGGCGGGACGGCAGTGACGTCCGACTGTGGGTGCAGGACGAGGGTATCGGCATTTCCCAGCAGGATCAGGCTCACGTGCTGGAGCGCTTTTACCGCGCCGACGAGGCCCGCGCTCGTCAGACGGGCGGCAGCGGTCTGGGTCTGTCCATCGCGGACTGGATCATCCGCCGCCACGGCGGACGGATCGAGGTCCTGAGCCGCGAAGGCCTCGGCAGCCGCTTCACGGCGGTGCTGCCGATCGAACGATAGATGAAAAAAATGACCCCCGCTTCACTGTGAAGCGGGGGTCTTGATTTTAGCCCTTATAGTCGCCGTCGCCGATGTCCCAGGCCTTGAACTCCTCCAGGAAGGCGACGATGTCGTCGACCTCCGCGTTGAGGATCTTCTCGCCCTTGACGGGATCGGCCAGCGTGCTGTTGCCGTTTGTGCCGTGAGGGGTGACCATGCGGTTGGGGAAATAGATCTTCTCAAAGCCCGCGCCGCGGGTCTTGGGGAAGCTGGGAGAATACTCCTCCGCCGCGCGGTCCATGTGGACCAGATCGGGACGGATGTGCAGGACCATGCTCGTCTCGGCCTCGTCGCCGTGACCGCCGGAGGGCTGGGAGCAGACCTCCTTCTCCACCTCGCGGCCGCAGCCGGTGCAGTCGGAGACCGCTACCTTGACGTTGTACTCGTTGTTCATGGTCAGGGCCAGCAGCTTCAGGGGGATATGGGTGGAAACGCCGAAGTCGAGGATCAGAAACTTGCGCACGCCGTAGCGCACGAAGCTCATCAAAACGTCCTTCGTATAGTTGATGAAGTTCTGGTAATCGACGCTGACGGAGCCCTTCCACTTGATGAAGGCCGGGAAGTAGGCGAAGGGCATGGTGGGCAGCGTCAGCACGTCGGCGCGCTTGGTGACCTCCCTGGCCATCCAGTCGCAGACGATGTAGTCGGTGCCCATGGGCAGCTGGCCGCCGTGCTCCTTGGAGCCGCCGCCGATGGGCAGCATGACGACGGTATCCTCGTTGATCAGATCCTGGCACTGCTCATAAGTGAGCTCGCTGATAAGATGTCCCATTGTTGTATCTCCTTTTTTTGATTATTTGCCGAAGGTGATGAGGCGGTCGAAGTTTTCACGGAAGATCAGCTCGCGCTGACGGTCCGTGATCTCGGCGCGCAGGATGTGGTCGATCTGGGCCTGCATGACGTCCTCCTCCCCTGTCTCGTCCATGAAAAACGGGAAATCGGAGCCGTACAGCACGCGCTCGGCGCCGATCTTCCGGACGGCCATCGTGACGACCTCCGGGATACGGATGGTGGACGTGTCGAAAAAGACGTTCTCAAAGGGGGCGAAGGTCTCGATGATCTCCCGCATGAAGGGGACGTTATCGGCCTTGGCCCGGCCCATGTGCGCCACCTGGATCTTCAGATGCGGGAAGTCGCGGACGATCTCCGTGACGTACTGCACGCGCTTGTCCGAATGGGTGTGAAGCAGCAGGACGAGCCCATGCTCCTGCAGCAGGGCGAACATCTCCCGCCGGGCGCTCGTCACTTCCGTCTCATGGAGGATGATGTGCTGCTTGAGGCCGACGAGCTCGCCATAGTGGCGCTCGACGTAGTCGGGGTCGTCGTCGTCGATCAGGGCGTAGGGGTAAAACCGGCCCGGGTGCTGCCTTGCGTAATCGAGGCACCAGTTCGTCTGGGTCTCAAGCCCCGGCTCCTTGAGCACGAAGGGCACGAGGACGGCCTTCTCCACGTGATGGGCCTCGAACTGGCTCTCGTAATCCTCCATGCGGCTGAACTGCATGGTTTTGTAGGCGGGGAACCTGTCCCGCAGCGGGGACGTCAGCGCCGCCGCCTCGATGGGCCCGCGGGGCCCGAAATGCATATGCGCGTCGTGGACGATGATCGGTCGATTCATAGGGTGCCTCCAACCTTTCCGCTGTAACTATTATGGTTGTAACTATTATGAACGATTTTAAACCTCATGGCAAGCCACAAAATGATCTGTTTCCAACTCACGCAGCATGGGCGTCTCCCGGAAGCAGCGTTCAACGGCGCGGACGCAGCGTGGCGCAAAGCGACAGCCAGGCTTTGGCTCAATGGGCGAAGTGAGCTCGCCCTTCAACGGGATATGGCGCGGCGGATTGTCGATATTGATTGTAGGAATCGCCGACAAAAGCGCCTGCGTATAGGGATGCAGCGGGTTTTTGAAAATGTGCTTAGCGCCGCACTTTTCCACCATCATGCCAAGGTACATGACGCCGATGTCATCAGCGATATGCTTGACGACACTGAGATCGTGCGTGATGAACATATACGTAAGTCCGCGCTCGTCCTGCAGGTCCATCATCAGATTCAGCACCTGTGCCTGTATCGAAACATCCAGTGCCGAAACAGGCTCGTCGCAGACAATGAATCTGGGATTGAGCGCCAACGCACGGGCGATGCCGATGCGCTGTCGGCGGCCGCCGTCCAACTCGTGCGGATAAGATCCTGCCAGGCGGGGCGCGAGGCCGACGGTCTCCATCAGCTCCCGGACAGCTTCATCCATCTTCCGGCCCTCCAGCGCCTCCTTTGTGTTGCGCAGCGGTTCTTCTATCGTCTGAGAGACCGACATGCGGGGGTTTAGACTGGAGAATGGATCTTGGAAGATCATTTGCATGTTGCGGCGGTATGACTTAAGCTCGCTCTTTGTCAAGTGCGTGACGTCCTTGCCCTCGAACAGGACCTGCCCGCCCGTAGCCTCCAGCAGCTGAACGATAACGCGGCCCAGCGTGGATTTCCCGCAGCCGGATTCGCCAACGATACCCAGTGTCTTTCCTCCTTCGATGACGAAGTTGACACCGTCCACAGCATGGAGCATGCCCTTGGGCGTCTTGAAGTATTTTTTGAGGTCTCTGACCTCCAGCAATGCGTTACTCATGTGCTTTTCCCTCCAGATGATGGCAGCGGACCGTGTGCTCACCCCCACGTTCCGCAGCTGCGGCAGGCTGGTGCGGCATACCTCGTCTGTGCGATCACAGCGGTTGGCAAAGGGGCATCCGACGATCTCCTCCGTCGGATCAGGTACCATACCTGGGATTGGCTTAAGGCGCGGCACGTCGTTCTCCAGATCGGGGATCGAACCGAACAGGCCAAGGGTATAGGGATGCAGGGTGTTCTTATAGATATCAGCCAGTGAGCCATATTCCATGATCATACCGGAATACATGATGGCTACATGATCGCACATCTGCGCCACAACGCCGAGATCATGGGTGATCAAAATGGTGGATGTATTGAAGCGGGCCTTAAGCTCGCGCAACAGCTCCAGCACCTGCGCCTGGATCGTTACGTCGAGCGCCGTTGTCGGCTCGTCCGCTATCAACAGCTCAGGGTTGCAGGACAGTGCGATGGCAATGACAACGCGCTGCTTCATGCCGCCGGAGAACTGGTGCGGGTATTCCTCGCTGCGCTCGCCGGGGATGCCGACGAGCTCCAGCATCTCCTTGGCGCGATCATCGGCTTGCTGACGGGAGCACTGCTCATGAAGCTGGATGACCTCTGAGATCTGTCGGCCGACCGTCAGGACAGGATTGAGGCTTGTCATGGGGTCCTGAAATATCATTGAGATCGCCTTTCCGCGGATCTCGCGCATGGCGTCATCGCCGAGACTCATCAGGTCGATGCCGTTGAAATGAATCTCACCGGAGGTGTACTGGCCCTGTGGGACGGGGAGCAGCCGGAGTATGCCTAACGCTGTAGTCGTCTTGCCGGCGCCTGTTTCACCCACAAGACCGAGACAGGTTCCCTGTTCGATTGTCAGATCAAGTCCGTTGACGGCATAAACGGTGGTGTCTTCTGTTTTGTATTGGATCGAAAGATTTTTGATCTCAAGCTGTGTACTCATGCGGCACCTCAGTTCTTCATACGCGGATCAAGAGCGTCGCGCAGACCGTCTCCGATCATGTTAAGTGAAAGGACGAGAAACACGATGGCAAGGCCCGGATAGAGGACCATATGCGGATACTGGCGCATATAGCTGCGGCCGGCGGCCAGCATGGATCCCCACTCCGGATACGGCGCCTGAACGCCCAGACCGAGGAAGCTCAAGGAAGACGCATTGAGAATAGCCAGCGCCAGGCCGAGCGTCACCTGCACGATGACAGGCGCCAAGATATTGGGCAGGATATGGCGGGTAATAATGCGGAAATCCGAGCAGCCGGACAGCCGCGCAGCTTCAATATACTCCTGCCCGCGCAGGCCCATAGTGGAGGCGCGGACGATACGGGCAAAGGATGGGATGGACGAAATGCCAATAGCGATCATCAGGTTGCGTACGCCGGTGCCCAGCGTGGCAGAAATGACGATGGCCAGAAGAACACTGGGAATCGCCATCATGACGTCCAGGCAGCGCATAATAATCATGTCGGCCTTGCCGCCGTAGAAACCGGCGACAGCGCCCAGTGTGCCGCCAGCAAGCAGCGAGATAGACACGGAAATAAAGCCGATTCGCAGCGAGATGCGCGCGCCGTAGACCAGACGGCTGAACATGCAGCGGCCCAGATTGTCCGTGCCAAGCAGGTACTCGGCGCATGGTGAAAGGCCGATTTTCTCAAGGTTCTGCAGGTCATAAGGATAAGGTGCGATCTGATCGGCAAAAATCGCCAGCAAGGCAAAAATCACAAGCACGATCATGCCGAGGACGGCCAGACGGCTTTTGCATAGACGGTGCCATGTGTCGGCAAAGAAGCCGCGCTGCTTTTTCTTGTTTTTTTCAGGCATTGGCCGTCGCTCCCTTCTTTTCCTTTTTACCGCCCTTGTACTGCGAAGACATACGCGGATCGATAAAGCTGTACAGGATATCTACGATCAGGTTGACGACACCGAAGACGACGGCGATAAAGATGACGCCGCCCTGGACGATAGGGATGTTCTTAACGGAGCAGGCGTCAACAAGCATCTTACCCATGCCCGGAATCGCAAAGATCGTCTCAAGTACGAAAACGCCGCCCAGTTGTCGGCCGAACTGCATGCCGATCAGCGTTACCACGGGGATCAGAGCGTTGCGCAGGGCATGACGGACGATGATGGTACGCTCCTTCAGTCCTTTTGCGCGTGCCGTGCGGATGTAATCCTGACGGATGACCTCCAACATGTTGGAGCGCATGGTGCGCATGATGCCGGCGACGCAACCCGTGCCGCTGGCGATGATCGGCAGTACCATGTATTTGAGTCCGTACCAGCCGGAGGCCGGGAACAGATGGTATTTCAGGCTGAAAGTGATGATCAGCATCAGTGCGAACCAGAAGCCGGGCATGGCCAGGAAGATAAGCGCAAGGATGCTGACGATATTATCCAGCAGGCTGTACTGCTTGATCGCCGAGATGATGCCCAGCGGAATGCCGATAGCCGTGGCCAGCAGGGTGCTGAGGATGGCCAGCTGCAGCGTGATGGGGAACCGGTTTTTGATCTCATCGACGACCGTGTTTTTATTGACCCAGGAGTAGCCGAAGTCAAACTTCGTCAGGATGCCCTTGAGGTAATTGAAAAACTGTATCGGGAATGGATCGTTGAGGCCGACTTCCTCGCGCATCTGGTCGACCTCCTCCTGACTCGCCATATCGCCCAGGATCGTTCGGATGGGATCTGTGGGCGACAGGCGGAGAATGGTGAAGACAACCAGCACGACGCCCAGGATAACGGGGATCATCATCAGGAGGCGCTTTGCTATGTATTTTCCCATTGTATCCTCCTCTTGTTATCAAGGAATAGTGCAGGGGGCGGGCTATGCCCGCCCCCGCGTCAGAAAGGTAGTTGGATCGTGTTTATTTGGCAAAGGTGATATGAGCAAAATCAGGACTCTGGGACGGCAGAACGACATAGCCCTGAATATCCTTGCTGACAGCCCAGTAAGCGGCACCGACGTTCAAACCGACGGTGACACACTCATCAGCCAGCAGCTCCTGTGCATCCACGCAGGCTTGCATACGTTTATCAGTGTCGGTCTCGGTGTCGATAATCTTGATCAGACGGTCGGCCTCATCGTTTGCATAGTAAGAGCGATTGCCGCCCGCGCCGAAGTTGGCAGACTCGAAATAGTCAAACGCTTCGGAGGCGTCGCCTGAGGGGCACGTCCATCCGCCGATATACATCTCCTGCTTACCGTTGACCAGAGCATCCAGCCAGTTTGCAAAGTCAGTGACATTCAGCGTGACATTGACGCCGATCTCACCGAGCTGGGCCTGGATCATCTCAGCCAAAGCCTGATTGCCATTGGAGATCATCGTACAGGAGAAGCCGCTGCCATAACCTGCCTCCTCCAGGAGCTTCTTTGCCTTCTCCACGTCATGACCCTGGAACTCGCTCTCGGCAGAGTGATAGCCCCAGATGGCAGGAGATAGGAAGGAGTCGGCAACGTCGGCGTATTCCCCGTAGACCGCCTTGACGATGGCATCGCAGTCGAGAGCCAGGGAGATTGCCTGACGGACCTTCAGATTATCGAAGGGCTTGACACTGCAGTTGAAAGAAACAAAGCTGGTATTGTAAATAGGCTGGATCATCAGATCGACGTTCTCGTCTTCATCGACAGTGGGAACATCGGTGATTGTGATGTGCGCCAGATCAACGCCGCCGGATTCGGCCTCGATGGCACGGGTAGCACCTTCAGGGATAATCCGGAGCATCAGCGTATCAAAATTGACCTCACCGCCCCACCAATCCTTGTTAGCTTCCAGTTTGATGTAATCGCCAGTGGCCCATTCGACGAACTTGAAGGGACCGGTACCAATGGGCTGCTTTGCATAACCCTCAGGGTCAGCTTCCATGGCCTTTTTGCTGACGATGCCACAAATATCGAGGCTCATGAAGTTGACAAAGGGCGGACAAGGTTCGCTCAGTGCGATGACAACTGTATGGTCATCCTCGATGGTGCTGTTGGCAATATCGATGGGCCCCACTTAGGAGGAGGTTGAAGGGGACTCAACGCACTTCTCCAACGTGAACAGAACGTCTTCTGCGGTGAAGTCGCTGCCATCGGAGAACTTGACGCCCTCACGCAGGTGGAAACGATAATGGGTGTCATCGATCATTTCCCAGGAGGTCGCCAGGCAAGGCTCAACCTCGCCTTCGGTATTTACCTGCAGAAGTGACTCACAGTACTGATGGGTCACGGGAGCCGTGCCGGTATCATTGCTCTCGTGGGGGATCAGCGTCTTGGGCTCGCGGGACAGCGCGACAGTCAGCGTATCGCGATGGACGGCGCCAGATGTAGTGCCGCTGCCGTTGTTGGACTGCTCCTGTCCGCCGCAGGCGGCCAACAAACTGAGACAGAGCATCAAAGCAAGTGTCGCTGCAATCAGCTTTTTCATAATTCTCTTCCTTTCACTTGATTCGTTTTGTCCCGCGCCACGGATACAGCGCGAATACGATACATTTCGTAACGTATACGGAGGTAATGTTACGATATGTTTGAATCAATTGTAATACTCATCGAGATAAAAGTCGATATGAATCGAAACATATCGAATCGTTTCGTTACTTCCAACAAATGAGCTTATAAAAAATGTCGTGATAAACATCACGGTCATTTTCTGTATCACAGTCGGCTACAGCGACGCAGGAAGGATTTTACCGGCTTTGATGCCGGTGACGCGACCGTCTACGGCGGCGATCTGCCCGGCGGCGATGGCGTAATTCAGTCCAACGTTGAGTGCGGCATAGTCGGCGACTGTGGCGTTGTCGATAAGCCTGTCGGGGTCGAATACGACAAGGTCAGCGTCCATGCCCTCATGCAGCTGACCCTTGGTGCGGAAGCCATAGATGCGGGCGGGCAGCGACGTCATTTTGAGGATCGTGGCCTCTACGCTCAGCAGGTCGCCGCAAATGCACATACGACCGAGGAGCCGCGTGAAAGTGCCGCGGACACGTGGATGTGCAGCCTCGCCTGACAGCAGCATCGCGCCGTCGATAACAGGCATGACCCCGGGATGGTGCAGGCAGCGGCTGCATCTTCCTGCCCTATGATATCGACGCGCTTCCCGACAGTGTGCATGACGTTGTCTGCCATCGTATCGGCAGCGACGGCGGCAGACGACTTGTTATGCCCTACCGCGATCTCGACGATCTGCCTGCCGTTGTACTCCGGATGCGTCGGCGAGGACAGGATATATGCCTTCGAGGGATCAGTGGATTTATAACGGCCAGTGTTGGCATCCCGTGTGTCCTGCACGATGCGGATCAGCTCTTTCCTGCCCTGCGGATCGCATGCCATCTCCGTCAGGCGCTCTATGACGATGGTCTGGGTCTGTTGAGGGATGGGCATCCGTGAAAACCAAAACTCCCTCTCCAGCAGTGCAGTCGATCATACCGTGAATCACCGCCATCTTGCCCCAGTTCGGCTCTTGGACGGCCTTATGATCTGTCGCACGCAGCTTATCGCAGCCTACTTCTCTTTCGCCAATCGCGAGGAGACGCCACATGGCGTCAACAGTGACCCACTCTCTACGGCTGAGAAGGGAAAGACCATCGTCGAAGAGAGTATCGAGACACTGGCAAAGTTCGCCGGGAGCTTCAGGAAAATGCCACTGGTTCAGTGTTAATCCATACACTATACATGAAAAGGCGCCGGGCCGCGAGGGCCCAGCGCCTTTTTTACGCGTCGAAAAGACTCAGCTGGTTCGTTTTGGGGATGCCGTTCAGGGCGCCGGCTTCGTCGAGGGCCTCGGTGACGGACTTGGAGACCTTGTCGCAGCGGGAGATCAGCTCTTCCACCGACATAAAGGGGCCCTTTTCCCGGGCGGCGACGATGGACTGGGCCGCCTGCTCGCCCACGCCGGGGAGCTTGGTGAAGGGTGGGATCAGGGTGTTGCCCTCGATGCGGAAGCGCTTGACATCGGATTTATAGATATCGACGTTGGAGAACGTAAAGCCGCGCTTGTAGAACTCGTGGACGATCTCCAGCGTGCCCATGGTGTCGTCTTCCACGGCGGAGCGCTTGGGCTGCGCCTTGAGGGAGCGGTACATCTTGCACACGGTCTGATCGCCCTTCGTCATGGTCCCGGCGTCGAAGCCATTGGCGCGGATGGTGAAATAGGCGGCGTAGAAATCCAGGGGGCGGTGGACCTTGAACCAGGCGATGCGGAAGGCCATCATGACGTAGGCCACGGCGTGTGCGCGGGGGAACATGTACTCGATCTTGTTGCAGGATTCGATGTACCAGTCGGGTATCTTATGCTCGCGCATGATCTCCTCCCAGTCGGGCTTGAGGCCCTTGCCCTTACGGACGGCCTCGGACATGGTGAAGGCCTGGGAGGGTTCGATGCCCATCTGCATCAGATAGAGCGTGATGTCGTCGCGGACGCAGATGACGTCGGCCAGCGTGGCGACGCCCGCGAGGATGTAATCCTGGGCGTTGTTGCGCCAGACGTTGGTGCCGTGGGACAGGCCGGAAATGCGCAGCAGGCCGTCGAAGGTGGTGGGCTGCGTGTCAACCAGCATGCCGCGGACATTCTTCGTGCCGAACTCGGGGATGGCGGCGGCGCCGGTCTCCTCCAGAATGTCGTCGCCCTCGATGCCCAGCGGCTCGATGGACGTGAAGATGCGCATGGTCTCCTTGTCGTCCAGGGGGATCTTTTTCGTATCCAGCCCCGACAGGTCCTCCAGCATGCGGATCATCGTCGGGTCATCGTGGCCCAGCAGGTCCAGCTTGAGCAGGTTGTCATGGATGGAGTGATAATCGAAGTGGGTGGTGATGATGTCGGTGTTCACGTCGTCCGCGGGGTGCTGGACGGGAGTGAACTCGTGGATGTTGCGGTCCCTCGGCAGGACGATCAGACCGCCGGGATGCTGGCCTGTGGTGCGCTTGATGCCCGTGCACCCGGCCACGAGGCGGTTGATCTCGGCGGAGTTGAGCACCATGCCCTTCTCCTCCAGGTACTTCTTGACGAAGCCGTAGGCTGTTTTGGACTTGACGGTGCCGATGGTGCCGGCGCGGAAGACGTTCTCCTTGCCGAAGAGGTTGATCGTCTCCTGATGGGCCTTGGACTGGTATTCGCCGGAGAAGTTGAGGTCGATATCGGGCGTCTTCTCGCCCTTGAAGCCCATGAACGTGGCGAAGGGGATGTCGAAGCCGTCCTTGTCCATCTTATGGCCGCAGACGGGGCAGTCCCGGTCGGGCAGATCGACGCCCGTGCGGTAGTCGCCCTCGATGTCCCAGATGCTGTGCTTGCAGTTGGGGCAGCGGTAGTGAGGCTTCAAAGCGTTGACCTCGGTGATGCCCGTGAAGTACGCGACGACGGAGGAGCCCACTGACCCTCTGGAGCCCACGAGGTAGCCGTCGTCCAGTGACTTTTTGACGAGCTTCTGGGCGATGATGTACATGATGTCATAGCCGTGGCCAATGATGGCGCCCAGCTCCATCTCAAGGCGGTCCTTGACGATGGGCGGCAGCTCGTCGCCGTAGAGCTCGGCGGCGCGGGCGCGGGCCAGGTCGTTGATCTCCTCGGCGGAGTGAGCGATGGACGGCGGATAGGTGCCGTCCTTGACGGGCATGATGATCTCCACCTGATCGGCGATGGCGTTGGTATTTTTGACGACCACCTCATAGGCGCGCTCGGGGCCCAGGTAGGAGAACTCGTCCAGCATCTCGTCGGTGGTCTTGAAGTACAGCGGCGCCTGCTGGGAGGCGTCCTCGAAGCCCATGCCGGTCATGATGATCTCGCGGTAGATCGCGTCCTCGGGGTTGATGAAGTGGACGTCGCCGGTGGCGCAGACGGGCTTGCCCAGTTCGTCCGCCAGACGGACGACGGTGCGGTTGAAGTCGCGCAGCTGCTCCACGTCCTTCGCCTCGCCGCTGCGCACCATGAACATGTTGTTGCCGATGGGCTGGATCTCGAGAAAATCGAAGATGGAGGCGAGCTGCTTGAGCTCCTCCCAGGGTCTGCCATCCACGATGGCGCGGAACAGCTCGCCCGCCTCGCAGGCGGAGCCCAGAATCAGCCCCTCCCGCTTCTCCAGCAGCAGGCTCAGGGGGATCAGCGGATGGCGGCGGAAGTATTTCAGATGGGAGGCCGAGATCATCTCGTACAGGTGCATAAGGCCCGTCATGTTCTTGACGAGGATCAGCAGATGGTAAGACTTGCCCTTGGGGACGAGGTCGCCGATGCGTTCGCTGTAAGCCTTCATCTCTTCGTTGAGCGTGTCGATCCCGATGCGCAAGCCAGCCTGCTTCATGCGGCTGACGAGCTCGAAGAAGATGCGGCAGAGGACCTCGGTGTCGTCGTCGGCCCGGTGATGGTTGAAGGTGAAGCGGAACTCGCTGGCCAGGTCATTGAGCTTGTGCCGCTTGAGGTGCGGCAGCAGGGCGCGGGACAGCTCCACGGTGTCGATATAGCAGAACTCCCGCTTGATGCCCAGCTGCATGCAGGCGCGCTTGACGAAGGAGACGTCGAAATCGGCGTTGTGGGCGCACAGGGGCAGGTCGCCGCAGAAGTCGAGGAACTGCGGCAGGACGACGTCGATGGACGAGGCGTCCCTGACGCGCTCGTCGTCGATGCCCGTCAACGTCGTGATCTCGGGCGGGATGGGCTTCGTCGGCTTGACGTAGGTGTGATATCGGTCGACGATCTCGCCGTCCTTCACCTTGAAGGCGGCGATCTCGATGATCTCGCAGAGGATGGGGTTGAGGCCCGTCGTCTCCAGATCGAAGACGATCAGCTCCTGATCCAGCGTGCGGCCGCAGGTCCCGCGGACGATGCCGCCCGCGATATCGTCCACGCAGTAGGCCTCCATGCCGTAGATGATCTTGAAGGGGTCCTTCTCGTCCTTGCCGTTGACGGCCCTGGCGGCGTTCATGGCGTCGGGGAACGCCTGCGCCACGCCGTGGTCCGTGATGGCGATGGCCCGGTGGCCCATGCTCTTGGCCAGCGAGACCACCTTTTTCGTGTCGCACAGACCGTCCATGGTGGACATGGTCGTATGAAGATGAAGCTCCACGCGCTTTTCCGGGGCCTTGTCCTGCCGGACCTTGGGCTTGTCCTTGATGACGGCGAAGGGCGTGATGATATTGTCGTTATCGAACTTGGAATAGCTGAGCTTTCCCTGGACGACCACGGCCTTGCCGGGCTTGATGTTGTCCTTGAAGGGGGCGACCTCCTCGTCGGGCAGGACCTTGACCACGCGGACGGAGCCGGTGCCGTCGGTCATCTCGAAGGTGATGACGGTCTTGCCCTTGCCGTTGAGCTTTTTCAGCTCGGTGGAGAAGATCTCGCCGTAGACGGCCACCTTGTCGCTGTCCAGCGTCAGGTCGCCGATCTTGATCAGCTCGCGCTTGACGGGCTTGCCGTAGATGATCTTGTCCTCCTCCGCGGGCGGGACGTAGGTCTCCCCCTTGGGGGCCTGACGGCGCTGGAAGGAGCGCTGGCCGTTCTGAGGCGCTGCCTTGGCCTTCGGCGCGGCGGCGGCCGGAGGCGGCATGGGGTTCTCGCTGTACAGCCTGTCCAGATCCTGCTGACGCTTTTCGGCAAAGGAGACGGCGGCCTTGCACAGGCGCGCCTCAACCTCCACGCGGTTCATGCCCAGGTCGCGGCAGACGCTCGTCAGCGCGGCGCGGAGGTCGTCCTCGCGGCAGGCCCAGTTTTCGGACATGTTGAAGCTGATATGGCCGTCGTCACAGGACAGCGTCGCGGGATCGATGGCCTTGAGGAGGGAGGGATAGCCCTCCCGGAGCTTGTCGAGGATCAGCTCTTCCCTGCTCTTTTCTTCGCCGCAGGCGAAGCGCAGATGAAGGTTTTTGATGCCGTACCTGCGCTCGATGGCGTCCTTCGCGTCGGCGAGGAGGTCCTCAGGGGTCGTCCCGGCGCTGTCCAGCAGCACCTCCAGATGGTCCCCGGAGACGGCGAAGGTCATTTCCTCGATGGTGAGGTCAAAGACGGCGGAGCCGTCGTCAGCCTCGGTGAATACGTCGCGGAGCCGGGCACTCATACCTTCTCACCGGTGAGCCTTTCGATCTCCAGCATCAGCTCGTCGGCCAGACGGTCCTCGGGGACCTTGCGCAGGATCTCGCCCTTGCGGAAGATCAGTCCCTCGCCGCGGCCGCCCGCGATGCCCACGTCGGCCTCTCTGGCCTCGCCGGGTCCGTTGACGGCACAGCCCATGACGGCCACGGTGATGCGGGAACGCAGCTTGCTGACGCGCTGCTCGATCTCGTGGGCGATGGGGATCAGATCCACCTGCGTGCGGCCGCAGGTGGGACAGGAGACGATGGTAACGCCGTCTGCGTTCATGCCGAGAGCCTTGAGGATGTCCTTCGCCGCGTAGACCTCCTGAACGGGATCGTCGGTCAGAGAGACGCGGATCGTGTCGCCGATGCCGTCGGCCAGCAGCGCGCCGAAGGCGGCGGCCGACTTGATGGTGCCCATGTGGCGGGAGCCGGCTTCGGTGACGCCCAGATGGAGGGGATAATCGCACTGGGAGGCCAGCATGCGGTAGGCTTCCACGGTGTTGAAGACGTTGGACGCCTTCAGAGACACGCAGATGTCCTCGAAGCCGCACTCCGTCAGCGCCTCGATGTTGCGCACGGCGCTTTTGTACAGCGTGAAGGGGATCACGCCGTACTCCTCCCGCAGATCGCGGTCTACGGAGCCGGAGTTGACGCCGATGCGGATGGGCACGCCGCAGGAACTGCAGGCGTCCGCCACCTCGCGGATCTTCCACTTTTCGCCGATGTTGCCGGGGTTGATGCGGATCTTGTCCATACCCGCCCGGCAGGCCTCCAGCGCCAGCCTGTAGTCGAAATGGATGTCGGCCACCAGCGGCAGCGGGCTCTGCTTTTTGATCTCGTGCAGCGCGCGGGCAGCGTCCATATCGGGCACGGCCAGGCGCGCGATCTCGCACCCGGCGTCGCGCAGGGCGCCGATCTGGGCGAGGGTGGCACGGACGTCGCGGGTGTCGGTGTTGCACATGGACTGGATCGCCACGGGATTGCCGCCGCCGATGGTGACGGAGCCGATCTTCAGCGGGCGGGACCGGCGGACGCCGCGGACGGCGCCGAACTCTTCTCTGTTGTCAATCATATCTCTCTACCCCGTTATGATGCGAACGATGTCGTTGTAGGTGACGAATACGAACAGGACCATGATGGCCGCCAGGCCCGCGTAAGAGATATAATTCTCCCACTTGGGGTCGATGGGCTTGCGCCGGATCAGCTCAATGAGCATCATGACCAGCTTGCCGCCGTCCAGTCCGGGGATGGGCAGCAGGTTGACGAAGGCCAGATTGACGGCGATATAGGAGACGAAGTACCACATATCTGCCATGGACTCCTCCGCGCGCTCGCTGATCTCGTTGGCGATGCCGACGGTGCCCATCATGTCGTTCGTGCTGACGCGGCCGCGGATCAGAAGGCCGATGCTCTTGTAGGCCGACTGGAGGAAGCTCAGGGAGTTGTTGAGGGCGTATCTGACCTTGCCGAGGGCGCTGAGCTCGCCGTAGCCGAAGCTGAGGCCGAAGCGCAGCTGGCCGTTGCCGTCGTAATCCTTCCGCTCCAGATGGACGTTCTGCAGGCGGACGGTCTGGCCTCCGCGGTCCAGGACGAAGTCATAGGTGTCGTTCTGGCCCAGCTGCAGGGCGGTGACGACGTCGTTATAGGTGAAGATGCGGAAATCGTCTACCTTGACGAGTTTGTCGCCCACCTGCAGTCCCGTGTTTTCCGGGAAGCCCTCGGCGAAGCCGGAGAGCTCACTGGTGGCGACGTACTGCGCGGGCAGGAGGATCAGCAGGACGATGACGACGCCCGTGAGGAAGTTCATGGCGGAGCCCGCGATGACGACGATGAAGCGCCTGATCCAGCTGGCCTGCTGGAAGCTGCCCTCCTCGGTCCACTCGGCGGGGTCCACGTCCTCGGGCGGTTCCTCGTTGACGTCCTTCATGACGACGGCGCCGCCGATGGGCAGCAGCCGCACGGCGTAAAGCGTCTCGCCGATCTTCTTTTTGATGATGGCCGGGCCGAAGCCGATGGTGAACTCGTACACCGTGATCCCGGCCAGCTTGGCGGCCGTGAAGTGGCCCAGCTCGTGCAGGGTGATGATCAGTCCGAAGACAAGGATCGCGTAAATGACTGACATTTAAACTCCTTTCCGCGCAAGGAACGCGCGCGCCGCCTCTCTCGCCTTCCGGTCGCTGTCGAAGACCTGCTCCAGATCGGGGTCGGCGATGAGATCGCACGTCTCCACTGCCTCGCGCGCGATGCGGTAGATGTCGTTGAACCCGATCCTGCCCTGCAGGAACGCGGCCACGGCCACCTCGTTGGCGCCGTTGATCACGGCGCCCGTATTGCCGCGGGCGCTCTCGCACAGGGTGAGACAGGGGAACGCCTCGCGGTCCGGGCGGTAGAAGCTGAGACCGCTCAGCGAGAAGATATCAAGGGTTTTGAACGGGTTTTCCGTCCGGTGTGGGTGATCGACGGCTACCTGAATGGGCAGGCGCATATCGGCGCTGCCCATCTGAGCGATGATCGAGCCGTCGACGAACTTGACGGCCGAATGGACGATGCTCTCCCTGTGGACGACGACGTCGATGCGCTCCGTCGGGACACCGAACAGCCAGGAGGCCTCCAGCACCTCGAACCCCTTGTTCATCATGGTAGCAGAGTCGATGGTGATTTTTTGCCCCATGGTCCAGGTGGGGTGCCTGAGGGCGTCAGCTGCAGTGACGGTTTCCAGCCGCTCACGGTCCCAGCCGAAAAAGGGGCCGCCGGAGGCCGTGAGGATCAGGCGGTCCACCTCGCCCTTCTCCCCCGCCCGCAGGCACTGGAAGATGGCGCTGTGCTCGGAATCCACGGGCAGGATGGGTACGTTCTTCTCCCGAGCCAGGCTCGTGACGACGTTCCCGGCGCAGACCATCGATTCTTTGTTGGCAAGGGCAAGAGCTTTACAGCTGTTCAGCGCAGCGAGCGTGGGGCGCAGACCGGCGATGCCGGTGGCGGCGTTGAGCACCATGTCGCTCTCCTCGAAGGAGGCGGCGCGCAGCACGGCCTCCTGCCCGCCCTCCACGGCGCAGCCGACGTCCGCGACGCGGCCGCGCAGCGTGCGCGCGGCGTCCTCATCCATGACGGCGCAGTAGCGCGGACGGAGGGCACGGATCTGCTGCTCCGCCGTTTCGATGTTGTGTCCGCAGGCCAGCGCGGCCACATCCCAGCCCTTGTGCAGGGCGAGGTCCACGGCCTGCGTGCCTACGGAGCCGGTACTACCTATTATAGAAAGTGTCTTCATTTTTATGCTCCGATCATGTGCACGGCGATGAGATACAACTCGAACAGCGGCGCCGTGAACAGAATACTGTCAAATCGATCGAGGACGCCGCCGTGGCCCGGGAACAGGCGTCCGAAATCCTTGATGTCCACGTTGCGCTTGATCAGCGACATGCTCAGGTCGCCCAGCTGCCCGGCGACAGTGCCGACAGCGGAAAAGACGACGAGGACGGGCCAGTTGGGATGCACGCCGAAATAATGCTGCATGCAGTAAGCGAAGACGCACACACCCAGCACGCCGCCGATGAGGCCGCCCACGGAGCCCTCGATGGTCTTCTTGGGGCTGACGTGCGGGGCCAGCTTATGCCTGCCGCACAGGCGGCCGACGCAGTAGGCCAGCATATCGCTGACCCAGGCGGTGATGCAGGGCAGCAGGATGTAATACTTCCCCAGCTCGCCGGTGCCCACGTAGATGCGCAGCAGAGACGAGAGGAAGTACGGCAGGATGAACGCGCCCATGAAGGACATGGCCAGCTTGTCGAAGGTGACGCGCTGATAGTCGAAGATGCCCATGACGAAGGCGACGAACCCGAAGGCGAACAGCAGCATCGTCACGGACCCCGCAAAGGGCGCGAAGGCCGTGAAATACGGCACGGCGGCGGCGAAGGCGACGCTGACCCACAGCAGCGGGTGGCCCTTCAGCTCGCCCGTCTCCCCCAGCAGCTCATAGGCCGAGACGCCGGCCAGAAAGCACAGCGCGGCACACAGCACCCAGGAGGGCAGAAAGTAAAGGATCAGAATGACGGCGGCGATGCCGACCACGGTTGTCACAAGGCGTAAACCCATATCAAAGTCCCCCAAACCGTCTGTTGCGGCCCATATAGGCGCGGATCGCTTCGGCGAAGTCCGCTTCGGTCATATCAGGCCAGAGCTTATCGGTCACGTAAAACTCGCTGTAGGCGCTTTGCCACAGCAGGAAGTTGGACAGGCGCAGCTCGCCGCTGGTGCGGATGACCAGGTCGGGATCGGGCACGCCTGCGGAGTACATCTCGTCGCCCATCCGCTCCGGGGTGATGTCCTCGGGGCGCAGCTCGCCTGCCGCCACGCGCTCGGCCAGCCGTCTGGCGGCGCGGGCGATCTCCTGCCTGCCGCCGTAGTTGAGGCAGACGTTCACCTGCAGCCCGGTCATGTCCCGGGAAATCGCGTCGGTGCGCTCGATGAGGCGGCGCAGGCGGTCGGGCAGCGGCGTCAGGTCGCCGAAGAAGCACAGGCGGATGTTCTTCGCCACCATGCTGTCGATGGCCTCCTGCAGGTATTTCTCCAGCAGGCCCATGATCACGCCGACCTCCTCGGCGGGGCGCTTCCAGTTCTCGGTGGAAAAGGCGTAGACCGTGAAGTATCGCATCCCGATATCCGCCATATACTCGGCGGCGCGGCGGAAAGTCTCGCTGCCCTCCCGGTGCCCCGCGGTGCGGGGCAGGCCGCGTTTTTTTGCCCAGCGGCCGTTGCCGTCCATGATCGCGGCGATATGCACGGGCAGCCGGGCGATCTCCTCCGGCGAAAAGGTAGTGTTGTTCTGCATAACTTTTCTCCCATCACGGAGTATGAGGCGGTGCTTCCGCGCCGCCGCACTTCCTGTCGAAAAACAGGTTTTTCGACAAAAGATCCCGCCGGATCACTTCATGATCCGGCTCGGGCCGGTCTGCTGCAGCGCACGCCTTGTCAGGCGCACGTTTGCAGACCGGAATGTGTGTTTTCGGCGGCGCATGTCCGCCGAAAACACGGATCGATCGCTGTTCGCCGTGCGAACAGCGGCAGCCACGTATCTCTGTTTACAATCCGATGAGGCGGTGCTTCCGCGCCGCCTCATTGAATAAGCTGAAACTATTCTGCTTTTCCGGACGGCCTAAAGCTCCATGAGCTCCTTTTCCTTGCGGGCCGTCTCGGTGTCGATATCCTTGCAGTACTTGTCGGTGGCGTCCTGGATCTCCTTCTCGAACAGCTTCAGGTCGTCCTCGGTGATCTCGCTCTTCTTCTGCTGCTTCTTGAAGGTGTCCACGGCGTCTCTGCGGATGTTGCGGATGGCGACCTTGCCGTCCTCGCCCATCTTGCGCACCTGCTTGCTCAGATCCTTACGGCGCTCCTCGGTCAGCTGCGGGAAGACGAGGCGGATGACCTTGCCGTCGTCCTGGGGGTTGATGCCCAGATCGGAGGTCTGGATGGCCTTGACGATGGCCTTGCGGGCGCTGGCGTCCCAGGGCTGGATGGCCAGCATTCTGGGCTCGGGCACGCTGATCTGCGCCAGCTGGTTGATATACATGGTGGAGCCGTAGTGCTCGACGGTGATCTTGTCAAGCACGCCGGGGTTGGCGCGGCCGGCGCGAACGGTGGCAAAATCGGATTTAAGGACCTCGATGGTCTTCTGCATTTTGTTCGTGTAGACTTCGCATTCTTTACTCATGGTGTGTACCTCCTTCGATGATTTAACCTTCGACGACGGTCCCGATATGCTCACCCATCAGGACCTTCTTGATGTTCTCGGGGTTTTCAACGGCGAATACGAGCACGGGGATGTGGTTGTCCATGCACAGGGCCGTGGCGGTGCTGTCCATGACGGCGAGGCCGCGGTTGAGGACTTCCTTGTAGGTGATGGAATCGAAGCGTTTGGCGTTGGGGTCCTGCCGGGGATCGGCGTCGTAGACGCCGTCGATGTTCTTGGCTAGCAGGATGGCGTCGGCGTTGATCTCGGCGGCGCGGAGCGCGGCGGCGGTGTCGGTGGAGAAGAAGGGATTGCCGGTGCCGCAGGCGAAGATGACGACTCTGCCCTTCTCCAGATGGCGGATGGCCTTCAGGCGGATGTAGGGCTCGGCGATCTTGGTCATGTCGATGGCCGTCTGGACGCGGACGTCGACGCCGTTGTTCTCCATGACGTCGGCCAGCGCCAGGGCGTTGATCGTGGTGGCCAGCATGCCCATATGGTCGGCGCGGGTGCGCTCCATGCGGTCGCCGCCATCCTTGAGGCCGCGCCAGAAGTTGCCGCCGCCCACGACGATGCCGATCTGCACGCCCATCTCGGCGCACTCCTTGACGGCGGCGCACACGGCGTTGACAACGTCGAAGTTGAGACCCCTCTTCTGGTCGCCCGCAAGGGCTTCGCCGCTGATCTTCAGCAGGACTCGCTTATATTTAGGACTTTCCATGATTATCTCCCACCAATACGATTATTTGATTCTATTCTAATATAAAGCAGAGGTTTTGAAAAGACATAAAACAGAAAATCACCGTAAAAAATTTTTTAAATACTGGCCCGTGTAGGAGCCCTCGATCTCCGCGACCTCCTCCGGAGTGCCCTCGGCGACGATCCGGCCGCCCTTGTCCCCGCCCTCGGGTCCCAGGTCGATGATGTGGTCGGCCACCTTGATGACGTCGAGGTTGTGCTCGATGACGATGACGGTGTTGCCGCCGTCCGCCAGCGCGTTCAGCACGTCGATCAGCTTGTGGACGTCGAAGGCGTGCAGGCCGGTGGTGGGCTCGTCGAGGATGTAGACCGTGCGCCCGGTGGCGCGGCGGGACAGCTCGGTGGCCAGCTTGACGCGCTGAGCCTCGCCGCCGGAGAGCGTAGTGGACGACTGGCCCAAGCGGATGTACCCCAAGCCCACGTCGTACAGCGTCTGGAGCTTGCGGCGCAGCTTGGGGATGTTCTCGAAGAAGGCGAGCGCCTCCTCCACGGTCATGTCCAGCACGTCGCTGATGCTCTTGCCCTTGTACTTGACCTCCAGCGTTTCGCGGTTGTACTTGCGGCCCTTGCAGACCTCGCAGGGGACGTAGATATCGGGCAGGAAGTGCATCTCGATCTTCACGAGGCCGTCGCCCTGGCAGGCCTCGCACCGGCCGCCGCGGACGTTGAAGGAGAATCGCCCTGGGCCGTAGCCGCGGGCCTTGGCGTCGCTGGTCTTGGCGAAGAGGTCGCGGATGTCGCCGAAGAGACCCGTATACGTGGCGGGGTTCGACCGGGGCGTACGCCCGATGGGCGACTGGTCGATGTTGATGACCTTGTCGAGGTTCTCCAGGCCCAGCATGTCGTCGTGCTTGCCGGCGCGGGTGCGGGCGCCGTTGAGGTCGGCGGCCAGGCGCTTGTTGATGATCTCGTTGACCAGGGAGCTCTTGCCGGAGCCGGAGACGCCCGTGATGCACGTCAGCTTGCCCAGTGGGATGCGGACGTCAATGTGCTTGAGGTTGTTCTCCGCCGCGCCCTTGACCGTCAGGTACTTGCCGCTGCCGGGCCTGCGCAGGGCGGGCACGGGGATCTTCCGCGCGCCGCTGAGGTACTGGCCCGTCATGGAGTTCGGGTTCTTCATGATCTCCTCGGCGGTGCCGACGGCGATGATCTCGCCGCCGTGGATGCCCGCGCCGGGACCCACGTCCACGATGCAGTCGGCGGCGCGCATGGTGTCCTCGTCGTGCTCCACGACGATCAGCGTGTTGCCCAGGTCCCGCAGGCGCTTGAGCGCGTTCAGCAGCTTTTCGTTGTCACGCTGATGCAGGCCGATGGACGGCTCGTCGAGAACGTACAGCACACCCATGAGGTAGGAGCCGATCTGGGTCGCCAGACGGATGCGCTGGCTCTCGCCGCCGGAGAGCGTCGCGGAGGCGCGGGCCAGGTTGAGGTATTCGAGGCCCACGTTCTTGAGGAAGCCCAGGCGCTCGCGGATCTCCTTGAGGATGCGGTCGGCGATCATGTGCTCGCGCTCCGTCAGCTGCAGGGAGTTGACGAAGTCAAGCTCCTCCACGATGGATCTTTCGGTGAAGTCGATGATGTTGATGCCGCCGACGGTGACGGCCAGGATCTCCTTTTTCAGGCGCTTGCCGCGGCAGTCGGGGCACGGGATCTCGCTCATGCACTCCTCGATGTCCTCGCGCACGGAATCGCTGGTGGTGTCGGCGTAGCGGCGCTTGAGGTTGTTGATGATGCCCTCGAAGGCGTGGAAGTAGTTCCCTCCCCCGCCGCCGGGCCGCTTCCAGTGCAGCTCCAGCTTTTCCTTGCCCGTGCCGTAGAGCAGCGCGTCCACGGCCGCCTTGGGCATGGTCTTGACGGGATCGTCGAGGGAGAAGGCGAACTTTTTGGACAGAGCGTCGAAGTACATGTGACCGACGCTGTTTTCGTCCGTGGTCGAAAAGCCGCTGGCCCTGATGGCACCCTGATTAATGGAGAGGTTCTTGTTGGGCAGGATCAGCTCCGGGTCGATCTCCAGCCGCATGCCGAGGCCCGCGCAGGTGGGGCAGGCGCCGTAGGGGTTGTTGAAGGAAAAGGACCGGGGCGTCAGCTCCTCTATGGAGATGCCGCAGTCGGGGCAGGCGTAATTCTGGGAGAAGATGACCTCCCCCTGCTCCATCAGGTCGGCGATGACGAGCCCGCCGGCCAGAGACGAGGCCGTCTCCACGGAGTCGGTGAGCCTGCCGCGGATGTCCGGGCGGATGACGATGCGATCCACAACGATCTCGATGTTGTGCTTCTTGTTCTTGTCCAGCTTGATGGTCTCCTCGAGGTCGTACATGCTGCCGTCCACGCGGACGCGGACGTAGCCGCTCTTTTTGGCGCTCTCGAAGATCCTGGCGTACTCGCCCTTGCGGGCGCGGATGACCGGGGCCAGGATCTGCATGCGGGTGCCCTCGGGATAGGCCATCAGCTGGTCAATGATCTGATCGACGCTCTGCTGGCGGATCTCCTTGCCGCACTTCGGACAGTGCGGGATACCGATGCGCGCCCACAGCAGGCGCAGGTAATCGTAGATCTCCGTCACCGTGCCCACGGTGGAGCGGGGATTCTTGGAGGTGGTCTTCTGGTCGATGGCGATGGCGGGCGAAAGGCCCTCGATGGAATCGACGTCGGGCTTGTCCATCTGGCCCAGGAACTGGCGGGCGTAGGAGGAAAGGGACTCCACGTAGCGCCGCTGGCCCTCGGCGTAGATGGTGTCGAAGGCCAGGGAGCTCTTGCCCGAGCCGGAGATGCCCGTGATGACGGTCAGCGTGTCGCGCTTGATCTCCACGTCGACGTTTTTGAGGTTGTTGACCCGGGCGCCCCGGATGACGATGTTGTCGCGCATTTATGATTTACCCTTTCTGTCCTCTTTGTTGAGCTGGTCGCGCATCTCCTTGATCTGGTCTCGCAGGACGGCGGCGTATTCAAACTCCAGCAT
>SVKN01000019.1 GCA_015068445.1 Oscillospiraceae bacterium | reverse complement strand
CCACCCAGCGTACGGAGCCGTCCTTGCGGACGATGCGGTACTCCACATAGTCGAGGTTGTCGGCGCTCCGCGCGATCTGCTCGTCGATGGATTTGCCGATGGCCGCGTAGTCGTCCGGATGGAGCATGCCCCGGAAGGTGAAGCCGGTCAGGCGCTTGAAGTCCTCCAAATCATCGCAGCCGAACAGCTCGATCACCGCCTGGTTGGCATACAGCAGGTTTTCGGGCGCGCGTTTCTGATAGATGAAGAAGCCGCCTGGCATGTGCCGGCCGATCTCCTCCACGATATGCATCGTCTGCTCGTTGAGCTGGAAGTGTTGTCCAAACATCAGGTATCCTCCTTGGTATGCGAAAGCGGCGCGGAGGGCCCCGCCGCGGGTAGATTCTGCATATAATAAACCAATTTATATTATATGGTATCCCCGCCGTTTGCACAAGTCCATTCTGAAACAAAACGATATCGCAAAGCTGCCCGTGCGGCGCGCATCATATCCGCTTCAAAAGACCCGCGGATCATCTTCCTTTTCAGTTAGCTATAAACAACTCACCCGTAAAAAACAAAAGAGCCGGAGGCTCTTTTGCTGATGGATCGCATGGGTTTTCCCGTCGCCGGGTTAAACCGATAAAAACGTTGCTTAGGTAATATATAGTAAAGCTTTCGCTTTTACACCGACGCTTCTGACAACGGCGGCGTCATTTCTTCCTGCTTCAGAGCGCATTCCAGATCGGCTTCAAAGCTATGAAGAACCTCCATACAACGATCCATTTCGTCTGACACTTGTTTCTGCGTGGGATGCTTATCCAGCGCTAAATAATCTGTTTTAAACGGGATGATATAATTCTTGAAATCATGGTGAGAAGGAAAGAGTTCATTAATCCTGCTGTACAATACCTTTTGGTTTTCAGGCATATTATGACAGTTGATCGCTAACTGCAATACAACTCCCTTCTCATTATTCTTGATTTCATAGAAATAATGGTTCTCCGTCTTCCAGCTGCTGAGCATACCCGGTGCTTTCGGCAGGATTTCAGACATCTTCTTCGTCATAAAGCGCGTATACGTTCGGTTGCAATTCCTAAGACAGGCTTCTACGTCATCGCGGTCAATCATCCACTGACGCAACAGCACAGCAATGTGGTCCAAACGAACGGAAGTGTCGTTTGGATCCTGAAGATACGGCAGGATCGTTTCACACAGCTTAAAGCTCCAATCCGCCTGGAACTGCGCCATTCTGGGCCAATCCGCTTCGTTTTCAAGGCTGACGTATTCAAGCTTCACAGATATTGAAGACGCTTTCTTATCATCCAGTCGATACCAAAGCAATTGGGTTCCGATTTTCGATTCAATTTCGCTTTTATGACTGTACAGCAAATCAAAGGCTTTTTTGTTTTCGGCAGCATCAGGTTTGCCGAGATAAAAATCCACCCTTGCACTATCAAAATTGGAAACGCAGATAACACAGAACCCGCTGATCCGGAAGAACCCGGATGCACTGTTGTTCCCCGTCGGGCTGCAACTCGAGAACAGGCCGCGTGCAGCGTTTTTCTTTTGCAGGATCGGCAAGGCGTATTCCCAATATCTGCGTCGAAGGGCTGTTCTTGCTTCGTCCGCAGCCTTGCCGTGATCGGGCTCCTGCAGATAAAACACAAGATCCATGGGATCAGCTTTATAAAGAGCAAACAGGCGGCGCAGAATACTGATTTTGGAGGCTGTGCTGGTACTCTTTTCGATATAGATTCCATGATCGATCTGCAGCGGATTTCGGAATTGCTCCTGGTCGCTGCTGATACAGGACGTAAGGTCTGTCTTCAAACCTCCGTAAGCGATCCCGGCCAGAACTGACTTGTCCTGTTGATGCAAATACCGAATGACTCGTTCGAACATATCAGCCCAGCTGTCCACCACATGCTCATTGCCCATATACTCATGTTTTACGAGCGTTTCGCCTGTCAGGTCGACCGACTCATCATCAAGCGTATAGGCATCATATTCCTTAACTGACGGAATAAAGGAGCTCTAAGGACATGCCCATATCTCATCAGCTTTCTGGATCATTTCACGATTGCGTTCCTCAAGTTCCGCAAGACCCCAAGCCTCTTTCTGGGCGATTTTCTGGTTCATACGAAGGCCGCTGTTTTTATAACCATATTCCTCCGTATCCCGTTTTTCGGCGAAGGGTCGGTCGCTGAGTTCCGGGTTGTATGCCGTAAGTGTCAGGTTCGCTAAGCGGTGAAGCCACTCTTCATGGATCTTTGCCGCGTCTTTGCCCAACGCATCGATCCACTCCTGCCGCAGATGCTGAGGCATGATGTGCTCGATCGTATAAACACGTTGATCCAATTGTTCATAGAATTGCTTGATCTCCCTTGTGCCGCCATTCTCAAAGCGTTCAAACATATACTGTTTGTACCGGCCACGCATCAAATAAACCTGTTTGTTTGCCAGCGCCTGATTGAACTCCTCGTCATCGGGGAATCTGACGCTCTCTTTTTTAGCTCTAAGAGCGTAAACAAACTTTTGCAGGTAATTATCGGCGTTATTCTCGAAACGGATGATTTCACGATTAAGGTTGACGAACAGCTTGTTTAGAGAGTTCGTCGGAACATCACAAATATTGCGACGGAAAAGAAAGCTTTCCGTCGTCAGAAAGACCTTCAGCAGATCAGGAATCGATATTTTGCCCTCTTTCTGAAGCCTGAGCACCTCCATAAAGAAAGGTCTTGCCACAGTGATCTCAAGTCGCGACATTCTAAACAGGCAGTCATCGAGCGCTGACTCCTTGAGACCGCTTCTGCACGTCAGAAGCTTTTCATACAGCCGTGCATAGTCCAACATGTCGGATAGTAAGCTCTCGACTGGCAGCTGAATACTTTCCGAATACTGCTTAAATGCCCGGTAAACCGCATCCATATTCGGCGTCGAATGCAGTTTGATACTCAATAATCGCGCACAAAGCTGCTGACATCCTTATTCGTGCAGTCCTCGATCTTGGCCCAGTAATCCCTATAGTACTTTTCCTGCGTTTTGGGTGGCAGTTCCATCAGGACATAGTTTCTGATCTTATCGCCTTCCGAAAGCGCCAGACCGGTGGAGTTCAGGCTCTCAAAGATCATTTGCGCATTATCGCTGGGATCAAGTGTGATGCTGATAATCTCGAGTCCGCCGATCGCGCGATATATCTCATCCACAGACAGCTCCTCTTTTTTCAGCAATTCGCAGAAGAAGCGATAATTGTTCGTAAGGTTCGAGGAATTGTCCTGATCCTCCTCTGGACCGAATAGTTTCGCCAGTGCTTCCCTGTCTTCTTTGACTGGGCGCAGCTTGATCTTGTCATCTTCTTTCGCCCATTTGGAAATCAAAAACCTTTCGAGTATCTGTTCATCAAGGTCCTTCTCCTCTGATTGCAGCACATGTTCATGAAGCAGTCTGCTCATCGCCAGGAGAAGAAGTGTGACTGTCGTAAGACGCTGCTGCCCATCGATGATATGGTATTCGATTGTTGCCCCATTGCCGACCACTGATGAAACAATGCTGCCGAAAAAGTGCGTGCTGCGCTTTTTGTCGCGGGCCAGCTTTTTCAGGTCGTCGTAAAGCTGACGGCAGTTGTCCATCTTCCAATCATACTTACGCTGATACACTGGAATGACATAGCGCTTTCCGGCGCCATCCAGCAATTCAATTATTCTTGTAGCGGAACCATTCATATCTATACCCCTTTTGTTCTTATTCCACTCGCCGGAGGGCCGCTTCGGTCTCGCGGAGGGTGGGGATGGCTGCTGCGGCGCCGGGGCGGGTGACGCAGATGGAGGCGGCCATGGCGGCGCGCTGCATGCATTCGCTGAGAGGGCGATTCTCCAGGAGCGAAGCGAGGAAATAGCCGGTGAAGGTGTCGCCTGCGCCGGTGGTGTCCACGGCGCGGGCGGGATAGGCGGGCTGGCGGACGTCGCCCTCGGGCGTGAAGCAGATGGCGCCCGCGCCGCCCAGCGTGATGACGGCGCAGAGGTCGGGATAGCGGCCGTGCAGGATGTCCCATGCCTCGAACGGATCGTCGGAGCCCGTCATCTGCTGCGCCTCCACCTCGTTGACGAGGAGCCAGGCGACGTGATCGAAGTCGACCGCAAGGACTGCCTCGTCGAAGGGCGAGGGGTTGAAGGCGACCTGCAGGCCGCGGGCGCAGGCTTCTTCTATGATCTCCCGCGTCAGGTTCGTCTCGTTCTGCAGCAGAAGCCAGTCGCCGCGGGTGAAGCCGTCCATCGCGCGGCCGATCTGCGCCGCGGTCAGCGCCCGGTTGGAGCCGCCGTAGAGGAGGATGCAGTTCTCCCCCTCGTCGCTGACCTGAATGATCGCGTGGCCCTGGGGGACGTCGGTCTCCTCCAGACGCTGCAGATCGACGCCGTTCTCCTCCAGCGTCTGACGCAGCAGCTCTCCGCCCGCGCCCACGAGGCCGCCGTGACTGACGGCCGCGCCCGCCCGGGCCAGGGCGATGGACTGGTTGAGCCCCTTGCCGCCGACGCCAACGGTCACCTCCCGCACAGCCATAGTCTCCCCCGGCTGCACGAACCGCTGTACGCGGTACACGTGATCGAGATTCAGCGAACCTATATTCAGGATGCGCATGATCGTTTCCTCCCTGTTATGACTGACGGTCGGCGTTCTTTCGGCTGACCAGGGCAAAATACTTTGACGTTTTCTGGCGGTAGAGCATCAGCAGGCCGCGGACGCAGAGCTCGACGGCCATGGCGATCCACGCGCCGGTGAGGCCCAGGGGGCCGACGAGGGCCAGGGCTAGGCAGATGCGCACGAGCCAGATGCTGCCGAGGTTCATGAGGCTGGGCACCATGGTGTCGCCCGCGCCGCGCAGCGCACCCGCGGCGACGATGGACGCGCCGAACAGCGGCTCCGCCAGCAGCTCGATCCGCAGGACGCTTGCCGCCAGCGCGCGGACCTCCGGCACCGGCGTCAGCATCCTGAACACAAAGGGGCACAGGACCATCATCAGAAGGCCCGTCAGGCCCATGATCCCGGCGCCCATGGCCGTGCAGATATTGCCGTATCGGCGGGCGGTGCGCTCGTCTCCGGCGCCGAGGCTGCGGCCCACCAGCGTGGTGGCGGCGGAGCCGATGCCGTAGCCGGGCATATAGCACAGGCTTTCGGCCGTGACGGCGAAGGAGTTGGCGGCGATAGCCACCGCGCCCAAAGGCGCGATGATGCGGGTGGAGGCGACCATGGCGCCGTTCATGGCGACCTCCTGCACGGCAAGCGGCGCGCCGATGCGCAGGGCCGTTTTGAGGATATCGGGTCGGAACGCGCTCCTCTCCCCTTTTCTCAGGCGCAGCCGCTCGTTTTTGAAGCAGCAGCGCCAGAACATCATCAGGCTTCCGCAGGCGCAGGCCAGCGCCGTGCCGATCCCGGCGCCGAGAACGCCGAAGCGCGGGATGAGGAAGTAGTTGAAGCAGACGTCCAGCAGGCAGACGACGGACATCAAAATGCCGGGCGTCAGCATGTCGCCGCTGCACTGGAGGAAGGAGGCGCACAGGCCGTTGAGCTGTGAAAAGGGCACCATGAGGGCGAAGGTCATGAAGTACGCCGAGGCGTCCGCGCGGATCTCCTCTCCCCCGCCCAGCCACACGGGCAGACTGCCGGACACGGCGAGGGCCAGCAGACAGACGAGCAGCGACAGCGCAAGCGCCGTCAGAAGGCCCTGCCGCACGACGGTGCGGGCTTCTTTGTCGCGCCCGCCGCCGATATTATGGGCCACCTGCACGGAAAAGCCCGCCGACACGGCGTAGTTGACACCGCCGAACAGCCACGTGCTGGAGGCCACCAGACCGATGGCGGCGGAGGCGTGCGCGCCCAGCGCGCCGACCATGGCGGAGTCGATATACTGCATGGCGATGGTGGTGATCTGGGACAAAATGGCGGGCAGGCTCAGCCGCCAGACCTGCTTCACCTGCGTTTTCAGTTCCTGCCGATCCATAGGGGGCAACACTCCCGAGCTGAGATTTGATTCAATTCAAGGGTATAACAGCCACGGCCGGATGTCAAGTGTCAGGCGAACTCCGCCCGATGCTCCTCGAAGAAGCCGCGCAGGAGGCGGACGTTCTCCAGCTGCGTCCAGTCCCGGGTGGCGACGGGATGCGCGTCCAGGTCGTAGATCAGGGCGTCCTGCATAGCCAGCAGCACGGGCGAGTGGGTGGCGATCACCAGCTGACAGCCGAAGTGGCGGGCGGAGTCGGACAAAAAGCGGCTCAGCTCCAGCTGCAGTGCCACCGACAGGCTGTTTTCCGGCTCGTCCAGCAGGTAGAGGGCGTTTTCGCCGATGCGCTCCATGAAAAAGCGGATGGCGCTCTCGCCGTTGGAGCGCAGCGCCACGTTCTGCATCAGGCGGTCCCGGACGTACTGCGACTGGCTGACGCGCCTGGCGTCCATGGACTCCTTCCAGTCGTCGTATTCGTCGAGGCCGGACAGCTGGCGGTGGGCGTACTTGCGCGTGGTGTAGTCCTCGAACAGCTGCTCCCGGCGGGCGTCGATGCCCTCGTTGAGGGTGCGCACGCTGAGCATATAGTCGAAGACGTCGTCGCTGCCGACAATGCGGCTGCCCCGGGGCAGGCGCGCGCAGTCCGCCTCGCACATATCGACGTAAGGCTGAAAAAAGGCGCTGCCGTTCCAGGCGGTCTGCCGGGCGGCGCGGAGCTTTTCGGCCAGGATGTTCAGCAGCGTCGATTTGCCGGAGCCGTTGCCGCCGTACAGGATCGTGATCGGGCCGAAGTCCAGGTGCGCAAGGCCCTTGTCCGGGAACAGGCCGAAGGGGTAGAAGGTGGTGAAGCAGGTGCGCCTCTCGAGGCTGAGAAAGCCGATTTCCTCCGGCCCAGAGGGCAGCGTCAGCGAGCGGAGATATCGTTTGTACATGATCATTCCTCCCATCATACCGGGAGGATACCGCATCTGCTGTCCCTTTGACAGGACAATACCCGTCCCCTTGGGAACGGGTATCGGATCAGATCAGGATGCCGCTGAAATGGTCGAGCTCGTGCTGGATGATCTGGGCGGTGAAATCCCGGAACGTCTTCTGCCGCCACTGGAAGCGGTCGTTCTGGAAGCGCACCTTGATCGTGCGGAAGCGCGTCGCCTTCCGCAGGCCGGGCAGAGACAGACAGCCCTCCTCGGCCTCGTAAGGGCCGGAGCGGCTGACGATCTCCGGGTTGAACATCACGGCTGGCGCGTCTTCGTTCATAAAAACGAGGATGCGCTTGCGCACGCCGATCATGTTGGCGGCCATGCCGACGCAGGAGTCGCGGTGCGCCTCCAGCGTGTCAAGCAGGTCGCGGGCGACGGAAACGTCCTCAGGCCCCGCGGCGTCGGAGCGCAGGGCGAGAAAGACGGGGTCCTTCACGATGGGGCGGATCATGGACGGTCCTCCCTCAGACGGTACCAGCTGCCGTCGGGCATCTCCTGCAGCGCACCGCGGAACTGATCGATCACCGCGCCGTCCGGGAAGCGGCGGATGACGACCTCCTCGCGGTAGTCGGGATCCTCGTACCAGCGGCTGAAATAGAGGCGGTCGCCCTCCCGGAAGCAGAAGGATTCCTGGGGCACGATGGCGAAATCGGCACGGTCGGGCCAGATGATCTGGAAGCGGTCGCCGGTCTGGCGCGTCAGCATCAGCGGCGCGCGGTGAGGCATGAGGTTGTAGCAGTCCTCGAGCTCCGAAAGCGGCAGGACGGCCTCTGCGGAGGTCTCCCCCGTCTCGTCGTGATAGCGGATCAGGCGCACCTCGCCCGCCGGGAAATCAGCCAGCAGGAGCAGCGGGTCGCGGCCGTCGTAGCCGGGCCTGCCGAAATACTGGCCCTCCTTCGCCTCGATCGGCTCCGCCACGCGTCCCTCGGGGAAGCGGACGAGGATCAGGCGGTTTCGGCTGATGCGGTGGCCGCTGCGGTAAAGCTCCTCGGCCTCGTAGAGGTCGCCGGAGGTGTAGTCCGTGCCCCAGTACCAGCCGTTGCTGCCGGTCAGCGGCTCCAGATAGGAAATGCCGCCCGTGGGGATATCTTTGATCATGTTGTTCCTCCGTTTCTTTGTTCGTTCAGCGCCCGCAGCGTGTCGATGCTGAGCCAGTAGGTCAGGTCCTCGGGCTTGTCGATCTGCGCGTTGCCGATGAGCGCGGCAGCTTCGTTCGTCCAGCGCTCGCGCTCGTCGTAGGTCTCGAAGACGGCGGCGCGCTCTATGGGCCGGATGTCCATGCGGGGCCAGAGCTTTTTGGCCGCCTCGGCAAAGACGAACAGCGCGCCGTCCAGCAAACGCTGCTCGTCGCCCGTCAGCGTGACGCCCTGCTCCTCCCGGCGCTCCAGTATCCTTGCGATGCGGTCGCGCAGCTCGGTCTTTTTCCTGATCGTGACGCCGATGAGGACGCCGCCGGGATCCGGCAGGCGGATGGGACCCTCCGGCAGCTCTGCGGAAACGCCCGTCAGAAAGAAGGCGATGACGCTGTTTCTGTCGCGGTCCGGGCGCAGCGCCATGCAGCGGTCCAGGATCGCGCCGTCCTGCGTGAAATGGGCCTCGCCTGAGACGCGGATCGTCTCACTCCCCGCTGAAATGCAGAGCTGTAAAGCCGGGACCCTGCACAGCTCCGCGTAGAGCCGTTCGCTCTTGAGGCAGTCGAAATACAGCGCCCCGTCCTGCGTGAACCGGTACGCGGCGGGCCGCGCCTGCGGCGCGCCGTCCAGCCCGATGGTGGCGACGACCGCCGGGGACCGCGACAGGGCGTCTGCGATAGAGTCGATGGTGTACGTCATAATACGATGATCCCCTCTCCGAAACGCTCGGGGCGGGAGGCGAGCTGCTGGGGCGTCAGCTCGGCGCGGGTGCGGCGGATGAGGGACAGCAGGCGGTCCCTGTCCCGGGGCAGCATCGCATCGACCTCCACCACGTTGGAGGGGTGCAGGCCGAACCAGCGGCAATCGCGTTTCAGCTCCAGTGCGGAGACGAGGGCCTCCTCCTCGTCGAGATACTCGGCGATGGTGTTTTCGACGAAGGCGCCGGACTGCAGGTCGTCGTGGAGGGGGCAGCCGGACTCCGAGTGGAGCGTGCCCGTGAAGATCAGGAACGGCTGTGTCTCGTTGAGCAGCCGGGCGGTCTCGGCGGCGTTTTCGGCCCCGTGACCGGAGCCCGCGCAGCCGAGGATGATATTGAGGGCGTACTCCATCCCCGCCGCCCGGAGGCGGCCGAGCTGGCGCACGGCGTCCGCGTGATCGTGATCCTTGTTCATGTACCGGAGCGCCGGGTCGTAGCCGCTCTCCACGCCGACGTTCAGCTCGTCGATCCCCGCCCGGCGCAGGGCGCGGAGTTCGTCGTCCGTCTTGTCGCGGATATTTTTGATCGAGGCGTACATGGTGATCGTCTTCACCCGCGGCAGATAGTCGTGGATCATGGCGGCGATCGTCAGCAGCTTGTCCGCGGAGAGCACGAAGGCGTCGCCGTTTTCCAGAAAGACGCGCTCCACGTTGGGGCGCAGGTCCCGCGCCTCCCGCAGGTCCTCCTCGATCTGTTCGAGGGGCTCCACGGAAAAGGGGACGGTGCGGTACATGGTGCAGAAGGTGCAGCGGTTATGGGAACAGCCCACGGTGGCCTGCAGCAGCAGGGACCGGGCCTCGAAGGGCGGACGGTAGGTGGTGCCGGTGTAATGCATACGCTTTCCCCCGTTTTTTCTTTTATCATATCAAATCCGCGCCGACGCCGCAACCGTTTGCTTTTCCGCATGATTTCTGCTATGATTTGAAGCATAGTAAACTGTGAAAGGACGTGCGTGATATGAAAACGCTGATCGCGTATTTCAGCGCCGAGGGTACGACGGCCGCCGTGGCAAAGGGGGCGGTGGACGCGCTGGGCGCCGATCTGTTTGAGATCAGGCCGGAGGTCCCCTACTCTCAGGCCGATCTCAACTGGAAGAATCCTCTGTCCCGCTGCAACCGTGAGAAGTTCGGCAGGAAGGACGTCCCCGTCGCCGGGACGATCGACGATTTCGCGCAGTACGACAGGGTGCTGCTGGGCTTCCCCATCTGGTACGGCTGCGCGCCCAACGTGGTGGAGACGTTCTGCAAAAGCTATGACTGGACCGGCAAGCAGGTGATGGCCTTCGCCACCTCCGGCGGCAGCGGGATCGGCAAGACGGCGGAAAAGCTGACGCCCTTCGTCCCCGGCGCGTCGGTCGTCGCCGCAAGGCTGGTGCACAACGCGGGCGAGCTCGTGTCGTGGGTGCTGGGCCGATGATCTACATCGTCCGCCACGGCCAGACCGCGCTGAACAAAAGCCACGCGCTGCAGGGACGCAGCGACCATCCGCTGAACGACGCGGGCTTTTCGCAGGCGCGGGAGGCGGCCGAAAAGCTCCGGGCGCGGGGCGCTTCCTTCTCCCGCGTCTACTCCAGCCCGCTCATCCGCGCCGTGCAGACGGCGCAGACGGTGGCCCCGGGCCTGCCGGTGATCACCGATCCGCGGCTGATCGAGATGGATTACGGCCCCTACGAGGGCATGGACCTCCACGCCCTCGCGCCGGAGGTTCTGACCTTCTTCCGCGATTTCGTACACAATCCGGCCCCGGAAGGCATGGAGCAGCTGGCGGACGTCGTCAGACGCCCCGGAGACTTCCTGGAAACGCTGCGCTGGAACGCGGAGGGCGATATCCTGATCTCCACCCACGCCATCGCCATGAAGGGCCTGCTGGAGTATCTGACCCCGGACTCCGGCGGCGCGTACTGGTCGAAGAACATCGGCAACTGCGCCGTCTACGTCACGGAGGTGAAGGATGGGCAGTTCACCGTGCCCGTTGAAATCTGAGCGCATCGCACAGCACGGTCTGACCGAGCTGAGCAACGACCGTATCATCGGCGCGGCAAAGCGCAGTCTGGTGAGGCATATATGGATAAAGCAACAAGAAAAAGGCTGGCCGCGGTTGCAATGGACATGGCGCAGGCGCCGTTTCACGGAGATGTTGACGGGAGGGCGTCCAATCTCGCGCCGATCGTGCGATTGTTTCCGACATGGGATCTCAGGGAAGCCGACGGACTGTGGTGTGCGGCGTTCGTCTATTACTGCTGCACGGCAGCGGGATTCGTGATCCCATACAGGCCCGGGGAGTGCAAAACCTGTCATCTGGCAGGATGCCTTGGCTGGGAGGAGTTTGCCTTGGGCGACCGGCGGATCGAATACCATAAAGGGACGGATGGCTTTGTTCCGGAGGCGGGAGACATCGTGCTCTATGATAGGGTATTCGAGAACAAAGAGCACGACCATATAGGGATCGTCCTTGAGAAACGGGAGCACACGATCCTCGCCGCAGAAGGAAATGTGAACAATATCTCCGGTATCATCGAGCGACCGATCAACGAACACATTCGTGCGTATATCCGCATACCGGATGGTTATCGGTACAGAGAAGAGTGACAAGGTCCCGTTTGTCTTTGTCAAAAAGAGCAGCGAGACAGAAAAGAGGTGCGAGCCGCCGGGCCCGCACCTCTTTTTACGTCTTTCTGTCGAGCGACCCGGAACGGGCCGCCGTACTTTTATTTGTCTTTCCACCTGCTCCATTTGTCCGCCAGCGAGTTGATCTGGTTCGTCAGACGGGCAACGTCCTTGTTGGGGATGCCCTTGAGCGATCTCACGATGGCGGTGAGGCGGTCCAGGGCGTCCAGCAGCGCGCCGAAGACCGTGTCGTTCCGGGCCTGTCTGGCGTTCTTCTTCTCCACGGGGACGCCGTCGGGGAACGCTTCGTAGCGGTCCAGCAGCAGATCGTAGACCGCACCGGAATAGGGCGCGCTGGCGGTGAAGCCGTGCTCCTCGGTGAGGCATTTCGTATAGCTGTCGGCCACGTCGCTCTCACCGTGGTTGACGAAGACCATCTTCGGTTTGGGGCTGAACGCTTCGATCCAGCGCAGCAGGCCCGTCTTGTCGGCGTGGCCGCTGGTGCCGGGGAGGTAGGCGATCTCGGCCTTGACGCTGATGTCCTCGCCGAAGAGCTTCAGCTCCTTCTTGCCGTCGAACAGCGCGCGGCCCGTGGTGCCCACGGCCTGATAGCCGACGAACAGCACCATGCACTCCTTCCGCCACAGGTTGTGCTTGAGGTGGTGACGGACGCGGCCAGCGTCGCACATGCCGCTGGCGGAGAGGATGACCTTGGGCGTCGTGTCGAAGTTGATGGCCTGGCTCTCCTCGCTGGTCACGGCGATCTGCAGCCCCGGGAAGACGAGGGGGTTTACGCCGCGGTCCAGCAGCTCGCGCATCTCATCGTCGAAGTTGTCGCGGTCGCACTGGAGGAAGATGCCCGTGGCTTCGTTGGCAAGGGGCGAATCCATGTAAACGGGGAAATCCCCGTGGCCCGTGACCATGTTCTCCAGCTTGATCTGACGGATGAAATAGAGGATCTCCTGGGTGCGGCCCACGGCGAAGGACGGAATGACCATGTTGCCGCCGCGGTCCAGCACGCGCTGGATGCAGTCCGCCAGATAGCGGACGCTGTTTTTCTCGCCCTTGTCGTGCTCGCGGTCGCCGTAGGTGCTCTCGGTGATCACGTAGTCGGCCTCCGTGACGTAGGACGGGTCGCGGATGATGGGCTGATTCGTGTTGCCGATGTCGCCGCTGAAAACGACCTTGCGGGTCTGGCCGTTTTCCGTCAGCCATACCTCGATGCTGGCGGAGCCCAGCAGGTGACCCACGTCCACGAAGCGGATCTCTACGTTCTCCGCGATGCGGTAGATCTCGCGGTAGTCGCAGGGGCGCAGGCAGGAGATGGCGCCTTCCGCGTCCTGCAGGTCGTAAAGAGGCTCTGCCGGGTCGTTGCCGGCGCGCTTGTTTTTGCGGGTCTGCCACTGGGCGTCGCTCTCCTGAATGTGGGCGCAGTCGCGCAGCATGATCTCGCACAGGTGCGCGGTGGCCGTGGTGGCGTAGATGGGGCCGCGGAAGCCGCGCTTATACAGCAGCGGCAGCAGACCGCTGTGGTCGATGTGGGCGTGGGTCAGCAGGACGAAGTCCAGCTTCGAGGGGTCCACGGGGATATCCTGATTGACGTAGATATCCTGCCCCTGCTCCATGCCGCAGTCGACGAGGCCGTAATGGCTCCCGGCCTCGATCATCGTGCAGCTGCCGGTCACCTCGTGGGCCGCGCCCAAAAAGGTCAGTTTCATGTCACACCCTCCCAGCGTGCTTTTCTATATCAAGTGTAGGCTGTTTTTGCGGAAAATGCAAGGGTCAGCGTTCGTCTCTGCTGTAGCGGCGCCGCTGCTCGGGAGTGAGAGCGGGGGCTGCGTGAAGGTCCTCGGCCACCTGCAGCAGGATGTTCTCCTGCTCCAGATCGTCCTTGAAGAACGACGGCAGCGTCTCGTATCCCATGGCCGCGCCCAGGAGGTTGCCCGCCACGGCGCCGGTGGAATCGCTGTCGCCATCGTGGTTGACGGCGGCGATCAAGGCGCGCTCGAAATCGCGCTCGTACCGCGCGGCACAGAAGACGGCGATGGCCAGCGCCTCGTCGCCGACCCAGCCCGCGCCCAGCGCGCGGATGGCCTCGAGGTCGCTCGTCGATGAATCGGCCAGCGTCACGGCGCGGTCCAGCAGGTCACAGAAGGAATCGAGATAAACGGCGTCCGGGAACGTCCGGCGCGCCTCCGCTTCGGCGCTTTTCAGCGCGGCGCGGACGTCGGGCCGTTCGGAAGAGGCCAGCGTCCACACCATGTGCGCCAGCACCGCCGCCGGGAGCCAGCCCAACTCGTGCCCGTGGGTGACGGCGGCGACCTCCGCGCCGAGACGGCAGACCTTTTGAGACACGTCCGGGTCGCCCGCGAACAATAACCCCACGGGCGCGGCGCGCATGACGCCGCCGCAGCCGCGGCTGTTGTTGAGCGGTTCCTCCACGGTGCCCTTACCGCCTGCGAACAGGGCGCTCAGGCAGGTGTTGCCCGGGTCGCGCGGGCTGAACAGTTCCGGTAGGTCCGTCAGCCAGGAGACGCTCTCATGTTCCGGATCGATGGGGTAATCCTCCACCTGGGTCGCCAGCCAGTCGATGTACGACCGCCGGACACCCTCGCGCAGGTCGCCGCCGAGACCGTGGAGCAATCCCGCCGCCGTGAACAGCGTCATCTGCGTATCGTCGGAAAACAGGGCGACGCCGTCCGTCAGATCGTAGCGGGTGATGCCGCGCCGGCCGTATTTCTGAATGATCTGCTCCACCGTCTCAAACTCCACGGCGTAGCCCAGCGCGTCGCCGGCGGCGCCGCCGACGATGCAGCCTCTGAATCGATCAATGTCACGCATGGATCTCCCTCCTTATGCCTGGCTGTCCCAGGTGATGATATACCTCGTGCCCTCGGGCGCGGTCAGCCCGGGATCGTCGAAGACGAAGCCGCCTCCGATCCCCTGCTCCCGCGCCGTCAGCTCGAAGTGGGCCAGACCGATGCCCACGTCCAGCTTCTGGATATCGCCGAGTGGGCTCGTGGGGATAGTCTGTTTTTCGTAGAAGTGGACGCGCTCGCCGTCGAGAACGGCGCGCCAGGGCTGCTTGTTCGTCGCCGAGGGGGCCCAGCGGACCGCCTCCAGCGCGTCGCGGAAGCTCCCGGCCGCCTGCTCCGTCAGCGGACGGTCGAAGCTGCCGTCGAAGAACAGCTTGTCGAAGGCGATGCGGTCATCAGCCCTGAGGGCCAGGCGCATGGCCTTCTCGCGGAGAGAGCGCTTGTCCGCGGGGTAGCCCAGAGGACTGGCGCAGGGCATGACCTCATCCTCCCCCACCGCCATGGCCTTTTCAAAGGTCCCGCGGCTGATGGACGCCGCCAGCATGACGGTGCCGACGCCCAGGGACAGGGCGTAGAGGCAGAGCTTTTCAAAGCTGTAGCCGAAGGCCAGCTCCACGTTCGGCTGCCGTTTGCCCTTGACGGCGACGTAGACGTCCGCGCCGACGACGACGGGGCTGGACAGGTCGTGTTCCCCGGCGTCCAGGATGCGGAAGGTCACGGGCACGCCGAAGGCCTCGGGCAGGCTGTCGATATACGCCTGCAGCTTCCCGCGGTCCTCCTCGGACAGCGGTCTCCCGTCGAAGGTGCGGACGCTCCGTCTGGAGCGGATCAGATCGGTGATGCTCATGGTCGTTCTCCTTTTTTGTTTTATTATGATTATAGTATATCAGCGAAAAGCCGTCGCCGCAAGGCGGATTCCTGTTGCTTTTGCGCGCGGAATGTGGCATGATTAGAGAGGAAATATCCGCTCTTAACGCTTTTGTGAAGGAGAATGAACATGAAGGAAGTTTACAAGGCTTATATGATGGAGCAGCTGAAGAACCTGATCTCCATCGACAGCCCCACGGGCTACACGAATGAGGTGCAGGACTATCTGTGCGAGGAGCTGACGCGTCTGGGTTACACGCCCAACCGCCTGCACAAGGGCGGCGTCACCGCCGAGCTGGGCGGCGAGGGCAACGGCGTCATGCTGTTCGCTCACTGCGACACGCTGGGCGCGGTGGTCAGCGCCATCAAGCCCAACGGCAGACTGACCGTCTCCCGCGTGGGCGGGCTGAACCCCAACAATGTGGAGACCAACTGCGTCAAGGTCCTCACCCGCTTCAACGGCAGCTACGAGGGCACGTTCCAGATCCCCAACGCCTCCACGCACGTCAACGCCGACGTCAACAAGCCCCGCACCTTCGAGAGCAATCTGGAGGTCGTGCTGGACGAGTTCGTCACCTCCGCCAAGGAGGCCCGCGATCTGGGCATCCGCAACGGCGACTTCATCGCCGTCGATCCCCGCTTCACGGTGACGAGCAAGGGCTACATCAAGAGCCGCTTCCTGGACGACAAGGCCTCCGCCTCCGTGCTGCTGACCTACGCCAAGTACCTCAAGGACGAGGGCCTCACCCCCGCCCGCCGCGTCGTCATCGGCTTCACGGTCTATGAGGAGGTCGGCCACGGCGCCGCCTGCGGCGTACCCGAGGGCGTCGTGGACTGCATCTCCGTGGATATGGGCTGCGTGGGTGACGGCCTCGACTGCACCGAGCGTATGGTGTCCATCTGCGCCAAGGACTCCGGCGGCCCCTACAACTACGATCTGACCACCGACCTCGTCAAGGCCGCCAAGGCCGCCGACGTCGATTACGCCGTTGACGTCTACAACTTCTACGGCTCCGACGTGGAGGTGACGCTGAAGGCCGGCTACAACGTCCGCCACGGCCTCATCGGCCCCGGCGTCTACGCCTCCCATGGCTACGAGCGCACCCACGTGGACGGCCTGATCAACACCTTCGAGCTGATCAAGTCGTATATCGGCTGAATCCATGTCCGGTGAAACGCCTGCGAAGAGATCTGATCGGTAAAAAAAGCCGCCCATCCGGGCGGCTTTTTTTCAGTCGTGCGATCGTCTGCGGTACACCCGTGAGGGATTGCCGCGATAGTCGGTCATGTCTTTCCAGTACGTGAAGCCGTACTTCTCGTAGAGGCCGACCTCGTTGGTGGAGATATGGAGGTATTCGTGCCCGTCCGCCGCGGCAAGGGCGGCGGCGCGGTCCAGCAGCAGGCCCGCGTACCCGTGGCCGCGGTATCGCGGGAACGTGTAGACGAAGCCGGTCCAGGGCGTCAGCGATTTATCGGGGACGTCGTCCTGCGGAGCGTACGTGCAGAAAGAAAGCAGCGCGCCGCCCTCGGTCAGCAGCAGGACGCGGGCACCCGCGCCGCAGAGCGCTTCCAGCGTCCCCTCCGTCAGCAGGCGCCAGAGCATCTTCCCCGCCTTCCAGTCGCTTTGCCCGATGGCCTCGCGCCAGTGCTCCGGGCAGTCTGAGCCGATGTATTCCAGGATCGTCATGGTCTCGTCCTCCTTTATCTTGTCTCTTTCCGAGAAAACGTGTGCTGAAATAGAATCAAATCCCTGCAGATATCAGAAGACAAATCGCATATGGCGATTTACCTGAAAGCGAGTGAGAAGAAACAGAAACCCATTGTCTGATCTCGTTCTGAAAGGCAGGGAACATTTTGCCGGAAAATCCGTCTATATCCGTATGAAAACCAATTTGTGACGTTTCGGCAGATCATCTGTCCATATTATCAGGGGGTCCTTATTCAATGAGAAAAATGGCATTGTTTATAATCTGCTTGTCCATGCTGATCGCACTTGCAGGATGCGCGCAGTCACAAACGCCAGGCAATACAGAAACAGATACCACGAAACAGGTTGAAAAGACTGACGACAAAGAAGACAATCTTACACCACAAGCGGAAGAGCGTTCAGACAACGAGCGATCGACACCTGTTCGGGAAGACGTCTGCGCGTTATATCTGGAAGTATTGGACGACCTATGGGACGTTGATCCCGGCTTGAACAGCGAAATCTCTCAGATCGGTATCGATCTGTCTGAGCTCTCTCACTTGACCGAAGCGGAAAAAGACACTGTAATGAACGAATTTGCATCAAAACGTGATCTTCCGTACATCCCGGGAACGTTTGAGGAACTCTGTGAACAGGGCTTTATTGATAAGCAAAACCTCTATTGGAAAGATGGGCTGTTCTTCACGATAAAGACAAACGAAGATGCTGTATGGAACCTTCCTATTATAAAAGACGGTGATCCAATCCCTGAACTCACATCGTTTGATGCACAAAAATGGCGCAGCGGGTCAGGCGCTTATTTCTTTAATCAGTGTACTGCCCAGAAAAAAACTGATGGAGCATGGTCGTATACTGTGGGACGGGAAGCCATTTCATAACCATACGAGTATCAATTTGTAAGGCCGGAGAGGTCAAAAATGACCTCTCTTTTCTTTTGCACAATAAACGGGAAAAGCAATCGGAATGACGTCACTTTTCAGGGTCTACAAATATCATCGCTTATCCGGGTTTGACGGCTTACATAAAAGCCTGAAAAAGAATGGGTATTTATAACGCGCTTTATCTCGGACAGGGACTTTTTCTTTATCATACCATACGCGCCCGCAGGACGCCAGCGCGGATTTTCACGTCTTTTGGGGCAAGGCCGCACTGTACCTCGGCGGCGGGATGTGGTATGATAGACGGAGAACGAACAGAAAAGAGGGAGCGCATGTACCAGCCTCTTGCAGATAAAATACGCCCCGCCACCCTCGACGACGTGGTGGGCCAGAGCCATATCATCGGGAAAAACGGCATCCTGCGCCGGATCGTGGAGAGCGGGAGCATCCCCAACATGATCTTCTACGGCCCCTCGGGCGTCGGCAAAACGACGCTGGCGCAGATCATCGCCGCGCGGACGAGCCGGACGCTGCACAAGCTCAACGCCACCACGGCGAGCGTGCAGGACATCCGGAACATCGTCTCCCAGCTGGACACGCTCATGGCGCCCAACGGCGTGCTGCTGTATCTGGACGAGATCCAGTATTTCAGCAAAAAGCAGCAGCAGTCGCTGCTGGAGTTCATCGAGAGCGGCAAGATCACGCTGATCGCCTCCACCACCGAGAACCCCTATTTCTACGTCTACAACGCCATCCTAAGCCGCAGCACGGTGTTCGAATTCCGGCCGCTGGAGCCGAAGGACGTGGAAAAGGCCGTGCGGCGGGCGTTCACGCTGTGCGCCCGGGAGCTGAAGACGACGCTCGTCACCGAGGACGGCGTGACGGAGCATATCGCCCGGGCCTGCGGCGGCGACGTGCGGAAGGCGATCAACGCCGTGGAACTTTTGTGCTCCGCCGGCAGTCACACCGATGAGGGCCTCCGCGTGACGCTGGAGGACGCGAAGGCCGTGACGCAGAAGTCCTCCGCCCGGTACGACCGGGACGGCGACGCCCATTACGATATCCTGTCGGCGTTCCACAAGTCCCTGCGCGGCTCGGACCCCAACGCGTCGCTGCACTATCTGGCGCGATTGCTGGCGGGCGGCGACATGGCCTCCGCCATCCGGCGGATGCTGTGCGTGGCCAGCGAGGACGTGGGGCTCGCCTACCCTCAGGCCGTCGCCATCGTCAAGGCCTGCTGCGACTCGGCGCTGCAGCTGGGACTGCCGGAGGCGCAGCTGCCTCTGGCGCAGGCGGCGATCCTGCTGGCCACCTCGCCCAAATCCGACTCGGCATCCAGCGCCATGGCGGCTGCCATGGCCGACGTGGAGGCCGGGAAGCTGGGCGATATCCCCGACTATCTCAAGGACGCCCACTACAGCGGCGCGGCAAAGCTGGGCCGCGGGCTGACGTACAAATATCCGCACGACTACCCCAATCACTACGTGGAGCAGCAATACCTCCCCGACGTCCTGCGATCGGCCTCCTATTACGAGGAAGGTCCCAACAAGGCCGAGCAGCAGGCGAAGCAATACTGGCAAAAGGTGAAAAACCATGATTAAGCGCCTGGCGACCCTTCTGCTGGCCGTCATATCCCTGCTGACCCTCGCCGCCTGCGGCGAAAAGCAGCTTCTGATCGACCCTGCGCCGCCGGAGGAGCAGACGGAAGCTCCGCCGCAGGAGCATGCGGTCACACCTCAGAAAACGCCCGAGGTCACGGCCCCGGACAGCGTTCCCGCCGATGACGCGGGACTGGTGCGGCGCATCGACCCCACGTTCCTCATCAGCCGCGGCATGACGGTGGACAACGTCTTTCTGGCGTCCTCCGATGTCCTGTTCATCTTCACGTCCCACGTGCGCAGCGGCGTACTGTCGGAGACGTCGTATCTCTACACCTATTCCCTGACCCGTGACAAGTTCACGGGCAGGTCCATGCCGCTGGGCATCGTCGGGCAGTACCCCCGCGCCGCGCTGGACGACGGCGCGGTGCCCGTGATGACGCTGAACACCGAAACGTATGAGGCCGACGCGCTGCTGCTGATCGACCCGCAGACGCTGGAATACGAGCAGATCGACCTGCGCGGACTCCGGGACGTGCGGAACGTGGACGTCTCCCCCGACCGGTCCATGACGGCGGTATCCTCATCCGATGCGCTGACCGTCGTCCGGGGCTTTGACTTCACGGACGTCATCGCGCGATACGAGGGCTTCACGGCCCCGGACGGCGACGCGCTGCTGGATTACAAGCTGCCCACGGCCATCGGCTGGATGCCGGAGGGCAACGCGCTGCTGGGCAAGCTGCTGGGCTGGGAGTGGGTCGAGCACGTGTTCCTGCTGGACCCCGCCGGCGGCCGGACGGATATCGACGGGTACGATTACCTGTCGGCTGAGCCTCTGACGGGCGGGCGGTTGCTGATCTACGACGATTTCCGGCTCCTGCCGTCGGGTGTCCTCGACGTGTCCGACGGGAGCTTTGAGTCTTTCGATCCCGCGGGCCTGCCCGGCGAGGAGGACGAGCGCTATATCTCCTCCATGGCCGTCACGTCGGACGGTCAGCTGGCGCTGGCCGTCGCCGATCCCGAGGGCGACGAGATGTGCCGCGCGGACTTCTATCACGGGCAGAGCGTCGTCCGCTCCTTTGCGCTGGAAAAGGGCGACGGCTGGCCCGTCAGCTTCGAGTCGCTGACGCTTTCCCCCGACGGCAAGGAGGCCGCCCTCCTCACCTGCGCCACTGTCGATCAGCCCAAGGCGATCTATTATACGAGGCTGCCTTAAATACAAAAACAACCCCTCCCGCGCCTGCCGAAAACAGATTTTTGACAACAAAAAAGAGCCCTGGTCGGGGCTCTTTTTTCTATGGTGATGCTTACTGATCGTGGCCGGTGGAGTAGTTGGGGGCTTCCTTGGTGATGTAGATGTCGTGGGGGTGGCTCTCCTTGAGGCCGGCGCCGGTGATGCGGATGAAGCGGCCCTTCATCTGCAGCTCCTCGATGGTGTGGGCGCCGCAGTAGCCCATGCCGGAGCGGAGACCGCCCATAAGCTGGAAGATGGTGTCGCCGGCGCGGCCCTTGAAGGGGACGCGGCCCTCGACACCTTCGGGGACCAGCTTCTTGGTGCCCGACTGGAAGTAGCGGTCGCCGGAGCCCTTGGCCATGGCGCCCAGGGAGCCCATGCCGCGGTAGACCTTGAAGGAACGGCCCTGATAGACCTCGGTCTCGCCGGGGCTCTCTTCGCAGCCGGCCAGCAGGGAGCCGAGCATGACGACGTCGCCGCCGGCCGCGAGGGCCTTGACGATGTCGCCGGAGTATTTGATGCCGCCGTCAGCGATGACGGGGATGTCGTGCTTCATGGCCTCGCAGGCGGCGTCATAGATCGCGGTGATCTGGGGCACGCCGACGCCGGCCACGACGCGGGTGGTGCAGATGGAGCCGGGGCCGATGCCGACCTTGACGGCGTCCGCGCCTGCGTCGATCAGCGCCTTGGCTCCCTCGGCGGTGGCGATGTTGCCCGCGATGACGGGGATATTGTAGGCCTTCTTGACCTTCTTGAGGCACTCCAGGATGTTATGGGAATGGCCGTGAGCCGAGTCGAGGACGAGGACGTCCACGGCGGCGTCGATCAGCGCGCCGGCACGGTCCAGGACGTCGTTGGTGACGCCGATGGCGGCGGCGCACAGCAGACGGCCCTGCTTGTCGCGGGCGGTGTTGGGATAGACGACGGCCTTTTCGATGTCTTTGATGGTGATCAGGCCCTTGAGGGCGAAGTTGTCGTCCACCAGGGGCAGCTTTTCGATCTTATGCTCGCGCAGGATCTTTTTGGCTTCGGTCAGCGTGGTGTTGACGGGGGCGGTGATGAGGCCGCGGCTCGTCATGACCTCGCCGCAGAGCTTGGTGAAGTCCTCCTCGAACTTCAGGTCGCGGTTCGTCAGGATGCCGACGAGCTTGCCGTTGTCGCAGATGGGCACGCCGGAGATGCGGTACTTGGCCATCAGCTGATCGGCGTCGGCCAGGGTGTGCTGGGGCGACAGATAGAAAGGATTGTTGATGACGCCGTTTTCGGAGCGCTTGACGCGGTCGACGTTGTCGGCCTGCTCGCTGATGGACATGCTCTTGTGAACAACGCCGATGCCGCCCTCGCGGGCCAGCGCGATGGCCATGCGGGACTCGGTGACCGTGTCCATGGCGGCGCTGATCACAGGGATGTTCAGCTTGATGTCTCTCGTCAGTCTGGTGTTCAGACGGACCTTGTCGGGCGTGACGTCGCTTTCAGCCGGTACGAGAAGAACGTCGTCAAAGGTGACGCCCTCCTTATAGAACTTCTGCGAAGCGTTTTCGTTGACCATAGGTTTACCCCTCCATCTCTTTGATCCTGCAGTGACATGCACGAAATATAATTGGATGAATTATATTGCATCCCGCGGCGATTGTCAACCGCGCGCTCCGCCGAAAAAGCCATTTCTGGCCACACGTTCTTTGGTCGAAACGACGGAACAAGGTTATATTGCGTTTATTATACCACGACAGGCAGGCGCAGGTAAAGCCTTTTTCCGGCCTCAGGGCGAAAAATGACGCAAAAAGCGTCACAGCGAACGCTGCTCCAGTCGCTTGCGCTGGGTGGGCTTGTCCTCGCGGAACTGCTCCTTGATGCGGTCGAGATAGGCGGTGAAGGCCTCCAGCATCAGCGGATGGCTGATGCGGAAGACGATATGGGGTCGGGTCAGGCGCTCCACGGCCACCTCGTCCTCGTCCAACAGCAATCGCGTGTTGGCGAAGGGCGTCTCCGGCAGCAGGTAGAAGCGGTAGCCCCGACGCTGCTCCGACAGCCGCGCCATGTTTTTCAGGTGCGCGTCGTACTCCGCTGGCTCGTAGCAGAGCGTCACGCCCTCCAGATCCACGGGGACGCGGCCCGCGAACAGCATCTCGTCCTCAGCCAGCGGGACGCACTCGCTCAGCTGTCCCGCCGCGAGGCGGCGCTCCCACAGCGCGACGGCGCTGCGCCACTGGCACTCGGCCTCCGCGCGCAATGCCGGGTCGAGCCGCCGGAGCATCCCCATCATCGTCTCCTCGGGCATTGTGCCCAGGGACAGCGTGTTGCTGAGCAGCGTGAAGTCGCCGCCGGGCTCCGGGCCCTCGGCGGAGGCAGTCATGCGCACCAGCGGACGGGAGGCGTCCAGCAGTGCCGCGAACTCGCGGCTGTAGTATTCCAGCTCCTCCGGCGCGGTGCAGTAGCGGTAAAGGCCGTCGTCCTCACAGCCTGCGACGTGATCGCCCACGATGCAGCCCAGGCCCGGGCAGAGGAAGATCGTGTGGCTGAAGCGGCTGTCGCGGGTGCGGCGGCTGTACCAGGACTCGATGACGCCAGAAAGGTAAAGCGGCAGCCAGCTGGAGATGGCCTCTACCATCTCCCCGGCGGCGCGGTCGATGTTGTGGATGATGCGGATGCGGACGCCGCGGCGCACACAGGCCATCATCAATGACGCCCAGCGGCGGTGGAACGTGCGGTCGCTGAGCATCCAGTCCATGCTCTGGTCGGAGTAGAGCAGCAGCTCTTCCCCGCCCTGCAGCGCCGCGGCGCTGAGGAAGCGGATCACGGCGCGGCGCAGCCCGTCGTTGCCGCGATAGGAGGTCTCCGCGCTCGTCAGCGCGCCGGGATCGACGGCGGCGGGGTCGGGCCCCTGCTGCATCGCGCTGACGGGGAAGGTGTCGATGTGCTCCAGCAGGTTTTCCACCATGATGCCGTTGTCCTCGGGCGAAAAGTCGCACAGCCAGTTCTGGAAGCGGTCGAGGCAGTCGGGGTCGCTCTCCAGCTCGGCGGCGCTGAGGCCCATCATGCGCGCCAGCTGACTCATCTGCCCCTGCTTCCGCACGCGCTGGAGCAGCACCGTGCAGATGGCCTCCACGGTCTTGGGGTTCGACTGGGGCGTGCGCAGGCCGCGGCGGAAGCGGCTGATATGGGACGCATCCACGCTGAGCAGGCGGCTGAAGCGGACGTTGCTGAGGCCCGTCATCTCCATTACGGCGCTGAGGCGCTCGCCGAAAGAGCGGAAGGCGGGCTTCGACGGACGGCGGACGCGCTGGGTCTCGTCGGCGTCCCGGAAGAGCCAGTCCGTCAGGCGGCTGTGAAGCTCCTCCCCGGCAGTGTCCGGCGGGCAGCCGATGCAGCTGCACAGGGCGGACATCAGCTCACGGTCGTCGGCTAAGAGGCACAGGCCGCGGACGAGCTTTTCGGTGGTGACGCCGGCGCGGCGCGGCACGCGGGCCCCGGAGCGCATGCGGCTGATGTTGGAGCGGTCGCAACGGACGAACTGCGCGAGCTCCGTATTGTTTGCGTTGAGGACGCTGACCAGCAGATTGAGCTGTTCGGCAAACATACAGTCTGCCTCCCTTCGTTTCGATGGGATCATTATATCACGTTCTTCGCATCACGAAAGGGTGTGCCATTTATTTGTCATTGACAAACTTTTTGGCACACCCCTTGCCAAAGCAGTCGGTTGACAGGGATGCGCCGTCATGGCATAATGAAATCACGTTAAACTATGAAACAACAGGAGGACGAACCATGCTTATCAAAGCCATCAAACTGTACGAAAAAGGCTTCATGACACAGCCCTTCGCCATGGGCGGCGAGGACGGCATGCAGGCCTTCGACCCCGCCGTGCGCTATCGCTCGAGCCTGCAGAACTTCCTGATCGACACAGGAGACGAGGTGATCCTCGTCGACACCGGCATGCCCCTGGAGGCGCCCGACGCCGTGCCCGATGAGTCCACCGCGATCTACATGGGCAGCCGCATCAAGGACTACGTTTCGGCGCTGAAGGACGCGGGCTACGCCCCCGAGCAGGTGACGCGCATCCTCGTCACGCACAAGCATGCCGACCACACGGGCGAGCTCAGGAGCTTCCCCGATGCGAAGGTGTACATTTCCCCCGAGGACGCCGCCGATCCCGGCGTGGCCGCCTCCGGCGCGCAGCTCGTCCCCGTGCAGTACAAGGACGGCCCCTATCACAACTTCCCCGCCTGCGAGAAGATCACGAACGGCGTTTACCTTATCGAAGCCAAGGGCCACACATTCGGCAACAGCATCGTCGTCGCCGAATGTGACGGGCTGTATTATATGATGCACGGCGACGTCACCTACACCGACGAAGCGCTGTACGCCAACAAGCTGAGCGTCGTCTTCGAGGACGTCAAAGCCGCCCGGGATACACTGGACCGCGTGCGCGCGTTCATCCGCGAGAATCCCACGGTCTATCTGTCCACCCATACGCCGCTGGGCGTTGAGAATCTGGAGAACAAGGCCGTCGTCGACCTCGACCATCCTCCCGTTTCCATCCCGCCCGAGGACGTGGCGTCCGGAGCCGCCACGGGCAAGTACGTCTGCTCGATCTGCGGCTACGTCTACGATCCCGCGGAGCACGACGGCGTGGCCTTTGAAGACCTGCCCGAGGACTGGCGCTGCCCGCGCTGCAAGCAGAGCAAAGAGAAGTTCAACAAGGCATGAGCGAAACCGATTTCCGCGGCTTTTCCCCCGAGACCCAGGCGTTTTTGATGGAGCTGACGTTCAACAACGAGCGCCCCTGGTTCAACGCGCACAAGGACTGGTTCGAGCGTGCGCTGAACGTCCCCTTCAAAACGCTGGCCGATCAGACGCTGGCGCTGATGCGGCAGAAGTTCCCCAATGAAAACTTTTACGTCCACGTCTCCCGCATCTACCGGGACGCCCGGCGGCTGTTCGGCCGCGGGCCCTATAAGGATCATCTGTGGTTCACGCTGCAGAAGGACTCGCCGAAGTCCGTGGGGCCGGTGTTCTGGTTCGAGATCGACGCCTTTTCCTGGTCCTGGGGCGTGGGACACTGGGAGGCGACGCCCCGCCACGGCGACGTGACGCGGCGCAGGATCAGGGAAGACCCCAAGAGTTTCCTGAAGATCGTGCACGCGGTGGAAAAGCTGGGCGATTACAGTCTCAGCGGCGAGCCCTACAAGCGCCCCAAGGGCGACGTGGGGCCGGAGCTGAACCCCTGGTACAACCGCAGGCGCATCTCGGTATCCTTCGACCGCGACTACGGCGGGGCGCTTTACGACGAAGCGCTGCCGCAGCAGCTGCTGGAGCGGTTCACGAAGCTGATGCCGCTGTACCGTTTCCTGCTGGAGGTCCACGAGGAGGTCAAAAGCGAGCTCCTTCTGGAGGAGCAGCAGGCCGTGTTCGGCGACGAAGAATAGATCTGATGCAAAAAGCCCGGAGGCGCTTGCCTCCGGGCTTTTTAAGATCGTACAGCTTATTTGTGCATCTCGGCGAGGTAGGTGCCGACAGCCGTTCCCAGCTTGACGTCAGCGCCGCAGGCCTTCAGCGAGCGCTCGATGGCGGACAGACCGACGATGATCTCGTTCTCGGTGATGTTGCCCATGTGGCCCAGACGGAAGGACTTGCCCAGATAGGCGCCCAGGGAGTTGGCGCACACGACGCCCTCCTGCAGCATGTTGGCGCGGAACTTCGCGTCGTCCACGCCCTCGGGGTACAGGATGACGCTGAGGGTGGAGGCGCGGCAGCCGGGCTTGGCCAGCAGCGTGCAGCCGATGCTCTCCACGGCCTTGGCGATGGCGTCGGCATTCTTGCGGTGACGGTCGGCGCGGGCCTTGAGGCCCTCCTCCTTGATGATGGCCACGGACTCCTTCAGCGCCCAGACCAGGTTGACGGCCGGGGTGGCGAAGTACTTGGAGGTGTTCTCCATGATGGGCAGCCACTTGTCGAAGTCCACATAATACTCGGGGATCGTGCCCAGGGTCTTGCGGCGCTCCAGCGCCTTCTTGCCGGCCCAGACGATGAACATGCCGGAGCAGACGCCGAAGGCCTTCTGGGAGGCGGTGAACATCAGGTCGATGTGCATGCCGTCCACGTCGGCGTACTCACCGGCGGTGGCGGCGACGCCGTCGACGATATAGACGGTGTCGGGGTACTTCTTCGCCACCTCGCCGATCTCGGCGATGGGGGCCACGACGGCAGTGGAGGTGTCCACGTGGGTGACGGTCATGGCGGCGTAATGCTTCTCACTGAGCTTTTTGTCGATCTGCTCGGGGGTGACGAAATCGCCCCACTCGGCGCTGAGGACGTCCACGTTCAGGCCCTTGCGCTCGCAGATGTCGATGAAGCGGTCGCCGAAGAAGCCGTTGGAGACGATGAGGACGTTGTCCCCTCTCCTGGTGGTGTTGGCGATGGCCATTTCCATGGCCAGGGTGCCGGTGCCGGCCAGCGGGAAGGTGACGCCGGAGCAGTTGAACAGCTGGCCCAAATCGTCGATCAGGGCGCGATAGTCAGCCACGAACCGGGGATCGCCGAAGGCCTGGATGGGACGGCCCATCTGGGTGCGGATGGAATCGACGACCGGCGTGGGGCCGGGGATCATGACCAATACGTTCTTGTCCATGGTGATTCTCCTTTAATATTATAATTGAATATTGCGCGGTCAACGTTCACAAAAATATTACACCGACAGCCGCCGCTTGTCAATATGAGCGACTTGACACCGTTTTCACACATGCCTATAATCAAAACAGGATACAGACTCCCGAAAGGAGGATATCATGAACGAGGTAAAGCGGCCGAAAAAGCCGTTGATTTTCTATTATGCGGTCATGCTGGTGCTGGTGCTGTTGGTCAACGCGTTCCTCATGCCCTGGATGGAGCAGCGCGAGATCAAGGAAGTGGACTACGGCACGTTCATGACCATGACCGAAAACGGCGAGGTGGGTCAGGTGGAGCTGCAGAGCAACCAGATCCTCTTCACCGACAAGGACAAGACCACCGTCTACCGCACGGGCGTCATCGAAGACCCCGGGCTGGTGGAGCGCCTGCACGGCGCCGGCGTGGAGTTCGCCAGCCGCATCGTCGAGCAGGCCTCTCCCCTGATGAGCTTCCTGCTGAGCTGGGTGGTGCCCATCCTTCTGTTCACGCTGGTGGGACAGTATATGTCGAAAAAGCTCATGGACCGCGCGGGCGGCGGCGCGGGGAGCATGATGTTCAATCTGGGCAAGTCCAACGCCAAGGTCTACGTCAAGTCCTCCGACGGCATCCGCTTCGACGACGTGGAGGGTGTGGACGAGGCCGAGGAGAGCCTGCAGGAGATCGTGGATTACCTCCACGATCCGTCAAAATACCGTGAGATCGGCGCGAACATGCCCAAGGGCGTGCTGCTGGTGGGCCCGCCGGGCACCGGCAAGACCATGCTGGCCAAGGCCGTGGCGGGCGAGGCGAACGTGCCGTTCTTCTCCATGTCGGGCTCCGAGTTCGTGGAGATGTTCGTGGGCATGGGCGCATCCAAGGTCCGCGACCTGTTCCGGCAGGCGAAGGAGAAGGCGCCGTGCATCGTGTTCATCGATGAGATCGACGCCATCGGTCAGAAGCGCAACTCCGGCGCCTACGGCGGCAACGACGAGCGCGAACAGACGCTCAACCAGCTTTTGACCGAGATGGACGGCTTCGAGGGCAACAGCGGCGTGATGATCCTCGCCGCCACCAACCGGCCGGAGTCCCTTGACCCGGCGCTGACGCGTCCCGGCCGCTTCGACCGCCGCGTGCCCGTGGAGCTGCCCGACCTACGGGGCCGCGAGGCCATCCTGAAGGTCCACGCCAAAAAGATCAAGGCCGACCCGAACATCGACTATCTGCAGGTGGCCCGCATGGCCGCCGGCGCCTCTGGCGCGGAGCTGGCCAACATCGTCAACGAGGCGGCGCTGCGCGCCGTCCGCGACGGCCGCAGCGAGGCGACCCAGGCCGACATGGAGGAGAGCATCGAGGTCGTCATCGCCGGATACCAGAAGAAGAACGCCATTCTGACCGATGAGGAGAAGCGCATCGTCGCCTATCACGAGATCGGCCACGCGCTGGTGGCGGCGCGGCAGACGAACTCCGCCCCGGTGCAGAAGATCACCATCGTCCCCCGCACCTCCGGCGCTCTGGGGTACACCATGCAGGTGGACGAGGGCAACAAATACCTGATGAGCCGCGAGGAGATCGAGAACAAGATCGCCACCTACACGGGCGGCCGCGCCGCCGAGGAGGTCGTCTTCGGCTCTGTGACGACGGGCGCGTCCAACGACATCGAGCAGGCCACGAAGCTGGCCCGCGCCATGATCACCCGCTTCGGCATGAGCGACGAGTTCGGCATGGTGGCGCTGGAGACCGTCAGCAACCAGTATCTCGGCGGCGACGCCTCTCTCGCCTGCAGCGCCGAGACCCAGCGGGAGATCGACAAGAAGGTCGTAGAGCTCGTCCGGCGTCAGCACGACAAGGCCGTCGATATCCTGACGAAGGACCGCGCCAAGCTGGATCAGCTGGCCGGTTATCTGTATGAGCACGAGACTATCACGGGCGAGGAGTTCATGAGCATCCTGAACGCCTGATTTCGGAGGAAAACTATGATCCTGCGTGTTTTGATCCTGGCTGCCATCATCCCGGCGGTGTGGCTGATGAAGAAGGTCTACGACGCCGACCGGCTGGAGAAGGAGCCCATGGGGTACCTCTATTCGCTGGTCTTTTTCGGCTCGCTGTCGACGCTGGCCGCCATGGTGACGGAGCAGCTCGGCATGTCGGCGCTGGAGGAGCTGTTCCCCGGGGGCGGGTTCCTCTGCGACGTCATTTTGTATTATATCGTGGTGGGCCTCAGCGAGGAAGGCTTCAAGTATCTGGTCCTCAAATGGAAGACCTGGCGCTCGCCCAACTTCAACTGTCAGTTCGACGGCGTGGTGTACGCCGTGTTCATCTCCCTGGGCTTCGCGCTGTGGGAAAATATCGGGTACGTGCTGAACTTCGGCTTCGGCGTCGCCGTGGTTCGCGCCGTGACGGCGGTGCCCGGTCACGCCTGCTTCGGCGTGTTCATGGGCTTCTGGTACGGCATCGCCAAGCGCTTCGCGCTGATCGGCGACCGCGGCGCGTCGAAAACGGCGCGCTCGCTGGCCGTGGCGGTGCCCGTGCTGCTGCACGGGACCTACGACTTCATCGCCTCCACCACCCAGACGATCTTCTCGCTGATCTTCGTCGCGTTCGTGGGGCTGATGTTCTGGGTGGCGACGAAGACGGTCAAGAAGGCGTCGGAGAACGACGTGTACCTGTCGTGAACCGCCGTTATGCAGAGGAAAAGAGGCTGTGCGCGTCCGCACAGCCTCTCTTTTTTACTTCTTCACGACGGGGAACCAGACCTCCGTCTCCCAATCTTCCGGCGAGGGGGCGTCGAAGCGGGATCTGACGTAGAGGTCGAAGGGCGCGCCCGCGATCTCATAGCCTTTTTCGGCGATCCAGCGGACGACCGCGCCATACGCCTCGTTGAGGGTGGAGTACCCGCCGCGGTGGACCGTCATGGCGCAGGTCTGCGCCGGCAGCGTCTGATCGGCCCTGTCCTCCTCCCGCACGCCGATGAACACCTCGATATCCGAGGCGTCATGGTCGAAGGTCTCGTCGAAATACCGGGAGCCGGTGAGGCCCGTGGGCGTCAGATGCTCCCTGGCCACGCGCTCGAACAGCGCGCCGTAGCACCGGCCGAAATCGTCCACGCTCATCACGCGGCGGGACGCCAGCACGCTCAGCGCGGGGGACTCTTTGATCGACACCGTGTAATTCTTCTGATACGTCATCATATCGCCTGTCCTTTCAAACATGGAAATGTGTGTCTGCAGCTCACGGAGGATGACGTCCGTTTCCCGACGGTCCCGGGTGAGCTGCTCCTGACGCTCCCGCAGCGCGCGCAGGAGCTTCGTCTGATCGGAGACGTCCAGCAGCCGGGCGATCTCCTCCAGCGAAAAGCCGTAGCGCTTGAGCCGCTGGATATAGTTCATCCTGTCGATCTGCTCCTCCGCGTAATAGCGGTACCCCGTGAACGCATCCACCTCCGCGGGGCGCAGCAGGCCGATGCTGTCGTAGTGGCGCAGCGTCTTGACGCTGACCTGACAGACCTTTGAAAACGCGCCGATCTGCAGCATGGTCAGTCTCCTTTCATCATGTCTGATCCGGATCTGTGCTCAGTATAAGCCCTCCCCTAATGGGAGAGTCAAGCCTGTTTTGTGAAAAAACGCGGCCGTGTGGCCGCGTTTTCGTGTATGGTGTTGCTACTGGTCGATGTCGTCGCTGATCTCGGTGTCGTAGACGACGCCCTCCTTCATGACGAAGGCGCAGTCCAGGAGCGCCTTGGGGTCTGTGAGCAGGTCGCGGCGCCAGGCGGCGACGTCGGCCAGCTTGCCGGGCTCCAGGGTGCCGACCTTGTCCTGCAGGTGCAGGATCCCGGCGTTCGTTGCCGTGGCAGCCCTGAGCGTGCGGAAGGGGTCCATGCCGCTGTTGAGCCAGGCGGCGTACTCCCAGCCGCTGTCGTAGTTCTGGTGGTTGGCGACGAAATCCGTGCCGTAGCCCAGCTTGATATGGCTGCGGCAAATGGCCTCGCGCCCGGCGATCAGCACGTCCTTGTACTGCTCCAGCTTCGCGCGGAACTCCGGCTGCTTGTCCCTGAGCTTGACGGGATCGTAGTGGACGGCCTCGTCGTAGGGGCAGAAGGTGGGCACCAGATACGTCCCGGCGCTCTCGATCATGGCGGCTGTCTCGTCGTCCATCAGGGAGCCGTGCTCCATGCCGTCGATGCCCAGCTTCACCATGGTCTGCATCATCTCGGGGGCGTAGACGTGGGCCGTCACGGTGCTGCCCAGCTCGTGGGTGGTGCGGATGATGGCCTCCAGCTCCTCGTCGTTGAGCTGCTTCTGCAGCGGCGTGTCGTTGGGGGTGAAGAAGCCGCCGGTGGCCATGATCTTGATGAAGTCAGCGCCGTATTTCAGCTCCTCGCGCACGGCGTTGGTGAAGAAATCGCGGCCGCTGCCGAGGGTCGGCTTCATGCGCTGCATGACGCCGGACAGCGCGGGATTGCGGGAAAAGCCCTGGGACATGTCGCCGTGGCTGCCGGGAGAGCAGAGGTTCAGCGGCGCAGCGACGATGCGCGCGCCCTTGAGATAGCCCTTGTTGATGGCGTCGCGGACGTCCAGGACGCCGTAGCCCACCGACGCGATGGCGCCCATGTGGCGCACGCTGGTGAAGCCGCGGCGCAGCGCCTTTTCGGCGCACCGGGCGACGGCCAGGGTCTTCATCTCCTCCGATTCCAGATAGACCTCCTCGCGGATGGTGTGCCAGTCGAAATAGTCCATGTGCATGTGGGCGTCGATCATCCCCGGCGTCACGGCGGCGTCGGAAAGGTCGATCACCTGCGCGCTCTCGGGCCGCTCCAGCCCGCGGCCCACGGCGGCGATGGTCTTCCCGTCAATGATCAGGCGCATATCGGGCTGCAGCTCGTCGCGAATGCCGTCGTATAGCCTGCCGCAGATGATATATTTGAGATCTGACATGATGGTTTCCTCCGTTCAAAACGATTCGATCGCTTAACAGTATAGCACATCTCACTTTAAAGCGCTACTGTCATTTGCAAAAAAGCGCCGGCTATTGTATAATCATGCGCAGAGGTGATACTATGACGGAGGTCGCTGCCGCGCTGATCCGGGACGGAGAGCGATTCATGATCTGCCGGCGCCCGGCGCACAAGGCGCGGGGGCTGCTGTGGGAGTTCGTTGGCGGCAAGCTGGAGCCCGGCGAGACGGCGCGTGAGGCGCTGATCCGCGAATGCAGGGAGGAGCTGGACGTGACCGTCGCGCCCGGGGACGTCTATTTTGAGGTGACCCATGAATATCCCGACCTGACGGTCCATCTGACGCTTCTGGAGGCGACCATCGTCTCCGGCACGCCGAAGCTGCTGGAGCATATCGATCTGCGGTGGATCACGCCTGCGGAGATCCCCCGATACGACTTCTGCCCTGCCGACGCGGTCATTCTGGAAAAGCTGATGCAGGAACGATAAAAAGGAGGCGTTATGCCTCCTTTTGTCGTGTATAATAGGATTTTCTCTCATGCTCGCGCAGCGAGCAGTCATGGATCGTGTTTTCGGCGGACATGTGCCGCCGAAAACACACCTTCCGGTCTGCAAACGTGCGAGCGTCAGCGAGTGCGCTGCAGCAGACCGGCCCGAGCAGGCAGACGTTCTTCTGCCTGCGGGCCCCTTTCTGTCGAAAAACCTGTTTTTCGACAGGCTCATGGAGGCGTTATGCCTCCTTTTTGTGTGTCATGAAATAGCGGTTCACGTCGCTCAGCAGCGCCTGGGCGTCGATCTGGTGGACGGCAGCGGCCTGGGCGACGGTCTCCCCCGCCGAGGACGGGCAGCCGACGCAGTGCATGCCGTGGTCGATCAGCACCTGCGCCACGCCCGGGTCGCGCCTGAGCAGCGCGCCGACGGTGGTGTTCATCGTGGCGAAGGCACCGTTCTTCTTTCTTTGGCGCTCCTTCCACGAGCCCAGCGTCAGAGATACGAAAACAACGATCAGAATGAGCCAGCCGATGATCTGCATGATCACTCCTCCTTCCGGTTCAGGCCGAAATAGTTCGGGTTGCTGCGGCACTGGATGCGGCAGTGGGCGCAGTCGCCGCTGCAGTCGCACAGCTCGCCCTTTTTGAAGATGCGGACCTCCCTGCGGATGCCGAAAAAGACGGCGGCCGCGATGAGACCCGCTATCAGGACGGTCAGCATGGTATCGCTCCTATATGGTTAGTCTACGCTAACTTACGAAACTATCATACTCTATCTCACAGGATTTGTCAAGAGGCAGTCCGTGTGCTATACTGTAGAAAAAGGGGGTGAGCGCCGTGGAATACGAGCTGATCCGCAGCGACCGGAAGACAGTGGGGCTGCAGATCAGGGACGGGCGTCTGATCGTCCGCGCGCCGCGGCGCATGAGCCGCCAGGCGGTGGAGGCCATCCTCGCGGAAAAGCGGTCCTGGATCGAAAACCACCTCCGGAAGGCCCGGGAGCAGCTGATGAACGAAGCGCCGAAGCTGTCAAGCTCAGAGCTTTACAGTCTTGCGCAAAAAGCGCTCGACGTCATCCCGGAGCGGGTGAAACACTATGCTGCGCTGGTCGGCGTCGACTACGGGCGCGTCACGATCCGGGCGCAGAAAACGCGCTGGGGCAGCTGCAGCACGAAGGGCAATCTGAACTTCAACTGCCTGCTGATGCTGGCGCCGCCGGAGACGCTGGACGCCGTGGTGGTGCACGAGCTGTGCCACCGGAAGGTGATGGACCACTCCCCTGCCTTTTATGCCGAAGTCCTACGGGTGATGCCCGATTATTACGAACGCGACCGTTGGCTCAAGGAAAACGGATCACAACTGTTGAGGAGGCTGCCGCAATGAAACGAGTTACCCTGCGGGTCGCCGCGCCCGCGATGATTCTGATCGTGATCGGAGGGATCGCCATGCTCAGACCGTTCAAAAGCTGGTTCAGCCGCAAGCCCGCAGACGTCGGGACACTGATCGAGTGCTCCTGCAGCTCGGGCGGCGGCATGACCGGCGGACACAGCGATATCCGCCTGAAACAGACGGCCGACGGGATCACGCTGACCATTGAGGATCAGCCGTGGTTTGGCGCGCTGATCAAGACGACCGTCTATCGGGCGGACGACGACGCGCTGGCGCAGGTGCAGGCGCACGTGGACCGCTTCGATCTGACCCGGTGGGTCGATCTGCCCCCAACCGATCTGATCGTCCTGGATGCGCCGTCCATTCATTATGAGCTGGATTACGACAACACCCGCAACGGCGGCAGAGCGACGGAATACTACGTCATCGACGGCGACGTCCAGCCGCCAAAGGGCGACGAGGGCGCGCTGTACGAGCTGAGCCGCCTGATGACACAGTGGGCGGAGGACGACCGGCTGCTGTCGCGCACATGGACGGATACAGAGGGGAACGTGATCGACGTTGACGCGCTGAAAGCGCCCGACGGCAGCTGGACCTGCCCCTTCTGCCATCACGCGGGCAATACGGGCTGGCAGTGCGAAGAGTGCCGCATGGAAAGGCCGTGGGTCGAATGAAAAAGGGTCGCTCTGTCTATTTCTGGCTTTTGATGATGCTGGTGCTGCCCGGGATCGGCGTCGGGCTGATGATGGGCGGCGTGTATCTCGATCAGCTGATCTTCAGCGGCGGCGGCGAGGGGCACGGGATACCGATCTTCACGGTGATCTTTATCTTTATCGGCGGCATCTTCGCCGTCGTCGGTCTGCTGGTGGCGGTGATCAACGTGCTGCGGCGGCTGTTCCGCAGATGACAAGAGAACAGCGAACGCCCTCTTTCCGTGCAAGAAAGAGGGCGTTGTTTTTTTTATTCTTCCCGCTCGTCAAAGAGGCTGCCGTCGACGCTCAGGACGTCGGCCAGGGGGACCCACTCGCCGTTTTCCAGCAGCAGGCGGTCCTTTTTGCCGTCAAGCTTGACAGCTTTACTTTCGCATCTGCGAACGGCGCCGCCGGATTTCTTCTTGTCCGGGACGAACCAGGACACGGCGACCGTCGGCCGGTCGTTGATCGCGCCGAGCAGCCGGATCAGGCGGCGGTCCAGGCGTTCCCGGGCGTCGCGGTCGAGGATAGGGCGCTCATCGGTGGCGCGTCTTGCCTCCTTGATCTCGTCGCCGTAGCCCGTCAGGGCGGCGAAGGGGGAGAACTGCGCGGCGCGCTCCGTCATGGTCATGCGCTTCCTCGTCGGAGACTGATGGTGTGGGAGAGCGATGATATCGTCGTATTTGCGGCTCATGTCGTCTCCCCTTCCTTGCTTGCCTTGTGGCCGCCCACCAGCTTGTTGCGCTCGACGGCGGTGGCGCCCTCCTCCAGATTCATGCCCTTGAGGATGGCGTTTTTGCCGTACTTCCTGCGGATGGTCAGCATGGCGCTCTGCATCCGCTTTTCCCGCTCCAGAGCCGCCTCCTCGGCGGCCTTCTGACCGTAGTCGGTGAACAGGTCCAGCTGCTCCGGGGCGTCGTCCTTCTCCCGCGCCTCGCTTTCCGGGATCACGTGATTAGCCACCACGTACATGCGCCGGACCGTGAGGCTCCGGTCCACCGTGCGGTCCCAGATCTCGGTGACG
>SVKN01000018.1 GCA_015068445.1 Oscillospiraceae bacterium | reverse complement strand
CGGAGATGTAAGTGCAGTAATGTATTGAGTCGACCGATACTAATAGGCCGAGGACTTGACCTAATATATTCGAATCGAGTATATATGGCGAACCTCAACTCTTGCTCTTTTCTTCTTTCCCTTTTCAGTTTTTAATGTGCCGATGACAATATGCACCATTAGCTCAGCTGGTAGAGCACCTGACTCTTAATCAGGGTGTCCAGGGTTCGAGTCCCTGATGGTGTACCAAATGGCCCGTTGGTCAAGCGGTTAAGACGGCGGCCTCTCACGCCGCAAACATGGGTTCGATTCCCGTACGGGTCACCAATTCATACTTGCCAACCGCTGGTGAGTGTGATACAATTCAATCAGTAGGTGTTGATTACGGCGAGGGTCCACCTGTTCCCATTTCGAACACAGTAGTTAAGCTCGCAGGTGCCGAAGATACTTGTCTGGCGACGGACCGGGAAAATAGGTTGACGCCTACACAAACAAAGAGCTGCCCTCAGGGGCGGCTCTTTTGTTGTTTGCAAATGAGCAAGTCTTTGATCGATCAGTTTTTTCCATGGACATGCGCCATGGGAAAAACACCTTGGAGGGAAGCAAGCGTGCGAGCGCAGCGAGTGCGCGCTGTCTGACCGACCCGAGCAGGCGCGGAAGGCGCCTGCGGGCCCGTCATTGTCGAAAAACCTGTTTTTCGACAGGCATGCCGATGCCCTCTGGGGCGGCTCTTTTCGTTGTTTGCAAATGAGCAAGTCTTTGATCGATCTGTTATGATCCATCCAGTTCTCTTTACGATCGGAGGGCGATATCATATGTTCAGAAGATTGGCAGCCGGCGTCCTTTGCGCGCTGGCACTGGTAGCGCTCCTGCTGTTCGGCGGTCAGGCCGCCGCATCCGACGAGATGCGCGCCCGCGCCCTGGACGCAGGGGAGATCACCATCGTACACAACATCGGGTAAAAGAAAAGACGCCGCGGAGGCGTCTTTCTTTTTTCGTAATCTGTTCGAAAAAACTTGGTATTCTCAGCTTTCAAATCATGTCTTTTCTCTCGCGTCTGCCGTGGAGAAAACGCCGGAGCTCGATCCGGTCCTCGTAGACCGTGTAATAAAGGACATATCCTTTGACGGGAACCTTGCGGATCTCGTCCAGCATCGGACGATCCGTGCGGTACAGCTCATAGGCATAGGGGAAGGCAGCAACGCGCTCCACGGCGTCGAGAAACGCATTGTGCAGCGCCTTTGCGGCCTGCGGGCTGTCCAGCTGCCGGCCGATGTAGGTGATCGCTTCCAGAAGATCGGCCCGGGCCAGCGGCAAATAAACGATTTTACGCACGATCCGTATCCTCGGTGAGAAGCTCATCCAGCAGCGCCTGTACGTCCTGGGTCACCTGCTCATGGGAATAGCGCACGTCGGTGGAGCGTGCCTCCAGCTCTGCCTCTCGCAGACGGTCGTATACGACTGATTCATACCGCTTGGTCTCGTAGGCCTCCATGCTCATGACGACGAGGGAGCCGACGCCGTTTTTCGTCAGGAAAACAGGTTCGCCGGTAGCTTGCACATCCCTTGTGATTTCCGCGAAATGGTTTCGCAGATCAGAAATCGGCCGAATGTTTGGCATGGTCATCACTCCTTTAGCAATATTATATACATAATTACGCTAAATTGCAACAGAAAGATGAGCAAGGGAGATTACTCGACAGACGAAGAGTGGTATACTGAGTTGGCAAAATAGCAATTCAAAATCGGAAGTGCCAAAATAATTCGATCCGGTTCGACACACTTGCAGGCTTGTCACAATAAATTCACAAACAAATTAGCACTCAGGCATTGACAGTGCTAAAACATCGTGGTATAACATAGTCGAAAGATAAAAAGAGACCGCGAGACCCCCAAGGGATCGCGAGGCCCAAAAAAGGAGGACTTAAAAATGTTATACCCCACCATTTTCGGAGAGAACCTGTTTGATGATCTGATGAACTTTGATTTCCCGACGTTCCGCGGCTTCGGCGACGTTGATAAGAAGCTCTACGGCAAGCACGCCGCCCACGTCATGCAGACCGACGTCCGCGAACACGACGACAGCTACCAGGTGGACATCGACCTGCCGGGCTTCAAGAAGGACGAGATCAACATCGACCTGGAGAACGGCAACCTGACCGTCAGCGCCGCGAAGGGCCTCGACAAGGATGAAAAGGACGAGAACGGCCGCCTGATCCGTCAGGAGCGCTACGCCGGCGCCATGCAGCGCAGCTTCTATGTGGGCGAGCACGTGACCGTCGAGGACGTCAAGGCCAAGTTTGAGAACGGCGTGCTGACCCTCACCGTCCCCAAGAAGGAAGCCAAGAAGCTGCCCGAGAAGCAGACCATCATGATCGAAGGCTAAAATCGAAGAACCGTCGCCCGGAGGCAGCCGCCTCCGGGCTTTTTTTGTCATTGGCACCGGAGCGTAAGGGCATAGATCCTTAGACTCCGCTGACGTGACCCTCGGGATGACAGCGGGTGGGGAATGATATCGCTTCGTAGGGGCCGATGCCCACATGGTCCATGATCACGCATGCGTTTCGCGGTCGTTGCAGCGGCGGCCTGCGGCCGCCATGACCGGCCCGCGCACATCACGGCCCCGGAAACGTGTGCATCCCGCGGCAACTCCCTCAGTCAGTCGGCGTCCGCCGACTGACAGCTCCCTCACGGAGGGAGCCAAGGAAGGGCAGCGCACCTCATGGCCCTGAATGATCGCAGCCGCGCCGCCCTCCCCGCACTGTCTTCCCGCGCGGCCCTTCCCTGCAACGCCTCACCTCATTCCTCCTTGACTCGTTCCGTGAGTTATGGGTATAATAAAAATATCAAATACCCGGAGGAGGACTCAACCATGAAACTTGTAGTGATCGGCGGCGTGGCCGGCGGCGCGTCCGCGGCGGCGCGCGTGCGGCGGCTCGACGCGCAGGCGGAGATCGTCATGCTGGAGCGCGGCGAGCACGTCTCCTTTTCCAACTGCTGCCTGCCCTATCACCTGAGCAACACCGTGGCCGACAGCAATAAGCTGATCATGATGACCCCCCAGCGCTTCAAGGCCCAGCACAACATCGACGCCCGCGTCCATTCCGAGGCTGTGGCCATCCACCGCGACAGGAAGACCGTCACGGTCCGCGACACCCTGACCGGCGAGACGTATGAGGAGCGCTACGACAAGCTGGTGCTGGCCCCTGGCGCGCGTCCCGTGATGCCCAGGAGCATCGCCGGCATCGACCGGGCAAACGTTTTTGCCATCCGCAACGTCACGGACATCCGCGCGCTGAAGGCCTGCGTGGATCTGCCGGAGACGAAGAATATCGTCGTGGTGGGCGGCGGCTTCATCGGCATCGAGGCCGCGGAGAACCTGCGCGCCCTGGGCAAGGAGGTCGCGCTCGTCGAGGGCATGGATCAGATCCTGGCGCCCTTCGACCACGACATGGTCCAGATCCTGCACAAGGAGCTGGATGACAATGGCGTCAGGCTTTATCTCAACGCCACCGTCACCGCCGTGGAGGACGGCCATGTGCTGGCCAGACGCGGCGACGAGGTCTTTTCCGTCCCCGCCGACGCCGTCGTCATGGCCATCGGCGTGACGCCCGAGACCGAGCTGGCCCGGGAGGCCGGGCTGGAGATCGGCGAGACGCGGGGCATCAAGGTCAACCACAACTACCAGACCTCCGATCCCGATATCTACGCCGTCGGCGACGCCGTGGAGATCTACAACGCGCTGACGCACCGCTGGGGCCGTCTGGCGCTGGCCGGTCCCGCCCAGCGGCAGGCCCGCGCCGCCGCCGACCATATGTACGGCCTGCACCACAACAACCGGGGCTATATCGGTTCCTCCTGCCTGCGCGTCTTCAACATGAACGCCGCGTCCACGGGCCTCAACGTCCGCGCCGCCCGGGAGGCCGGGTTCAGCTGCGACAGCGTGACGATCTACCCCAACGACAAGGTGGGCATCATGCCCGGGGCCCATTATATGGCGTTCAAGCTCGTCTTCGAGACGCCCACAGGGCGCATCCTGGGCGCGCAGGCCATCGGCGCGGGCGCAGCGGACAAGCGCATCGACGTCATCGCCGCCATGATCACCATGGGCGCCGATCTGGAGGACCTGAAGGAGCTGGAGCTGTGCTATTCGCCCGTCTTCGGCACGGCCAAGGACGTGGTCAACCTGGCCGCCACCGCGGCGCTCAATATCCTCTACGGCCGCGTGCGGCAGGTGCAGGTCAGCGAGGTCCGCGGCCTGGTGGAGTCCGGGGCGTATATCGTGGACGTCCGCGAGGAGAACGAGTTCGCCGCCGGGCACCTGAAGGGCGCGCATAACGTGCCTCTGAGCCAGTTGACCCAGCGCATGGACGAGATCCCCAAGGACGTGCCCGTGTACCTCCACTGCCGTTCCAGCCAGCGCAGCTACTACGCCATCTGCCGCCTGCAGGGCAGCGGCTGGCGCAACGTGCACAACATCAGCGGCTCGTTCCTCGGCATCAGCCTGTATGAGTATTTCACCGACAAGGCGGAGGGCCGGGAGCCCATCGTCACAGCGTACAATTTTAAATAAGGTGTAAGGGAAGGCGTCCCGCCGTCAGGCGGGACGCTTTTTTTGAATTGACGGTTGACAATGGACAATTGACAATTAAGGAGTCGGCCTCCGGCCGACGATCTGATGCCGCCTGACGGCGGGACGCACATGGCCCCGGACAGTGGTCGTCGCAGCGGAGGCACGAAACGCGGGCGGGATCATGGGCCGATGTGGGCGTCGGCCCCTGCGACGCGATCCGATCCCGGCACGATCCCGGCCGCTTGGGCGGGCTTTGCGCAGGGAGGGGGCGTTTTTTGATTGTTTCTTTGATTGTTAAGGGAGTTAACTTCTGGGGGGGAGGGGAACAAAGGCGACGGTTTTTCAGTATAATAGGCGAAAGATACTGCGGAAAAACCGCGGCGGCGGCGGACGAAGGGATCGGCCCCGGGCGGGACGACGCATTGGCGGGCGATCCGGCCCCGATATCACGGTTTTATACGGTCGGCGCGGTATAGTAATAACGCTGCAGACGCAGGATCGGGCCGATTATTGACGGGTCCTTTGACGGCGGTCTGGTATACTGAGAGCAGACAACGGGCAGACCGTCGATATCTTGCAAAGCATTTTACAAGATATAGTGGTGACATAAACCCCACTTTTATGGTACACTATATATATGCATCGGTGAAAGGAGGCGGACAGCGTGAACGGTACGATGGAAAAGCAGGCCGGCGTATATCTGGCGCGGCGCAGAAAGCATCAGCAGTGGCTGTCCGTCTTTTTGCTGCTGGCCCTGGCGGTCACCTACGGCACCTTCCGCGAGCTGAGGATCGAGGGCGAGGCGCTGAACCACAAGCAGATGGAGCTCGTCTGCACGGCCCGCGGGCTCGTGGCCCACGAGCACAACGACGATTGCTACGACGAAGACGGCGAACTGCGCTGCCCGCTGCCCGAGCTGGAGCTGCATGAGCACGACGACAGCTGCTATGAGGAGATGAACGCCCTCATCTGCGACAGGCTGGAGTCCGACGGCCACGTCCACGACGCGTCTTGCTATGAGCGCGTCCGGGACGAGGAGCCCTCCTGCGGCATCGACAATGAGAATCACGTCCACGGCGACGCGTGCTACGGCTGGCACGAGGAGCTGACTTGCACGATCCCCGAGGGCGAGGGCGCCCATCACCACGGCCTCGGCTGCTACGAGGTCCAGTACGCCCTGGCCTGCGGCCTGCCCGAGGTCACCGAGGAGCACGTCCACACCGACGAGTGCTTCCGTGAGATCGACATGACCGCCGAAGAGGTGGAAGAGTACGTCCAGCAGCGCGACGCGGAGCCGGAGATCGTCCCGGCCGTCCATGAGGAGTGGACCGCGGAGGAGCTGGAGCTCACCGGGAACTGGCGCGAGGACCTGCTGGCCGTGGCGCTGGAGCAGGTCGGCTATGCCCCTGAGGACGGCTGGAACCGCTATATGGACTGGTACGGCCAGACTGAGGGCGCCTGGGACGCCACCTTCGTCTCCTTCTGCCTGAGCCATGCGAACATCCCCGCCAGGGCGGTCCCCCGCGTCAGCGATACGGCCGCCTGGATCGACGAGCTGACGAAGCTGGCGCTGGTCGGGGAATACGACTGCGACGAGCCGGTCCCCGGCGACGTCCTCCTGCTTGAAAATGAAGATGAAACGCTCCGCCCTGCCGTGTTTGTCGAATACGGTGAGGATGATGACGAGCAGATTATACTGAAAGTTATCGAAGTAAGAGACGATTCCGTCGTTTTCGGCGAGTATGCAGACGACGATCCGGCCCTCGTCGCCTGCGTCCGTATCCCCGACGCGAAGGAGTGGGAGAAGTCGCAGCAGAACAGCGAGTACCCCGCCCGGACGTTCACGGGTGAATCGGGCGCTGTCCGGGTGACCGTGGAGGCCGACGCCGGGGCGTTCCCCGCCGGGACGACGATGGTCCTGACGGCGGTCCCGTCCGACGAGATCGAGACCGCCGTGACGGGCGCGGTGGACGCGAAGGTCACCGGCGTGGAGGCCGTGGACATCAGCTTCCGTGACAAAGACGGCAATGAGATCGAGCCTCTGATCCCCATCCGTGTCACCATGAGCGCCCCGAAGATCGCCCACGCCGACGCGGCGCAGGTGGTCCATATCGGCAGCGACGGCGAGCCCACGGTCGTGGAGCAGACGGCTGCGGCGCAGCTGGATGCGCCCGTCGGCGACGACGAGGTCGTCTTTGACAGCGACGCCTTCTCCGTGTACGCCCTCGTTTACGTCATCGAAAAGTACGTCACCGACTGTCAGGGCGACACCTGGCGCATCACCGTGTCCTACACCGACGACGCGCAGCTGCCCGAGGGCGTGGAAGTGGAAGCCGAGGAGATCGGCCCCGCCTTCGCCCTCTACGGCGCCTATACCGAAAAGGCCGCCGATGCCGTCGGCTGCGAGGCCGACAGCGCCCGGCTCCGTCTGTTCGACATCCGGCTGGTCAAGGACGGCCGGAAGGTCAAAAACGCGGCGCCCGTGGACGTGACCGTCGAGCTGGCGGATCATGACACGAGCCTGACCACCCATGTGGTCCACTTCGCCGACGGTTCGGCGACGGGCGACGTGGTCTCCGGCGTCACCGCCGAGGGCGAGCGCGTCAGCTTCACCGCCGAGGGCTTCAGCGTCTACGCCATCGTGGACGCCCCCGAGCCTTACGTCGCCGCGATCCAGAAGGTCAGCGACCCGGATAACGAGCTGCCCGGCGGCCCGTTCTACATCTCCTACAACGGTCTGAATAAATACTGGAGCAGCAACGTGCTCGGAAGCGGCGCCCTGGAGGAGACCAACTCCGTCGGCGGCGCCGCGGAGTGGTACTTCGAGACGACGGGGACCGACGGCCAGTATTACATCTATACGATGGTCGGCGCGGAGAAGCGATATATCCATCAGACGGGCTCCGGCGCGAACACCATCGAGCTTTCCGCCGGCAGCAAGACGGCCTTTACGGTCAGCATGCCCGAGAACGGAAAGCTTCTCATCAAGCACGCCACGCAGAACCGGTGGCTCCAGCACTCCATCGGCGGCGGCGGCATCCGCCTGTGGACCGACGCCAACAACGCGACCAACTCCCGCATGACCTTCTCCTATCCGGAATCCTACGTCGTCAACGACGATCCGTACGAGCTGGACGGCAGGAGCTGGGGCGTGGCCTACAACGACGAGTCCGTCACCGCGGGCGCGATGATGGCCCAGGCGGCCGGGAGCCGCCTGGCCCAGACATCCATGCTGATCCGCCCCGACGTGCTGAACAACGACGGCTCGCTGCTGGTGGCCGAGAACACCGATATCTCCATGTGGACCTTCCACGCCCAGGGGATGCAGACCTACACCATGTCCGCCACGGCGGACGGCGCGGTGAAGTATCTCAAGATGAGCGGCGCGACGGTCAGCCTCGTGGACGACCCCGCCGAGGCCACTGCGCTGAAGGCCACCCCGGGCACCGGCGCCAGAAGCGGCAAGTGGCAGCTGTCGGCCAACGGCTACGTGCTCAACTACACCAAGGACGGCTTCGCCGGCGTCACGGGCAACCCCGGCACCAGCTGGCTCAGCTTCGTCCGCGAGTCCTCCATCAGTCAGGACGATTTCACGCTCTACAACGCCCGTAAGGTCAGCGTTTCCGATACGACCAACGTCCCCGACGGCGCGCAGGTGGTCATTTACACCCGCGTGTGGAACGACACCACGAAGCGGTACGAGTTCTACGTCGTGGACCACAACGGCACCCTGGCCCGCTGCTACGACACCGGCGACGGGATCGAGTGGATCGGCAGCCAGATCAACACGGCGCTGTGGGACTTCACCGAGTACCACAATTCCGACGGCACCCCCAATTATTACTATGAGCTGACCAACACCCAGTACGGCAACGTGCTGGCCCCCCAGAACGGCAGCGCCGTCGCGGACGACCCCGTGGGCGTCAACCTCAGCGGCCGCCGCTACGGCGAGACGAAGACCACCATCGTCGCCTGGGACGATGCCAATTACGGCTACGTCGGCCTCAAGGTCGAGGACGGCCGCGTGGTGCCCTGCCCGCTGGCCGAGGCCGCCGACTTCTATTTCGCCATCGTCCGGCCCGTGGTCCCCGTCGGCGAAGCGCCGGAGCTGTCCACGGTCAACACCATCGACAACGACGAGTTCGGCATCACCATGAAGATGGTCGATTTCGGCAACGTCAGGGCCTACGGCAGCCACCGACGCAGCGCGGATCTGCACGATTTCTTCTATGCGCCCGGCGGAGCGAACGGCAACGGCGACAACAACGCGGCGGGCATGATGACCAACGACCTCAAGGCCGACGGCTACCCGGAGTCCACCGACGCGACCCATCAGGCGGGCGTCTCCCTGGGTGAGCTGTACACGGGAACGGAATCGGGCCTGTTCGACGTCAACCATCTGTTCATCGAAAGCATCCACAACGAAAGCGGCTATTTCGAGTTCGACAGCACCCAGAACCACGCCCAGCTGGACACCGACACCAATACCTTCACGGTCTACGACCAGCTGATGGCCATCGGCACGGATTCGGGCCCCACCAGGACCCACGGCCAGTTCCTGCCTTACGCCGACATCGTCGCGGCCCATGATGAGGGGCGCACCGCCCCCTTCCGGAACCTGACCACCGTTGATCAGACGACGCTGTCCGACTCCGACCCCCGCAAGGGCGAGATCATGTACTGGGTCCCCGGGGAGGATCAGTATTACTTCTTCGGCATGGAGATGGAGGCCTCCTTCACCCAGACCGCCAGCGGCCTGGACGCCTGGGGCCACGACATCATCTTCGAGTTCTCCGGCGACGACGACTTCTGGTTCTACGTGGACGGCGAGCTCGTCCTCGACCTGGGCGGCGTCCACAAGGCCATGTCCGGCTCCATCAACTTCCGCACCGGCCAGGTGACCAGCTCCCGCGGCAACTCCACCCTCTACGAGATCTTCCGGAGCAATTACCAGTCCCGCGGCATGACCGAGGATCAGATCAGCGCGAAGCTGGACGAGATCTTCCACCTGAACAGCGAGGGCAACTACGTCTTCCGGGATTACACCAACCACGACATGAAGATGTTCTATATGGAGCGCGGCGCGGGCGCGTCGAACCTCCACATGCGCTTCAATCTGGCGGCCGTCAAGCCCGGCACCTTCCAGCTGAGCAAGTCCATCTCCGGCGCGACGGTCACCGACAGTTCCCTGCTGCGGTTCCCGTACCAGATCTATTACACCCTCAAGACCGATCCCATCGGGGGGCCGCCGCACCTGCTGAGCGACCCCGCCGCCGTCACCTATAAGGACAGCACCCGCGAAGTCCCCTATCAGGCGCACTACACCCCCGCCGACGGCACGCAGGACTACGACAGCGTCTTCTTCCTCAGGCCCGGCGAGACCGCCCAGGTGGCCATGCCCCTGGACGTGGCGGAGTACTGGGTCGTGGAATGCGCCGTCAACCCCGATATCTACGAACAGGTCACGGTCAACGACGAGACGATCGCCGGCACGGCGACCGTCAACGAGGTGGGCGGCACGGCCCGCAGGGACTACGCCGCCCCCCATGACACGCTGGAGGCCCGCAAGAAGGTCGAGTACGACAACTGCGTGGACGAAGACGCCATGAGCGCCCTGCGCATCAAGAAGGTGCTCTACGATTCCGACGGCACGGCGCTCCTGACGGCGGATCAGGACGGCACGGAGTTCTCCTTCCGTCTGTATCTGGGCAGCGAGGACGAAAACGCCGCCGACCTGCCCCTGGCCTACCTCTACAGCTATTACGTCATCGATCCCGCCGGCAATTACTGCCGCTGGGACGCCGCGCAGGGCGGTTTCGTCTCCCTGGGCGTCAGCACCTTCGAGGCGCTGCAGACGTACTTCACCGCCAACAACTGGACCGCGGCCCAGAAGGAGTCCGTGATCTTCAAGACCTCCATGAACGGCGCCATCTCCCGCATCCCCGCGGGCTACTCCGTGGAGATCCGCGACCTGGTCCTGGGCACCCAGTACAAGGTGGAAGAGCGCGAAAACGAGATCCCCCGCGGCTACACCCTGCGCCTGGAGGACGGCTATACCCGCACCGACGCGGGCCACGAGCAAAACAACGGCACCGAGCCCTACGCCGACTATATCCACAAGGACGAGGATCCCCAGATCGACATCCGCAACCAGAAGGGCTGGGGCCTGACCGTTCACAAAGACTGGACCGACAGCGACTTCGTGGGCGACCACGATCCCGTATGGTTCGCCGTGTATGTGCGCTCCGGCAGCACTGAGACGCTGGTGCCCGGCACCGTTCGCCGCCTGGCTCCTGGCGGGACCGAGCTCTACTACTTCTTCGGCAACCTGCAGAGCGGCATCCCCTTCTCGGATTACGTCGTCCACGAGGTGACGCTGAGCGATACGAACGTTGCGTACGACGAGGAGGGCTATGTCACCTCCGATCTGACGGGCGTCACGATCACCCCGATCGAAGAGGGCGGGACCGTTACCGCCCAGGCCGAGCTGCTGAACAATCCGGAGAGTTACACCGTCCGCTATCACGTGGGCGAGCAGACCACCGAGAACCAGAACGTCCGCACCGACACCGTCGTCAACTCCCGCCCAGGCGTGGAGCTCTACAAGACCGACTGGAACGGCGCGCACCCGCTGGCCGGGGCCGTGTTCAAGCTGACGGACACCGACGGCGAGCCCATCTCGGCCGCCGCCTCCTATACCACCGACGCAAGCGGCAGGATCACCACCGCCTACCTGTCCGCGGGCACCTATTATCTCGACGAGATCGGCACCCCCAAGGGTTACGTTGGCGCCCAGCGCGTCACGATCACCGTGGCGGCCGACGGCACGGTCACGGCCGCCGGGCCCGACGGCGCATCCGACTTCTTCCAGCTGGAGACCTACGAGGAAGACAGCGACATGATCGCCCGCCTGACGGTCTGGAACAGAAGCGGCGCCTTCAGCGCCAAGAAGATCGACAGCGTCAGCCTCGACCCCCTGGAGGACGTCACCTTCGCCCTCTACCGGCAGGTGGAGGACGTCAACCACAACCTTGTGCGCGACTATGAGCCCATCCCCGGCTACGAAGAGCTGCTGACCGACGTCAACGGCGTCGTGGACAGGATCACGGGCGAGCTGCCCGCCGGGACCTATTACCTCTCCGAAAAGGAGACGCTTCCTGGTTACCAGCTTCTGGACGAGGATATCTGCTTCACCATCAGCATCACGGGCAGCGTCAGCATCAAGAGCGCCCCCGCGGGCGTCGAGCTGGTCACGGAGAACGGCGGCGGCGTCATGTCCTATACGCTGCTGATCAAAAACGGCGTCATGCAGGAGGTCTGGCTCCGCAAGACGGTCATCGGCACCGACCGCGTCCTGCCCGGCGCGTCCTTCGCCCTTTACAATAAGGACGACTGCGATGAAAACGACCGGCCGCTGGCCGGGAAAGATCCCGTTATCACCGGCGTCACCGACGGAAGCGGACTGCTGCGGCTGGGCCTGCTGCCCCAGGGCGAGTACCGCCTCATCGAGACCGAAGCTCCGGCGGGCTACCATCCCTACCCCGGGGCCATGCACCTGACCGTGACGGCCACCAGCGTCGCCGCCACCCAGGGCTCCGCCCTGTCGAACGTCACCCACGCCGCCGACACCTGGCAGGTGGAGTTCTGGAACACCGAAGGCGTCGAGCTGCCTATGACCGGCGGCAGCGGCTGGGTGCTCCAGTCCGCCCTCGGCGCGATGATGGCGTTCGGCGCAGGCGGCACGATCGCGCTGCGCAGGAAAAAACGATAAACGCTCAGAAAAAGCCGCCCGCAAGGGCGGCTTTTTTCGTATAGTGTACAGTTGACAGTTGACAGTGGACAATTGTGGTGCCTGCGGCGCATTTGATACCGCCTGACGGCGTTGAGGCACATGGCCCCGGAAAGTGGTCGGCGCAGCGGCGGCCTGCGGCCGCCATGACTGGTCGGCGCACAACCGCCTTCCGCCTTGCCAACGGCGCGGCTGACGTGGTACAATCCTGATATGGAAAACGCAGACTTTCTCTCGAAACAATTGATCACGTATCTGGGCAACAAGCGCGCGCTGCTGGGGTTCATCGGGCGGGCGGTGGACGAGGCGCGGGACCGCATGGGCGCGGAGACGCTCCGGTGCGCCGACCTGTTCGCGGGCTCGGGCGTCGTGTCCCGCTACCTCAAGCGGTACGCCTCCTACCTGCTGTCGAACGATCTGGAGCCCTACTGCCGCACGATCGCGCTGTGCTACCTGTCGAACCCCGACGAGGCGGCCCTCCGGGGCGTCTACGCGGGCCTTCTGCGCGACATGGCCGACCGCCCCGTGACGGACGGCTTCATCCGCCGCCTCTACGCGCCCGCGGACGAGGCGGCTATCGGCCCCGGCGACCGCGTCTTTTACACGCCCCGGAACGCCGCGTATCTCGACACCTGCCGCCGGGCCATCGGCCGGCTGGACGGGGAACTGCAGCACTATTTCATCGCCCCGCTTCTGAGCGAGGCCTCCGTCAAATGCAACACCTCCGGCGTCTTCAAGGGCTTTTACAAGGACCGCCGCACGGGCCTCGGGGCCTACGGCGGCACGGGCCGCAACGCCCTCAGCCGCATCTGCGCGCCCATCGAGCTGCCGTTTCCCGTGTTCAGCGCCTATCGCTGCCCCTTCGACGCCGTCACCATGGACGCGAACGCGCTGGCGCGGCAGATGGAGCCTGTTGACCTAGCCTATATTGACCCGCCCTACAACCAGCACCCCTACGGCTCCAACTATTTCATGCTCAACCTGATCAACGACTACCGGGAGCCCCGGCGGATCAGCCGCGTCTCCGGCATCCCCGACGACTGGCGGCGCTCGGACTACAACCGCGCCGCCGGGGCCGCCGACGCGCTGATGGACCTGTGCGAGGCCGTGCCCGCCCGGTTTTTGCTGATCTCCTTCAATTCCGAGGGCTTCGTCTCCCGGGAGGAGATGGAGCGGCGGCTGGCGCCACTGGGCCGTCTGACGGTCTTCGGCACCGCCTACAACGTCTTCCGCGGCGGCCGAAATCTCAAAGAGCGCACCATCCACAACAGCGAATACCTGTATCTCATCGAAAAATCTTGACCTGGAGCGTACTCCAGGGGGTATAATAGAACCGGTAAGAGTTTCCGCAGCCATTTACGAAAGGAGAAAAGTTCGATATGAAATCGAAGGTCTACTTCACAAGAGACATCACCCCCGAAGGGGTCCTGAAGCTGTACAAGCTGCTGGGCAAGGAGCTGCCGGGCAATGTAGCCATCAAGCTGCACTCCGGCGAGGTCGGCAACCAGAACTTCCTGAAGCCCGACTTCTGGAAGCCCGTCATCGACTTCGTGGGCGGCACCGTCGTCGAGTGCAACACGGCCTATGACGGCGAGCGCAACACCACCGAAAAGCACCTGAAGACCATCCGCAAGCACGGCTGGAGCGAGTATTTCAAGGTCGACCTGCTGGACGCCGAGGGTCCGGACATCGAGATCCCCATCGAGGGAGGCAAGGTCATCCACAAGAACTTCCTGGGCAAGGACACGGCCAACTATGACTCCATGCTGGTGCTGGCCCACTTCAAGGGCCATCCCATGGGCGGCTACGGCGGAGCGCTGAAGCAGCTGAGCATCGGCTGCGCCTCCTCCTACGGCAAGGCGTGGATCCACGGCGCCGGCGAGCCCGAGAAGATCTGGACCGCCGAGCACGACCTGTTCCTGGAGTCCATGGCCGACGCCGCCAAGAGCGTCGTCGATTACTTCAAGGGCAACATCGCCTATATCAACGTCATGAAGAACATGTCCGTCGACTGCGACTGCTGCGCCGTGGCCGAGGACCCCTGCATGAAGGACATCGGCATCCTGGCCTCCGTCGATCCCATCGCCATCGACCAGGCCTGCATCGATCTTGTCTACAACAGCGACGATCCCGGCCGCGACCATCTGGTGGAGCGCATCGAGACCCGCAACGGCGTGCACACCATCGAGGCTGCCGCCGCCCTGGGCTACGGCTCCAGAGAGTACGAGCTGGTTGAGGTCGAATAACAGCGCCGGGTCTGGTATAATAATAGCTGCAAAAGGGCGCTGCCGGTAAACGGTTTCAGCTCCGATCAGTTATCACACACAGTGTGACCGCTAACTCTTGGCCGGAGGGGCGGTCACATTGCTTTTGTGGGGATTATGTAAAGCAGGATCGCCAAACAAATCAAAAAGCGCAGCAGTGTACAGAGCCGCTTTTTCCACATCTGCATCACCCCCGATCACGGGGACGATTTGAAACCGTATGGCAGCGCCGGGTATCGTATCGCATACCGCGCCGGTTTTGTCACTTTCGCCCGAAAACCGGCGAAATGACTAAAAAATGCTTGAAAGTTCGTGAAAATTCATCAAATCCATATTCGATTTGACAAGCCGCAGGGCTTGACAATTTTCCGGAACTTTGGTATTCTAATAGAGCGCCCGGAGTATCGGGGGCAGTGGGCGATAGCCCAAAACACATTATAACAGCGATGAATCCGGAGATTGCCGGCCAGGCCGGGTAACTTCGGGGGAGTAGTCCGAGAATCGGGCGGCAGAGAAACACACCATACTCGCGTATCCATTAAACCGGCGGAACTGCCTGCATTCGGCAGGTAAGCCACGGGGAGACCAACGAGTATCACGTTCACGCCGGAGCCCTTCATGCAGCCGGCTTTTCGTATGCCCAGAGCATGATACACCCGGAAGCGTTGCACGGTTTCTCGCCGTACCAAATCCAAGGATTTGCGTACGCACAGAAAGGAAAGAGAACAAATGGCAGACATGCAGAAAATGAGAATCAGGCTGAAAGCCTATGACCACCAGCTGATCGACCAGGCGGCCGAGAGGATCGTCGAGGCGGCCAAGCGCACCGGCGCCGACGTCGCGGGCCCCATCCCCCTGCCCACCGAGAAGAAGGTCGTCACCATCCTCCGCGCCGTCCATAAGTATAAGGACAGCCGCGAGCAGTTCGAGCGCCGCACCCACAAGCGCCTCATCGACATCCGCAACCCCGAGCAGAAGACCATCGAGGCTCTGACCAACCTGGATCTGCCCGCCGGCGTCGACGTCGAGATCAAACTCTAATTTATTAAAAGGTCAACAACCGTTCCCGCTGAGGCGGAGGGATGCCGTATCAGCCCGAAGTCCCGGAAGGCGGGAGGGTTATGTTGGGAAATGAAGGAAGACAAAAACTTTACTGTTTTCCAACCACTAACTTAAGGAGGAAATAAAATTGCAGCTCACCAAAGCAATCATCGGCAGAAAGGTCGGCATGTCGCAGATCTTCGACGAAACCGGCAAGGTGATCCCCGTTACGGTCATCGAAGCCGGCCCCTGCACCGTCACGCAGAGAAAGACTGCTGACAAGGACGGTTACGAATCCGTTCAGCTCGGCTTTGCCGACGTCAAGGAAAAGCACCTGACGAAGCCCATGAAGGGCCACTTCGCCAAGCAGGGCGTCGCGCCCCGCAAGTACCTCAAGGAGTTCCGCCTGGCCGACTGCAGCACCTACAACGTAGGCGACATCGTCAAGGCTGACGTCTTCGCCGAGGGCGACAAGGTCGACGTCATCGGCACCAGCAAGGGCAAGGGCTACGCCGGCGTCGTCAAGCGCTGGAACGCGCACTCCCAGGAGCACACCCACGGCGTGGGCCCCGTGCACCGCTCCGTCGGTTCCATGGGCGCCAACACCGATCCTTCCAGGGTCATGCCCGGCAAGAAGATGGCCGGTCATCTGGGCGCCGAGCAGGTCACCGTTCAGAACCTGCAGATCGTCAAGGTCGACGCCGAGAGCAACATGATCGCCGTGCGCGGCGCGATCCCCGGCCCCAAGGGCGGCGTCGTGTATATCAAGAACACCGTCAAGCTGAACCGTGTCAAGAACACGCAGCTGCAGGGTGTCAGCAGCAACCCGCAGAAGGCTTCTGCAAGAAGATAACGGGGAGGAGGAAATACAGTGGCTAAAACCAATCTTTATGATATGACCGGCAAGGTCATCGGCGAGATCGAACTGAACGACAGCGTTTTCGGCATCGAGCCCCACGTGGCCCTCATGCACGAGGTCGTCAAGAACTACAACGCCAACCAGCGTCAGGGCACCCAGAGCACGCTGACCCGCGCGGAAGTCCGCGGCGGCGGCAGAAAGCCCTGGAGGCAGAAGGGCACCGGCCGCGCCCGTCAGGGCAGCATCCGCGCTCCCCAGTGGACCCACGGCGGCATCGCCCTCGGCCCCAAGCCCCGCACCTACCGCTACACCATGAACAAGAAGAGCCGCCGCCTGGCCATGCGCAGCGCCCTGAGCGCCAAGCTCGCCGCCGGCAACATGGTCGTCGTGGACAGCCTCAAGCTGCCTGAGATCAAGACCAAGGCCATGGTCAGCTTCCTGAACAGCGTCGGCTGCACCAAGTCGGCTCTGATCGTCACCCCCGCCGTCGAAAAGAACGTGGTCCTGTCCGCCAGGAACATCCCCGGCGTCCAGACGACCTTTGCCTCTGTCATCAATGTCCATGACATCCTGAAGGCAGACAAGTTCATCGTCGACCAGCAGGCCGTCAGCATGATCGAGGAGGTTTACGCACAGTGAAATCCGTATATGACATCATTCTCCGCCCCATCATCACCGAAAAGTCCATGGAAGGCGTTGAGAACAAGAAGTACGTCTTTGAGGTAGCGCGTTCTGCCAACAAGATCGAGGTCCGCAAGGCTGTCGAGCAGATCTTCGGCGTCAAGGTCAAGAGCGTCAACACCATCAACGTTCCCGGCAAGGAAAAGCGCATGGGCGTCCACGTGGGCAAGACCGCTGCCCGCAAGAAGGCCATTGTCTGCCTGACCGAGGATTCCAAGCCCATCGAGATCTTCGAGGGCATGGTCTAAAAACCGATGCCCGAGACGGGCCGCAAGGCCCGCGGCCGTTTTCGGCCGGAGGATTTTGGCGGATTCATTCCGACAAAATCTATTCGATCGAAGGGGCCCCGCAAAAGCGAAGCTTTTGTGGGATGGGCATGGTCTAAAGAGAGGATTCGCCTCTCGCGAATGTATATCGCCCGACCGGGCGATGCGAAACGAAAATCGACAAGGAGTGAATATAGACAATGGCTATCAAGAGCTATAAGCCTACTACGCCCTCCCGCCGCAACATGACCGTTACGGATTACAGAGAGCTTAGCAAGGTCAAGCCTGAAAAGAGCCTGCTGGAGAGCGTGAAGAAGCACGCCGGCCGCAACAGCTACGGCAGGATCACCGTCCGTCATCAGGGCGGCGGCAACAAGATCAAGTACAGAGTCATCGACTTCAAGAGGGACAAGGTCGACATGCCGGCCACCGTCATGACCCTCGAGTATGACCCCAACCGTTCGGCTCATATCGCTCTGCTGCAGTATGAGGACGGCGAGAAGCGCTACATCCTGGCCCCCAACGGCCTGAATGTGGGCGACGTCATCCTCTCCAGCGAGACCGCCGACATCAAGCCGGGCAACTGCCTGCCCGTCGGCAACATCCCCCTGGGCACCGTCATCCACAACATCGAGCTGTATCCGGGCCGCGGCGGCCAGCTGTGCCGCTCCGCCGGCACCGCCGCTCAGCTGATGGCCAAGGAAGGCACCGCCGCGCAGGTCCGCCTGCCCTCCGGCGAGGTCCGTTATATCAAGATGGGCTGCAAGGCCACCATCGGCCAGGTCGGCAACATCGACCACGAGAACGTCCATCTGGGCAAGGCCGGCCGCAAGCGCCACATGGGCGTGCGTCCCACGGTCCGCGGCTCTGTCATGAACCCCAATGACCACCCCCACGGCGGCGGCGAGGGCAAGAGCCCTGTGGGCCGTCCGGGTCCTGTCTCTCCCTGGGGCAAGCCGACCCTCGGTTACAAGACGCGTAAGAAGAATCACCGCACCGACAAGCAGATCGTCAGGCGCCGGAACGGTAAATAAGAGGAAGGAGACACTTAAATGGGCAGAAGCACAAAGAAGGGTCCTTTCGTGGCTCCCGAGCTTCTCACGAGAGTCCAGGCTCTCAATGAGACCGGCGACAAGAAGGTCCTTAAAACATGGTCGAGAGCATCGACGATTTATCCCGAGTTTGTCGGACACACCATTGCCGTCCACGACGGCCGCAAGCATGTTCCCGTGTATGTCACCGAGGATATGGTCGGCCATAAGCTCGGCGAGTTTGCCCCCACGCGCACGTTCCGCGGCCATGCGGGCAACAAGAACAAGTAGGAGGACAGTGAGATGGAAGCAAGAGCATATTTGAAGCACGTGCGCATCTCGCCCCGCAAGGTCCAGATCGCCTGCGATCTGATCCGCGGCAAGGATGTGGCGACTGCCGCTGCCATTCTTATGAACACTCCCAAGGCGGCGAGCGAGCATCTGCTGAAGCTCCTCAGGAGCGCGGCGGCCAATGCCGAGAACAACTTTGAAATGGATCCCGCCAAGCTGTACGTGGCCCAGGTGTTCGTCACCGGCGGCCCCATCATGAAGCGGGTACAGCCCAGGGCTCAGGGCAGAGCCTTCAGGATCAACAAGAGGACCTCTCACGTCACCCTGGTCCTCAAAGAGAAAGAATAGTCGAGGAGGTAAGTTATGGGCCAGAAAGTAAATCCCCACGGTCTGCGTGTGGGCGTTATCAAAGGATGGGAATCCCGCTGGTTTGCCAAGGACGAGCTCGTCGGCGACCTTCTCGTTGAGGATTACAACATCCGTAAGGAACTGAAGAAGTCCCTGTATGCGGCCGGCGTGCCTGAGATCGAGATCGAGCGCACCAACGCCAACATCCGCATCATCATCCACTGCGCCAAGCCCGGCATGATCGTCGGCAAGGGCGGCGCCGATATCCAGAAGCTCGAGGCTGAGCTGACCGCCAAGGTCGGCAAGCCCGTCAAGGTCTCCATCGTCGAGGTCCGCAGCCCCGACCTGAACGCCCAGCTCGTCGCCGAGAACATCGCCGGTCAGCTGGAGCGCCGCATCAGCTTCCGCCGCGCCATGAAGCAGGCCATGGCCAGAGCCATGCGTCTGGGCGCCAAGGGCATCAAGACCGCCGTTTCCGGCCGTCTGGGCGGCGCGGAGATCTCCCGCACCGAGCATTATCACGAGGGCACCATCCCCCTGCAGACCCTGCGCGCCGACATCGAGTACGGCTTTGCCGAGGCCAACACCACCTACGGCAAGATCGGCGTCAAGGTCTGGCTGTATAAGGGCGAGGTCCTCACCGGCGGCCCGCGGCAGTCTTCTGTCGAGGCTCCCCGCCGTGACCGCCGCGACCGCCGCGACGGCGACCGCCGCCAGGGCGACCGCCGCAATAACGGCGAGCGCCGCAATTACAACGGCAACCGCGGCGACCGTCCCCAGGGCAATCGTCCCCAGGGTCAGGGCAACCGTCCCCAGGGCAGCCGTCCTCAGGGCGCCCGCCCCCAGGGCCAGGGCAACCGCCCCTATCGTCAGGGCGGCAATAACCAGAGCCGGCCCGCTCCCAAGCAGGAAGGAGGAGCTCAGTAATGCTGATTCCGAAGAGAGTTAAATACAGGAGGGTCCAGAGAGGCCGTATGCGCGGCAAGGCCCTGCGCGGCAACTTCGTCTCCAACGGCGAGTACGGTCTGCAGGCCATCGAGCCCGCCTGGGTCACCTCCCAGCAGATCGAGGCCGCCCGTGTCGCCATGACCCGTTATATCAAGCGCGGCGGTCAGGTCTGGATCAAGATCTTCCCCGACAAGCCCGTCACCAAGCAGCCTGCCGAGACCCGCATGGGCTCCGGTAAGGGCTCGCCCGAGTTCTGGGTGTCTGTCGTCAAGCCCGGCCGCGTTCTGTTCGAGATCGCCGGCGTCGATGAGGCTACCGCAAGAGAGGCCATGCGTCTGGCCAGCCACAAGCTGCCCCTGAAGACGAAGTTCGTCGCCAGGGAGAAGGAAGAAGGTGCTGAATAATGAAGGTGAAAGAGGTACGCGAGCTCAACGATGAGCAGCTGAATCAGAAGCTGGATGAGCTGAAAAAGGATCTCTTCAATCTGAGACTTCAGCACGCTATCAACCAGCTTGACAACCCGCTGAAGATCGCCGATGTCAAGCACGACATCGCCAGAGTCAAGACGGTCCTCCGTGAGCGTCAGCTCGCGGGCAAGTCTTAAGCGGTAAGGAGGAATTACAATGAGTGAAAGAGCTTTCCGCAAGACGAGGGTAGGCACCGTCGTTTCCGACAAGATGGACAAGACCATCGTTGTCGCCATCGAGGACAGAGTCCAGCATCCGCTTTACAAGAAGATCGTTAAGTCCACCTATAAACTGAAAGCACACGACGAGAACAACGAGTGCGGCGTCGGCGACAGAGTCAGGGTCATGGAGACCCGTCCCCTGTCCAAGGACAAGAGATGGCGCCTGGTCGAGATCGTCGAAAAAGCGAAATAAGGAGGGTTTGCTGTGGTACAGGCTGAATCTTATCTTCGCGTAGCCGACAACACCGGCGCGAAGGAACTCAAGTGCATCCGTGTCCTCGGCGGCTCTACCCGCAGATACGGAAATATCGGCGACGTGGTCGTCGCCTCTGTCAGAAAGGCCACTCCCGGTGGCCAGGTCAAGAAGGGCGAGGTCGTCAGGGCCGTTATCGTCCGCAGCCGCAAGGGCCTGCGCAGGCCCGACGGCAGCTACGTTCGCTTCGATGAGAACGCCGCCGTCATCATCAAGGACGATAAGACCCCCAGGGGCACCCGAATCTTTGGACCGGTGGCCCGCGAGCTTCGCGAGAAGGATTACATGAGAATCCTCTCCCTTGCTCCCGAAGTACTGTAAGGAGGAAGAGCCATGAATACACTTCATGTCAAGTCCGGCGATACCGTCGTCGTGCTGTCCGGCAAGGACAAGGGCAAGCAGGGCAAGGTCCTGTCCGCCTCCCCCAAGGCCGGCACGGTCATCGTTGAAGGAATCAATATCGCACAGCGGCACACCAAGCCCCGCCGTCAGGGCGAGGAGGGCGGCATCATCTCCAAGCCCATCCCCCTGAAGGCCTGCAAGGTCATGAAGATCTGCCCGAAGTGCGGCAAGCCCACTCGTCCGGCTCACAAGCTGGGTGCCGACGGCAAGAAGGTCACCGTCTGCAAGAAGTGCGGCGCAGAGATCTAAGGGCAGGAGGTAAACGGAAATGTCTGAAAACTATACGCCCCGTCTGAAACAGAAGTACAACGAGGAGATCGCCCCCGCCCTGATGAAGAAGTTCGGCTACAAGAGCGTCATGCAGATCCCCAAGCTCGAAAAGATCACCGTCAACGTCGGCTGCGGCGAAGCCCGCGACAACGCCAAGGTGCTGGACGCCGTGTGCAACGACCTGGCCATCATCACCGGCCAGAAGCCCGTCATCACCCGCGCCCGCAAGTCCATCGCCAACTTCAAGCTGCGTGAGGATATGCCCATCGGCGCCAAGGTCACCCTGCGCCAGGACCGCATGTGGGAGTTCCTCGACAGGTTCTTCAACATCGCTCTGCCCCGCGTCCGCGACTTCCGCGGCATCCAGAACGGCGGTTTTGACGGCCGCGGCAACTTTGCCATGGGCATCAAGGAACAGCTGATCTTCCCCGAGATCGAGTACGATAAGATCGACAAGATCCGCGGTATGGATATCGTGTTCACCACCACCGCTGAGACCGACGAAGAGGCCCGCGAGCTCCTGGAGCTCCTCGGCGCTCCGTTCGCCAAATAAGGGAGGAGCAAAGAAATGGCAAAGAAGGCTATGATCCTGAAACAGCAGAGAGGCAGCAAGTTCTCCACCAGGAACTATAACCGCTGCAAGATCTGCGGCCGCCCCCATGCGTATCTGAGAGACTTCGGCATCTGCCGTATCTGCTTCAGAGAGCTGGCCTACAAGGGCGAGATCCCCGGCGTCAGGAAGGCTTCCTGGTAAGTCGGATCAAACAAGTATGCTGCGGCGCTTCTGCGCCGCGCCGCAAGTGCGGCGAACGATTTTGACGGATTCATTCCGGCAAAATCTATTGAAACAATAAGGGTTCCCAAAAACGCTTGCGTTTTTGGGAGTCCTGAGAATAGTGGAGGGGGCCGCCATTGAAAGTCAGGCGGCATGCCGCCAAGCTCCGTGCCCGGCGGTATCCCTGTTCTGAAACAGAATGGCAGTAAAGGCTGCCCTCTAACTTCTTTAAGGAGGAAAACAAAAATGCAGATCACAGATCCCATTGCTGATATGCTGACGCGTATCAGGAATGCCGGCGCCGCAAGGCATGCCACTGTCGATGTGCCCGCCTCCGGCATGAAGAAGGCCATTGCCCAGATCCTGCTGGATGAGGGCTACATCAAGGCTTTCGAAGTGACCGAGGAAGGCGTCCAGGGCAACATCCACATCACACTCAAGTATCTGAGCAACAAGGAAAAGGCCATCTCCGGCCTGAGAAGAGTCAGCAAGCCCGGCCTGCGCGTTTACTGCGGCGCCGACGAGCTGCCCAGGGTGCTGAAAGGTCTCGGCATCGCGATCATTTCCACGTCTAAAGGCATCATGACGGACAAGAAGGCCCGCGAGCTCAACGTCGGCGGCGAAGTTCTTGCCTTCGTCTGGTAAGAGGAGGTAACAGGTATGTCTCGTATCGGAAGAATGCCCATTGCCATCCCCGCCGGTGTGACCGTGGAGGTCAATGGCAACGTCGTCACGGCGAAGGGCCCCAAGGGTGAGCTCACCCGGGCCATGCACCCCGACATGATCATCGAGGTCGAGGGCAATGAGGTGCTGGTCAAGCGCCCCAGCGAAGATAAACTGCACAAGTCCCTGCACGGACTTACCCGCACGCTGATCCACAACATGGTCGTCGGCGTCAACGAGGGTTACAAGAAGGAGCTGGACGTCGTCGGCGTCGGCTACCGTGTCGCCATGGAAGGCAAGAAGCTGGTCATGAACATCGGCTTCTCCCATCAGGTGAACGTGGAGCCCGTGGATGGCATCACCATCGAAGCGCCCGCTCCCAACAAGATCGTCATCAGCGGTCTCGACAAGCAGCTGGTCGGCCAGTTCGCCGCCGACGTCCGCGCGAAGAGACCCCCCGAGCCTTACAAGGGCAAGGGTATCCGCTACACCGGTGAAGTTGTCCGCCGCAAAGAGGGCAAGGCCGGCGCCAAGAAGAAATAAGGGAGGTGCGCTTAAATGGTTAAGAAGTATGATTCTAACGCTCAGAGGCTCAAGAGGCATAAGAGAGTGCGCGCCCACATTTCGGGTACGGCCGAGAGACCCCGTCTGGCGGTCTTCCGCAGCGATAAGCACATTTATGCTCAGGTGATCGACGACGTCGCGGGCAAGACCCTGGTCGCCGCCGCCACCAACGAAAAGGATTTTGAAGGCTACGGCGGAAACGTCGAGGCCGCTAAGAAGCTCGGCGCCATCCTGGCTGAGAGAGCCCTGAAGGCCGGCGTTGAGGAAGTCGTGTTCGACCGCGGCGGCTATCTGTTCCACGGCCGCGTCAAGGCTTTGGCAGACGGCGCCCGCGAGGGCGGACTCAAGTTTTAAGGGAGGAGCTAAACAATGGCTAAGTTAATAGACGCCTCGACACTTGAGCTGTCCGAGAAGGTCGTCGCGCTGAATCGCGTATCCAAGACGGTCAAGGGCGGCCGCATCATGAAGTTCTCGGCGCTGGTCGTCGTGGGCGACGGCAACGGCATCGTGGGCTACGGCCTCGGCAAGTCCTCCGAAGTTCCCGACGCCATCCGCAAGGGCATCGAGGACGCCAAGAAGCATCTGGTCAAGATCTCCCTCGACGGGAACACCATTCCCCACGAGGTCCTGGGCAAGTTTGGCGCAGCCCGCGTGCTGCTCAAGCCCGCCCCCGCCGGTACCGGCGTGATCGCCGGCGGCGCCGTCCGTGCCGTCGTCGAGGCGGCCGGCATCTCCGACATCCGCACGAAGTGCCTGCGCTCCAGCAACCCGCAGAACGTCGTGTCCGCCGCCATGCAGGGCCTGTGCTCCCTGAGAGACGCCCAGCAGGTATCCCTCGTCCGCGGCATCCCCGCCGACGAGCTGAGATAAGGGGGTAAATAACAATGGAAATGGTAAAGATCACCCTTGTTAAGAGCCTCAACGGCAGGCATAAGAAGCACATCGCCACCGCCCATTCCCTGGGCCTGACCAAGATCGGCGACGTGACCGTTCAGCCCGCCAACGAACAGACCAACGGCAAGATCGCTCAGATCTGCTACCTGGTCAAAGTTGAGAATAACTAAGGAGGGGCTGAACATGAAACTGCATGAACTTTCCCCCGCCGCCGGCAGCACCACGGTCGGCAAGCGGAAGGGCAGAGGCGTCGGCACCGGCAACGGCAAGACGGCCGGCCGCGGCCATAAGGGCCAGTGGGCCAGAAGCGGCGGCGGCGTCCGTCCCGGCTTCGAGGGCGGCCAGATGCCTCTCTCCAGGCGTCTGCCCAAGCGCGGCTTCCACAACGTCTTCGCGCCGAAGTACCAGGAGGTCAGCCTGTCCACCCTGGACAAGTGCTTTGAGGACGGCGCCGAGGTCACCTTCTGCGCTCTGGTCGAAAAGCACCTGGTCGAAAAGAAGTTTGACGGCTTCCGCGTCCTCGGCAACGGCGAGGTGAGCAAGAAGCTGGTCGTCAAGGCTAATGGCTTCACCGCCTCTGCCAAAGAAAAGATCGAAGCCGCAGGAGGAAGGGCGGAGGTGATCTAAGCATGATCGAGACAGTCAGAAATGCTTGGAAAATCCCCGAACTGCGCAAAAAACTCCTGTACGTAGCGCTGGCGCTGGTCGTGTACCGCATCGGTCACGCGATCTACGTCCCCTACGTCGACACCGCTGCACTGGCCAACCAGTTCGCAGCGTACTCCAGCACGATCCTGGGCTACTTCAACATCCTGGCCGGCGGCGGTCTGTCGCAGGCCTCGGTGTTCGCCCTGGGCGTGTACCCCTATATCAACAGCTCCATTATCATGCAGCTGCTGCAGGTCGCCATCCCCGCCCTTGAGCGTCTGGCCAAGGACGGCGGCGAGGAGGGCCGCAAGAAGATCGCCCAGATCACCAGGTACGTCACCATCGGCCTTTCGCTGATCATGGGCTACAGCTACTACGTGATGCTGCGCCATTACGGCGTTCTGACCCGCACCGATTTCTGGAGCGGCTTCGTCATCGTCATCACCTTCGTGGCCGGCTCGTCCTTCGTCATGTGGCTGGGCGAGCAGATCACCGAGAAGGGCGTCGGCAACGGCGTTTCGCTGCTGATCTTCATCGGTATCGTCTCCCGCGGCCCCACGGCGGCGTACAGCATGCTGTACAGCGTCATTAACGGCACCCTGGCCTGGTGGAAGGCACTGATCATCCTCATCCTGTTCGTGGTCATCATCGCCTTCGTCGTCTTTATCACCAACGCCGAGCGCCGCATCCCCGTCTCCTACGCCAAGCGCGTGGTGGGACGCAAGCAGTACGGCGGGCAGAGCACGTTCCTGCCCATGAAGGTCAACATGGCCGGCGTCATGCCCGTCATCTTCGCCTCCACCATCACCACCGTGCCTGCGACCATCGCCGCGTTCTTCACGCCGGCGGAGGGCAGCTTCTGGGCGAACTTCGTCAACGTGTTCTCCCAGGGCAAGCCCCTGTATATCATCGTCTACGTCCTGCTGATCTTCGGCTTCTCGTATTTCTATTCGACGATCCAGTTCAACCCCATCGAGGTCGCCAACAACCTCAAGAACAACGGCGGCTTCATCCCCGGCTTCCGTCCCGGCAGGCCCACCTCTGACTTCATCGCCAAGGTGCTGAACAAGGTCACGCTGATGGGCGCCATCTTCCTGGCGATCATCGCTGCCCTGCCGCAGATCATGAGCAACTTCAACGGGATGGGCGGACTGGCTGTCGGCGGTACGTCCATGCTCATCATGGTCGGCGTCGCCCTCGAGACCGTCAAGGCCATCGAGAACCAGATGCTGATGCGTCACTATAAGGGCTTCCTTGAGTAAAGAACGGATCCGTTCTCAGGAGTTAAAACGATGAAAATGATTCTTTTAGGCGCCCCCGGCGCCGGCAAGGGCACCCAGGCTGACTTCATCAAGGAGAAGCTGGGCATCCCTTCGATCTCCACGGGCAACCTGCTCCGCGCGGCCATCGCCGCCGGGAGCGAGCTGGGCAGGAAGGCCGCCGCCTTCATGGAAAGCGGCAACCTGGTGCCCGACGAGCTGGTCCTCGACCTGGTGAAGGAGAGGATCGGGCAGCCCGACTGCGCCAACGGCATGATCTTCGACGGGTTCCCCCGCACCGTAGAGCAGGCCGACGCGCTGTCCAAAATGGTCGATATCGACATGGCGCTGCTGCTGGACGTGCCGGACGAGGTCATCGTCAACCGCATGAGCGGCCGCAGGACCTGCCCCAACTGCCAGACCACCTATCACGTGGTCAGCGCGCCTCCCAAGGTGGAGGGCGTGTGCGACAAGTGCGGCGCGAAGCTGGGCATCCGCAAGGATGACAAGCCCGAGGTCGTGCGCGAGCGCCTGGCTGTGTATCACAGCAAGACCGAGCCCATCGTGGAGTATTACAGAAACAAAGGCGTGCTGAAGGTCGTGGACGGCCAGGCAAGCCTTGAGCAGACCCGCGCTCTCGTGGCCGAGGCCATCGGAGTCGAGTTATGATCAGAATCAAATCAGCGCATGAGATCAAGCTCATGCAGGAAGCTGGCCAGATCACCGCTGCCGCCCGCGCGGCAGCCGGTGCTCTGGTCGCTCCCGGGATCACCACCCGAGAGCTTGACGAGGCGGCGCGCAAGGTCATCGTCGGCTACGGCGCCACCCCCTCCTTCCTCAATTACAACGGCTTCCCGGCCAGCATCTGCTGCAGCGTCAACAACGAGGTGATCCACGGATTTCCCGGCGGTCGGAAGCTGAAGGAGGGCGACCTTGTCAAGATCGACGTGGGCGCCAAGTACATGGGGTACCACGGCGACTGCGCCGAAACCTTCCCCTGCGGGAAGATCTCGGACGAGGCGAGAAGGCTCATCGAGGTGACCCGGCAGAGCTTCTATGAGGGTATCAAGCTGGCCCGCGAGGGGCAGAGGGTATCCGACATCGGGCACGCCGTGCAGGCCTACGTGGAAGCGAACGGCTTTTCGGTGGTGCGCGATTACGTCGGGCACGGAGTAGGTTCCGAGCTTCATGAAGCTCCCGAGGTACCGAACTACGGTAATCCGGGCAGAGGTCCCCGGCTCATCGCCGGCATGACCATTGCCGTCGAACCGATGGTAAATCAAGGCGGTTATCAGGTAAAGACGCTGAGCAACGGGTGGACGGTCGTGACCGTCGACGGCAAGCTGTCGTCCCACTACGAGAACAGCATCCTGATCACCAAGGGGGACCCGATCATACTGACCGTCCTCCCGGACAAAAAGTAAACCCGGACTGATTCCAAAAGGAGAACTTGCATGCCGAAAGAAGACATGATTGAAGTTGAAGGTACCGTTATAGAGGCGCTGCCAAACGCAATGTTTCAGGTGGAGATCGCCGGCGGGCACAGGATCCTGGCCCACATCTCCGGCAGGCTCCGCAAAAACTTCATCAGGATCCTTCCCGGGGATAAGGTGACGCTCCAGATGTCGCCCTATGACCTGACCAAGGGCAGGATCACCTGGAGATCGAAATAATGGATTCCACGACAGGAGGAACAAACCATGAAAGTTAAGCCGTCCGTCAAGCCCATGTGCGAAAAGTGCAAGATCATTCGCCGCAAGGGCCGCGTTATGGTTATCTGCGAAAACCCCAAGCACAAGCAGAAGCAGGGTTAAAGATTATTTGGAGGTGTAAAGATAAATGGCTCGTATTGCCGGTGTTGACCTCCCTCGCGAGAAGAGGGTAGAGATCGGTCTGACCTATATCTATGGTATCGGTCGCACCCTCTCTAAGGAGATTTTGACCAAAACGGGCATCAATCCCGATATCAGAGTAAAAGACCTGACCGAAGACGAAGCTGCCAAGCTGCGTGAAGCCATCGAGCATGAGTACGCCGTGGAAGGCGACCTGAGACGTGAGGTCGGCCTGAACATCAAGCGTCTGACCGAGATCGGCTCCTACAGAGGTCTGCGTCACCGCAGGGGCCTGCCCGTCCGCGGCCAGCGCTCCAAGACCAACGCAAGAACGCGCAAGGGTCCCAAGAAGACCATTGCCAACAAGAAGAAGTAAGGGAGGGACTTAAGAAATGGCGAAAGCAACCACCAAGAAGAACGCCGCCGCCGGCCGCGTCAAGCGCCGCGAGCGCAAGAATATCGAAAAGGGAGCCGTCCATATCCAGTCTTCCTTCAACAATACTCTCGTGACCATCACCGATCTGAAGGGCAACGCCATCTCCTGGGCGTCTGCCGGCGGACTGGGCTTCCGCGGCTCCAGAAAGTCGACGCCTTATGCCGCTCAGACCGCTGCCGAGACGGCTGCCAAGGCCGCCATGGAGCACGGCCTGAAGACCGTTGAGGTCTATGTCAAGGGACCCGGCGCCGGCCGTGAGGCCGCCATCCGCGCCCTGCAGGCCGCCGGTCTGGAGGTCAACATGATCAAGGATGTTACCCCCATTCCTCACAACGGCTGCCGTCCCCCCAAGAGAAGAAGAGTTTAATCGAACACAGGAGGTTTATCAGATATGGCTAAAAATATGCAGCCTGTCGCCAAGCGCTGCAAGGCTCTTGGTATCTCTCCCACCGTCATGGGTTACAACCGCAAGACCACCAACCGCAACCCCGGCGGCAACCAGATGCGGAGAAAGAAGAGCGAATATGCGACTCAGCTGACTGAGAAGCAGAAGGTCAAGTTCGTTTACGGCATCCTCGAGAAGCAGTTCCGCGCTTATTACGAGAAAGCCTTCGCCATGCAGGGCAAGACCGGTGAGAATCTGCTGATCCTCATCGAGCGCCGCCTGGACAACGTCGTCTATCGCGCCGGCTTCGCCATGACCCGCCGAGAGGCCCGTCAGCTGGTCAGCCACGCCCACTTCACCGTCAACGGCAAGAAGGTCAACATCCCCTCTTACCTGGTCAAGCCCGGCGACGTCATCGCCATCAAGGAGACCAGCCTGAGCAAGGATAAGTTCAAGAATACGCTGGAGGCCAATGCCACCATGCCCATCGTCAGCTGGCTGAGCGTCGACAGGACCAAGGGCCAGGCCACGGTCGCTACCATGCCTACCCGTGACGAGATCGACTGCGAGATCGAAGAGAACCTCATCGTCGAGCTGTACTCCAAGTAATCGCATGCGGCTTCGGGCCGCGCGCGTACGTCTCAATGTCATCACTTTACGAGGAGGGTAATGAATGATAGCTATTGAAAAACCGCGTATTGAATGTGTCGAGTCCCTGGAAGACGGCTCGTACGGCAAGTTCGTCATCGAGCCTCTGGAGCGCGGATACGGCACGACCCTCGGTAATTCCCTGCGCCGCGTTCTGCTGTCCTCGCTGCCCGGCACGGCCGCGACCAGCATCAAGATCGACGGCGTCCAGCACGAGTTTTCCACCGTCCCCGGAGTCAAGGAGGACGTGACGGAGATCGTCCTCAACGTCAAGCAGATCACCGCCAAGCTGTACACCGAGAGCCGCAAGATGGCCGTGATCGAGGCCGTCGGCCCCTGCGTCGTCACAGCCGGCGACATCAAGTGCGACTCCGAGATGGAGATCCTCAACCCCGATCTGCACATCGCAACGCTGATGGAGGACGCCAAGCTCAATATGGAGCTGACCTTCGACCACGGCCGCGGCTATGTGCCCAGCGATAAAAACAAGCAGCCTCAGCAGCCCATCGGCGTGATTCCCGTCGATTCGATCTACACCCCGATCCTCAAGGTCAACTACACGGTGGAGAACACCCGCGTCGGCAACATGACCGACTACGACAAGCTGACCCTGGAGGTCTTCACCGACAAGACCATCACGGCCCGCGACGCCGTCAGCCTGTCGGCCAAGATCCTCACCGATCACCTGAACCTGTTCGTCGAGCTCAGCGATGAGATCGGCTCCCAGGCCGTGGTGGTGGAGAAGAACGAGTCGACCCAGGACAAGGTGCTTGAAATGACGATCGAAGAGCTGGATCTGTCGGTCCGCTCCTTCAACTGCCTCAAGCGTGCAGGCATCAACACAGTGGCCGATCTGGTCAACACGACTGAGGAAGACATGATGAAGGTCCGCAACCTGGGCCGCAAGTCCTATGAAGAAGTCGTCAACAAGCTGTCCGACATGGGCCTGTATCTGGCGAAAGTGGAAAATCAATAGACATAAGGTGGCGTTCGTGTCCGGTCACGGACCGGGCACGGACTGCCGGTTTTGAATAGGAGGTAAACAACACATGCCCGGAACCCGCAAACTCGGCAGACCTACCGATCATCGCCGCGCCATGCTGAGAGCGATGGTCACCTATCTGCTGGAAAACGGTAAGATCGAAACGACCGTTACCAGGGCCAAGGAAGTCCGTCCGCTGGCTGAGAAGATGATCACCCTCGGCAAGAAGGGCGACCTGAACGCCAAGCGTCAGGCCATGGCCTTTATCACCAAGGAAGACGTCGTCAAGAAGACCTTCGACGAGATCGCTCCCAAGTACGCCAGCCGCAACGGCGGCTACACCCGCATCGTCCGCATCGGCCCCCGCCGCGGCGACGCTGCCGAGATGGCCATTATCGAGCTTCTTTAATCAATACGAAAGAGCCCCAAAGGGATTGTTCCGAGATTGATGCCTCGGAACAATCCCTTTTTTTTGCGCTGCGGGGGCTAAGGGCATTTGTGCCCGCTTGCGCGGGCGAAAGATCATCTGATAGGTCTCTCTTTCCGTCACGGCGGCTCCGCCGCCGCGCCACCTTTCTCATCAGAGAAAGGCAAGCTGCGCCGGGCGCGGAAGGGCATGGATCCTTCGACTCCGCTTCGCTCCGCTCAGGATGACACGTTTGAGGGAGTGATCGCATCGCAGGGGCCGATGCCCTTCTTGGCTCCCTCTGATGAGGGAGCTGTCTGCGAAGCAGACTGAGGGAGAGAAGCTGGTACGCGCACACCACGGCCCCGGATGGCGGCCTACGCTCTCCCGCCGGGTCTATCCAAACGGGGGTGTTCAGGCTGGAAGGAATTGTGTACAATAAGACTATCAAAACTGCCCCTTCGGGGGCGGAGGAGGGATAGAACGTGAAACGAATCTTTATGATGATGCTGGCGGTCTGCCTGGCGGCGACGCTGATGACGGGCACGGCGCTGGCATATTGCCTGTACACGGAGAACGGAACGGACCTGCCTGACGGCCACCGGTACGAGGGCGGCCAGTGCGTTTACTGCGGCGTACCCGCGCCTGTCCTGGAACTCGTCACTGACGAGTCCATGCTGACTCCCGGCGATAAATACGTCATCGGCATGCCCGGCGAGGGCCTGCTGGGCATCGACAGCAGCGCCGAGAACGTCTACGGCGACGTCGTCACCGGCTACGACAAGGCGTATTTCGAGGAGACCGGCCGCATCCGCCTGGACAACACGCAGGACGTTCCGGGCCTCTACACCGCCGAGTTCGTGCTGCGCGAGGCCGTGGAGTACGGCGCGCCGGAGAGGGCTTACTCGCTGATCTCCACCACCGGCTACAGCCTCATCATCGACGACGAGAACGTCCGGCTGCTCAACGATCCGCTGTATCTGAGCCTGACCCCAGTCAGCATCGCCATCGCGCCCTATGACGCCGTGAACGATCAGGGCGGCGGCGCGACGATCCGCGGCTATGTCGGCGGCAGTGTCTGGGGCAAGGTCGTGACCTTTGACCTCGATCACTGGCGCTTCGCCCCGGCGAGCACCGGCTCCGTTTATCTGCTCCGCTGCGTCTCCCAGGGGTTGACCCACGTGGAGGCCAAGGAGCCCACCTGCTCCGGCAACGGCTGGGTCGAGTACTGGTACGACGACGTGAATGACATCTACTATCTGGATGAAGCGGGCACCGTGCCCGCCGAGCCCGGCGACGTCATCCTGCCTGCCCTGGCGCATATCTTCGATACATACGAGTACGACGAGAACGAGCACTGGCGCGTCTGCTCCGTCTGCGGCGAAGCCGATGAGGAGCGCATCGCCCATGCGCGCAACGACTGGGGACCCGACCCGGAGGACCCGGACCTCCACTGCTGGATCTGCATCGACTGCGGCTACAAGGCCACCGAGGCGCACAACTGGACGGAGACCGACGACCGGAAGGACCCCACCTGCACCGAGGACGGCTGGAAGACCCGGATCTGCATGAACTGCCAGACAGAGATCAGGGAGGTCCTGCCCGCCACGGGCCACACCATGCTCGAGGGCTGGCTGACCGACAACGAGAACCATTATCATCTGTGCGATACCTGCAAAGAGCATTTTGATGAGGCGCCTCACGCCTTCGGCGCCCCGCAGAACGTGGGCGACAGCATCAAGGCCCACTTCGTCGTGTGCGAGGTCTGCGGCTATAGGAACAGCGAGCCGCACCAGTTCGTCGCCGAGGTGACGAAGCCCGCCACGCCCGAGGAGGACGGCGAGGTCCGGTACACCTGCTCCCTCTGCGGCATGACCTATACCGAGACGTTCTCCGCCGATCACAGCCACGTCTTTGAGCATCACGAAGCGGTCGAGCCCACCTGCACGGAGCCCGGCATGGCCGCCTATGAGGCGTGCGTCCTCTGCGGCAAGTGCTTCGACGTGACGGGCGCGGAGGTCACGCCGGATCGTCTGGTCATCCCCGCGCCGGGCCACTCCATGGATCTCATGGCGGCCCACGAGTCCACCTGCGTGGAGCCGGGCCTTGTGCAGTGCTGGTACTGCTTCCGCTGCGGCAAGTACTTCACGATCCCCGCCGTCGAGGAGGGCCGGACCATGACCCGCGGCGCGCTGGCGGCGCTGCTGGCCGAGACCTTCGGCTGGGAGAACACGCTGACCGAGAGCCCCTTCACCGATGTGACGCCCGACCGCGACGACTATGACGGCATCCTGGCCTGCTTCGCGCATCAGGGCCTGCTGGGCGTCGGCGACGGCAGGTTCGCGCCCGATCAGACCGTCACCCGCGCCGAGGCCGCCGTGGTCTTCATGCGCATCGGCGATCTGGACGACGTCGTTCCCACCTGGCTCCCCTCCGACATCCCGTCGGACGCCTGGTACAGGGACGGCGCCCTGGCCGTGATCGCCTATGAGATCATGTACACCGACGAAGAGCTGTTCCGGCCCAACGACCCGCTGAAGGGCGGCGAGTTCGATCTGACGTACATCGTCGATATCACGGGCCGGTGCGGCCACGAGTGCGAGGACCCCACGCTGCCGCTGCTGCCCCACGACTGGAGCGAGTGGGAGGTCATGGCGACCGTCGGCAACATGAAGCAGCGCGTCTGCCATCGCTGCAGCCTGATCGAGACCGAAGAGATCATCAAGAACGAGGACGACCGCCTGGGCATCGTGGACGTGTCCGAGGATGAGGAGGAGCTGAACGTCACCGTCTATCCGTCCTCTGAGCTCTACACCTACGAGGTCCTGGTGGCCTGGTACGACCAGAATGGCCGCTTCGACCACATCGAGACCCAGACCGTCGCCTCCAGCTCCTATTCCACCATCACCTTCGAGAACGACTATGCAAACACCTACGTCGTCATGGCCGTCAGCGAATCCTGGACCCCGCTCTGCGAGCAGTACGCCCAGGAAGCGGAATAGGTTCGGATCGTTTAGTCAACTAAATCCAATACATAACAAAAGGCGCTCCCGAACGGGAGCGCCTTTGGCGATTCGGGCGTACGATACGCCATGCTCGCGCAGCGAGCAGTAATAGATCAGTGTTTTTGACGGACATGCGCCGACAAAAACACACATTCCGGTCTGCAAATGTGCGAGCGTAAGCGAGTGCGCTGCGGCAGACCGGCCCGAGCAGGCAGAGGCTCTTCTGCCTGCGGGCCCTTCCTGGCGCGAATCAGGATTCGCGCCAGATAAAAGGCGCTCCCCACGGGGAGCGCCTTTTGTGATAGAGCTTGAAAATCAGCAGTTTTTCGGCTTGCGCCGGAAGGCGGTTTAGCCCTGATAAATGACCTTGCCGTCGATGATGGCGGTGTGGACGGTGAACGTCACGTCGGTCAGCGGGTTGCCGTTGAAGATGACGACGTCGGCGTCCTTGCCGACCTCCAGGGAACCGACGCGGTCGCCGATGCCGGTGGACTTGGCGGGGTTGATGGTGATCGCCTTCCAGGCTTCCTCGATGTCAAGGCCGCCGCGGACCGCCATGCCGGCGCACAGGCTCAGCTGCTGCAGGGGGATGACGGGGGCGTCGGTGATGATGGAGACGCAGACGCCGGCGCGGTTCAGGATGCCCGGGGTCTCAAAGCTCTTGTTCAGCAGCTCGATCTTGGACTTCTTGCCCAGAGAAGGACCGACGAAAGCGGGCAGGCCCTCTTCGGCCAGCTCGTCAGCGATCAGGGCGCCGTCGGTGCAGTGATCCAGGGTGATGCCGACGCCGAACTCCTTGGCGATGCGGATGGCGGTGAAGATATCGTCGGCGCGGTGGGCATGAGCCTTCAGGGGGATCTCCTTCTTCAGCACGGGGATCATGGCCTCCAGCTTCATGTCGAAGGCGGGCGCCTTGGTGCCGTTCTTCTCGGCCTCTTCCTTGTCCTGCATGTAGCGCTGGGTCTTGAACAGGATCTCGCGCAGCAGGGCGGCGGTGCCCATACGGGTGTAGGGGCTCTTCTTCATGTTGGAATAGCAGCGCTTGGGGTTCTCGCCGAAGGCGACCTTCATGGCCACGGGGTTCTTCAGGATCATCTTGTCAACGCGCTTGCCGTACAGCTTGATGGCGGCGAAGGTGCCGCCCACGACGTTGGCGGAGCCCGGGCCGGTGACGGCGGTGGTGACGCCGCCCTTGACGGCGTTCAGGAACGCTTCGTCGATGGGGTTGATGGAGTCGATGCCGCGCAGATGGGGGGTGCAGGGATCGGTGATCTCGTTATAGTCCATACCTTCCCAGCCCATGCCCTCGTTGTCCAGGCCGATGTGGCAGTGCGCGTCCACGAAGCCGGGCGTGACGAGGCGGCCCTCGGCGTCGATGACCGTGCAGCCCTCGGGAGCGGTCAGGTTCTCGCCCACAGCCTTGATCTTGCCGTTCTCCAGCAGGACGTCGCCGCATTCCAGGTCGGGACCGGCCATGGTCTTCACGTGACCGTTTTTGATAAGGATCATTTCGATCGTCTCCTTTTTTTAATAAAGTTACACATCTATTTTACACCGTCGCGCCCGTTCTTTCAATCCGGCAAACTGCATATCTTTCCCATGTCCGATTCGTCATGTTTACCCAAGGGAGTGCATCAATATTTATTTGGAAATATGCATATTTATACTTGACGCGTCATGCGTTATGGTGTATCATATCCCCAGACTTGAAAATACTTAAAGGAGAAAGAGTTATGTCTGAATACAAGCCTGAAATCTTATTTCTGAAGCAGGAGGACGTCGTCAAGGCCAGCCTGCTGAATATGAAGGAGATCCTCGCCATCACCGAGAAGACCTTCAAGATGATCGGCGAGGGCCAGGTCATCAACCCGCCCAAGACCATGCTGGGCATGCCCAACAACGAGAACTGGCAGAGCTACTGCATGTCCATGCCCTCCTACATCGGCGGCGACGTAGACACCGTCGGCTTCAAGTGGGCCTCCGAGAGCGTTTACAATATGAGCCAGCCCGACATGCCCTACGGCGTTGACGTCGTGATGCTGACGAATCCCAAGACCGTTTACCCCAAGGCCATCATGGACGGCACGCTCATCACCGCCATGCGCACCTCCGCCGCCGCGGGCGTCGCCGCCAAGTACCTGGCCCGGAAGGACTCCAAGGTCGCGTGCCTCGTGGGCGCGGGCGTCATCGGCAGGACCATGGTCATGGCCATGATGGAAGCCGTCCCCTCGCTGGAGGAGATCTATCTGTGCGATCTGGACGTCAGCAAGGCCGAGGGCATCGCCAAGGAGTACGCGGGCAAGTACAACGTCATCCCCTGCGGCAACACCGAGGAGGCCGCGAAGAAGGCCGACCTGATCGTCACCGAGACCACCTCCCGCAAGCCCTTCCTGAAGGCCGAAT
>SVKN01000017.1:4866-37007 GCA_015068445.1 Oscillospiraceae bacterium | reverse complement strand
CAACAAAACGGGTTCGTTAGTTTTGCACAACTTTAAGGGTTAGCAATGAGCAATTTTTGGTTAACTTCGCCTTACTCCCCGCCCATGTTGCGGCAAAGCCCCGTCGGTGGTATAATCAGGATGGTAAAGAAGTGAAGCGGGAGGCGCCGCTGCGACGACCACGAAACGTGGGCGTGATCCAGGGCCGATGTGTCATCGGCCCCTACGACGACCGGTGTCCGGGGGTGGGTGCATCCCGGGGCAACTCCCTCAGTCTGCTCCGCAGACAGCTCCCTCGGAGAGGGAGCCTTTCCCCGCCGCAGGCGGTATCAGATGCGCCGCAGGCACCGCAGCTGTACACTGTCAACTGTACACCGGCTCTACCGCCAATACGCGTTGGTATACGTCTTGTTGCCCGTGGGGCCGGTGATGACGAGGCGGAAATAGTGGGCGTCCTTCAGGGAGAGGTCGGCTTCGGTGATGGTCCCGTCGGCGGGGGCGATGGCTCTGGTGCCGGGGCGGACGTCGGTGACCAGGAGGATGTTGGAGGCGGGCGTGGTCTCGATGTGGACGTGATCGTCCTCCAGCCGCAGGGCTTTGATCTGCTGGCAGTCGCCCCGGGCGGGGTTGACGCGGGCGCAGCAGTAGAAATCGCCGCGCCTGAGGGCTGCGAAGACGCTCTCGTAATCCAGGCGCCCGGCGGCGATCATCGTCCAGCAGCCGGCGGAGTCGGTGTAGGGGCCGTCGTCGGGGAACAGGTTATGATTGTCGTCGGTGGCGATGGTGTAAAGGCGCTTGCCCTGACTGAGCAGGTCGTCGTAGACCCTGCCGTCGTCCTCGTCGTAGCCCCCGGCCACGCAGCCGTAGTTGGACATCTCCATGGCGTCCATGCCCTCGTACCGGCTGTACTGGGGGTAGTGCTCCAGGGACCAGGTGGGGTGGTTGTAGGTGACGAAAAAGCCCATGTCCTTGGCCGCCCTGATGTCGGCGTTGATGTACTCAGGCGTGTATTTGCGCCCGGGGCAGCTGACGCGGTAGAGCTGACCGCCCGCCTCGGGGTCCAGGCCGCCTGCGGGCAGCTCCCGGATGAAGATGGGCTCGCCGGGCTGCGACCAGCCCAGCGCCTCGGTGCGGTCCGTGGGGGCGATGAAGCAGACGTGGCAGGTCTGACCGCGCCAGGGCGTGTGGTAATACTCCAGCTCGAAGCCGTTGAGGGCGAGGAAGCGCCCGTCCGTCAGGTCGTTGTGGCAGTAATAACGGTCGTGATCGGTGAAGGCCACGACGCTGTAACCGTGGGAGAGATACAGGTCCTTGATCTGCTCCGGGGTCTTTTTGCCGTCGGAGAGCGTGGTGTGGCAGTGCAGGTTGGCGCGGTACCAGTTAAGGCCCGCCGGGAGAAGGTCGCGTTTCATGGGATGCTCCTTTGCTGGTTTTCTGCTTTCATCTTAAGGTCCCGGCGGGCGTTTGTCAATCAAAGGATTGAAAACGGCGGCGGGATACAATATAATGAATAGGAATCACAAGCAACTCAGACCACATGGGAGTGATCGATATGAAACAAACACCCTCCGGCTTCCGGCCCATGGGCGAGGAGTACGCGGCGTACCTGCGCGACGAATCGCGCACCACGGGCCACGCCGAGACCATCTCCTTCCCCACCACGGAGCAGGAGATCGTCGAGGCCGTCAACGCCTGCCGCGAAAGCGGCTCGCGCCTGACCGTTCAGGGCGGGCGCACGGGTCTGGCGGCGGCTGCCGTGCCCTTCGGCGGCCATATCCTCAACCTGTCGCGCATGGACAAGGTGCTGGGCATGGGTCAGACGGCGGACGGCTTCACGCTGACCGTCCAGCCCGGCGCGGTGCTCAGCGAGCTGCGCAAGAAGCTGGCCGCCAAGAAGTTCGACGTCACGGGCTGGTCGGACGCATCGAAGGACGCGCTGGGCGCGTTCATGAAGTCCGGCGTCTGGTTCTTCCCGCCCGATCCCACGGAGGCGTCGGCCACCATCGGCGGCATGACCGCCTGCAACGCCTCCGGCGCGCGCACCCACGGCTACGGCCCCACGCGGGGCTACGTGACGGCGCTGCGCGTGGTGCTGCCCTCGGGCGAGACGCTGGCGCTGCGGCGCGGCCAGGTGTTCGCCGCCGGGCGTCATCTGACGCTGACCACCGAGCAGGGCACGACGCTGGAGCTGCACCTGCCCACGTTCACCATGCCGAAGACGAAGAACGCCTCCGGCTACTATATCGAGGATAACATGGACGCCATCGACCTGTTCATCGGCTCCGACGGCACCCTGGGCGTCTTTTCGCAGATGGAGCTCCGGCTCCTGCCCATGGCCCCGCAGGTGTGGGGCGTCACGTGCTTCCTCCCCACAGTGGACGACGCGCTGACGTTCACGTCCCTCGTGCGCGGGATGAAGCTGGGCGAGGTGTCCATGGAATACTTCGACGGCAACGCCCTGGACATCCTGCGGCGTCAGAAGGCGGAGAAGACGGCCTTCGCCGCCCTGCCCACGATCCCGGAGACGGCCGGGGCCGCCATTTACGTGGAGCTGCACTGTCAGACGGAGCAGGAGGCCGCGGAGAAGCTGTTCGCCGTGGGCGACGCGCTGGAGCAGGCCGGGGGCGACCGTGAGGTCACCTGGGTGGCCCGGACGGAGAGCGACCTCGACAAGCTGATGTTCTTCCGCCACGCGGTACCCGAAAGCGTCAATATGATGATCGACGAGCGGAAAAAGACCGCCCCGTCCATCACGAAGCTGGGCAGCGACATGGCCGTGCCCGATGACAAGCTCTTCGACGTCATGGCGCTGTACCGCCGGACGCTTAAGGAGGAGGACCTGGAGTCCGCCACCTGGGGCCACATCGGCGAGAACCACGTCCACGTCAACGTCCTGCCCCGGAACGAGGCGGACTACGCCCGGGGCAAGGCTCTGTTCGTCCGCTGGGCCGAGGCCGTCACCGAAATGGGCGGCGCGGTCAGCGCGGAGCACGGCGTGGGCAAGCTGAAAGCGTCGTTCCTCACCGTCATGTACGGGCAGGCGCACATCGACGAGATGGCCGCGCTGAAATACACCCTCGATCCCCAGGGTCTGCTGGGCGCGGGCAACCTGTTCGCCGCCCGGGAAGGAGGCCGGTCATGAACTGTATCGTCTGCATCAAGCAGGTCCCCTCGACGAATGAGGTGAACCTGGACCCCATCACCAAGACCATCATCCGCGACGGGCGGCAGTCCGTCACGAATCCCTATGATACCTTCGCGCTGGAGACGGCCGTGCAGCTCAAGGAGCGGTGCGGCGGCACGGTGTCGGTGCTGTCCATGGGCATCCCGGCCACCGAGCGTCTGCTGCGCGACGCCGTCAGCCGCGGCGCGGACCGCGGGCTGCTGCTGACGGACCGCGCCTTCGCCGGCGCGGATACGCTGGCCACGTCCTATACGCTGTCTCTGGGCGTGCGCCGCCTGGGCGATTTCGACCTGATCCTCTGCGGCAAAATGGCCATCGACGGCGACACGGCCCAGATCGGGCCGGAGCTGGCCGCCCATCTCGGGATCCCCCACGTCACGGACGTGCTGGCGATCACGGAGGTCGGCGACGCTTCCGTCACCGTGGAGACCGCCTGGCAGGGCGGCGTGCGGCAGGTGAAAGTCGCGCTCCCGGCGCTTCTGACGGTCCAGAAGGACGTCAACCAGCCGCGGATGCCGTCTATCGCCGGGGTGAAGCGGGGGCTGGAGGCGCCCGTGGAGGTCCTGGGCGCGGAGGCGGTGCAGGCCGACGCCAAACGCATCGGTCTGACGGGCTCGCCCACGCAGGTGGTGCGCACCGAGGCCCCTCAGCGCGACAGCACCGCCGTGTACATCGAGGGCGACGCGTCTCAGCAGGCCCACAAGCTGGCGGAGCTGATCGCCGGGCTGACGGAAGGAGCGAGAGCATGAGCGGATTACGCATCGATAAGGACCTGTGCATCGGCTGCGGCAACTGCGCCAACGCCTGCCTGCAGGAGGCGCTGACCGTCGATTCTTATGCCGAGGTGGACAGCGCGAAGTGCATCCTCTGCGGCATGTGCGTCGACATGTGCCCCGTTTCGGCCATCTCCATCGAGAAGGAGGAGAGCGGGATCGACAAGTCCGCCTACGGCGGCGTGTGGGTCTGCGCCGAATATCTGGAGGGCAGCCTCCACCCCTGCGCGCTGGAGCTGACGGGCAAGGCCCGCGAGCTGGCCGCTCAGCTGGAGACCGAGGCGACGGCCGTGGTGCTGGGCGATGAAAGCGCCGACGCGTGCGCGTCTCAGCTCTCTTACGCGGGAGCGGACAAGGTGCTGCTTGTCACGGGCGAGCGTTTTGCACAACCTGTGGAAGAGGTCTGGGCCGCCGCGCTGGCGGAGCTGGTCCGGGCGCGGAAGCCCGAGATCCTGCTGTTCGGCGCCACGGAGTTCGGCCGGTCTCTGGCCCCCCGGGTGGCGGCGATGCTGGAAACGGGCCTGACGGCCGACTGCACGCTGCTGGAGATCGACCCGGAGACGAAGCTGCTGCGCCAGACGCGCCCCGCCTTCGGCGGCAATCTGATGGCCACCATCGTCTGCCCCGACCGCAGGCCGCAGATGGCCACCTGCCGTCCCGGCGTCCTGCCCATGCCGGAGCTTGACGAGACGCGGCAAGTGACGGCGGAGCGCGTCAGTCCGGACGTGCCCGCGGCGCAGAAGGCGCTGCTGGGCATGGTGCGGCAGGCCGCGGCCGGGAAGTCCATCACCGAGGCAAAGGTCCTGGTGACCGCGGGCCGCGGCGTGGGCGACAAGAAGAACGTGGCGCTGGTGCGCAGGCTGGCGGAGCTGCTGGGCGGCGATTACGCCGTCTCCCGGCCGCTGGTGGATATGGGCTGGGCCGAGTACCCCCATCAGGTGGGTCAGACCGGCGTCACCGTGGCCCCGGATCTGCTGATCACCTGCGGCGTCTCCGGCGCCATCCAGCATCTGGCCGGCATCACCGGCGCCAAGACCGTCATCGCCGTCAACACCGACCCCGAAGCCCCCATCTTCGCCCGCGCCGATTACGCCGTCGTCGGCGACTGCGTGCAGGTGCTGAAGGCGCTCATTCAGGAGCTGGAGAACGGAACGACGAAATAAGAAATAACGGATATACTCGTCAACCCGGGCCGATGGGATCATCGGCCCGGGTTTTTTGACGGGCGCGGATGGGAGGCGTCAGTCGGCGCTGAATGCGGCGCCGGTCCGACACCCTTCCTCGCTTCCCCCATCGGTCTGAACACGCGTGTCCCGGCCTGCGGCCGGGCCTTTCGCGCGGAATGGGGGCGCGCGTCAGCGCGTAATCATTGCCCTTGACAAACGGCGCCGGGATCGACTCGGCGGCGCCAAGGGCAAGATCCTTCGACTCCGCTGCGCGACCCTCAGGATGACAATGTGAGGGGACAGATCGCGTCGTAGGGGCCGATGACCACATCGGCCCATGATCATGCCCTCGTTACGTAGTCGTTATAGCGGCGAACTGCGCTCGCCGCTACACTGTTCCTGCACCCGGAAACGTGTGCATCCCGCCGCAACTCCCTCAGTCAAACGGCTCTGCTGTTTGACAGCTCCCTCACGTAGGGAGCGCCCCGCGGCCCGCGCCGCGGCGGCGGCGGTATCCAATGCGCCGCAGGCACAACAATTGTCCATTGTCCATTCGCCCTTCGACTGTCAACTGTCCACTGTCAACTGTCAACTATACAAAAAGCCTCCCTTTCGGGAGGCTTTTCATTGTCCGAACGTGTTCGATTATATTTCAGAACGTGTTCTATTAGTTTCCAAACGTGTTCTATTAATTTCCGAACGCGTTCTATTTGACGCCGTACTTGTCGATGACGCCCATTTCGCCCATCATCTGCTCCAGACGGGCGAGCTTCTCACCGGTGTACTCCTCGTAGGGCTTTCTCAGGTGGCCGCCGGGGAGGCCAAGGATGCGCAGGGCGGCCTTGATGACCACGGGGTTGCTGAACGTGTACAGCTCCTGCAGCAGCGGGAACCACTTGAAATACTCCTCGCGGCACTCCTCGATGATCTGCATGCTGGTCCAGGGACGGGAGTACTTGGCCGCTTCCTCGGGGATGATGTTGCCGCCGATGTTGGCCGTGCCTGTGCCGCCTACCGCCAGGGTGGGGATCACGATGGAATACTTCGGGAAGTCGCAGCACATGATCTTGACCTTGCCCTCGCACAGGCGCTGGACCTGCACCAGCTGCTCGACGCTGCCCATGGCTTCCTTATCGACGACGAAGTTGGGATGGGCGTCAGACAGCTTCTTGATGGTCTCGGGCATGACCTGCACGCCCAGACGGCTGGGGTTGTTGTAAATGCCGCAGGGGATGTCCACGGAGCCCATGCAGGTGTCCATATGGGTGTGGACGGCGTGCTGATTGATCAAGACATAAGGGGGAACCGTGAAGATGACGCCGTCGGCGCCTTCCTTCTCGACGAACCGGGCGAACTCGACGCTGGCCTCGGTGGTCATGGAGGCGGCGCTGAAGAACACGGGGATCTTGCCCTTCGTCATGGCGATGACCTCCTTGACGATGGCCTTCTTCTCCTCCAGCGTCAGCAGCGTCACTTCGCCGGCGGAGCCCAGCACGAACAGCTGCGACGTGCCGTACTTGATCTGGCGGTTGATCAGCGTTTCAAAGCCGTTGAAATCGACCTTGTTGTCCGCGGTGAACGGGGTGGGCATGGCCACCCACGAGCCTTGCAGATTCATCATAATGGGGGTCCTCGCTTTCGTTGTTGTATTTATCAATATTGTATCACAACGCGCGCGGCGCTTCAAGGGGCTTGATCAGCGTAAACAGCTCGTCCTCCGCGTAGCCCGCGTGCTCGTACAGCGATTTTCCCGCGGGCGTCGCGCCCAGCTTGGCCGTCTGCACGCCGCGGCGGCGCGCCTCGTCCTCCAGCATCGTCAAAATGCGGGAGGCGATCCCCTGCCTGCGGCAGTCGGGCTTCGTGAACATGTTGGAGATGTAGGCGATCAGCCCGGACCGGTTGACGTGGGAGGGCGGGTAGGCGTAAAACAGCACCGCGCCCGTAGCGACGGCCCGGTCGCCGTCGAAGGCGAAGATCTGGTGGATCACGTCGCGGTCGAAGCAGTCCTCGAAAAACGCGGTCAGCGCCGCGGTGATGTCGGGCACGAACACCGTGCCGCCCCGGGAGAGCTGCTCCAAGCGGAAATCGATGATCAGAGGGATGTCCGCGCGGGTGGCTGCGCGAAAGGTCAGGTCGTTCATGGCAAGTCTCCTTCAACACTTTAGTTGACTACACAATACCACAACCGACGCCGCCTGTCAAAGCTCGTTCCACAGCGTGAAGCCGAGGATCAGCGCGCCGCCCAGGACCTGCCGGGGGCTCATGGCCTCGCCCAGCACGGTGACGGACAGCAGGCAGGCCACCAGCGGGTCGGCGTAGCTGAGGATGGCCGTGCGCTGGCCCGTCAGGTGGCGCAGGGCGGAGAAATAGAGGCAGTAGGCGACGCCCGTGTGGATCGCGCCCACGGTCAGAAGGCTCGCCCAGCCCGCCGCGTCCAGCACGCCCAGATGAAGTCCGCCGGAGGCGGCGACATAGGGGACCAGAATGGCGATGGCCGCCAGGAACTGCAGGAACGTGCGGTGGATGCCCTCCACGTTTTTGATGAACTTGTTGAGCAGGATCACCGTGGCGTACAGCACCGCCGCGCCGAAGCCGAACAGCAGCCCCAGCCCGTCCCGGCTGCCGCCGCCAAGGCCCGTCAGATCGGAGATCAGCAGCAGGCCGACGGTGGACATGACGAAGCAGAGGATCTGCTTTTTCGTCAGCCTTTCATGGAAGATCACGGGGCAGGCCGCGGTGACGAGCACCGGCGCGAAGTAATAGCTCAGCGTGGCGGCGGATACCGTGGTGTAGCGGTAGGCCTGGAACAGAAGGATCCAGTTGACGCCCATCAGCGCGCCGGACAGGATCACCAGCGGCGCCTCCCGGCGGATGGCGCGGAACGGGATGCGCTGGCCGGTCGCCAACAGGTAAAGCCCCAGCAGCGCCGCCGCGATCACCGCCCGGCAAAGCGCCAGCTCCGGCGAGCTCAGCGCTATCCGGCGCACGAACAAGGGCAAAGTCCCGAAGCCGATCATCACAAGCAGCATGATCAGCCCCGGATCGAGTCGTTTTTTCATGGAAATCCACCTTTCAGAGGTCCGTCGGCGCAGCGCCTCCCCCTCCGCGGTCGATTATACAGGAGGAACGCGGGAAGGTCAATGGGGGTATTTTGTTAGTTAAGTTAATTAACTGTAGCGTGAGAGGATGGTGTGTGGGGCAATGAGATGGATGTGTGCGGGGGATGTTGTGGAGAGTGTGGACCGCGGAATTGGGAACGCGCGGCAGAGATGTTTCCCTTATAAGGGGTGGAGGCGGCAGAGCGACGGGATGGGGCTTGAAACCCTTTGTGAGAGGGCCACGCAAAAGGGCGGTCGCAGCGGCCCAAGGGCATAGGTCCTTCGACTCCGCTTGCGCTCCGCTCAGGATGACAAGTTGGTGGAAACGGATCGCGCCGTATGGTCCGATGCCCACATCGGCCCATGATCACGGCTGCGTTTCGGGGTCTTTGTAGCGGCGGCCTGTGGCCGCCATAGCCTGTCGGCGCGGATCACGGCGGCGTATCGTGGTCGTCGTAGGGGCGGGCTTCCACGCCACTCGCGGCCTCGATGAATCATCAACGCGGCGGGAGGGGACAGAGCCCCTCCCCTACGAGGGTCTGTGCGTTTCCGGCGAGTTTATACATACCCAGTCACGATTGCAGCGGAACGGTGTGGGCACCGTTCCCTACGGGCGGATATTGAACACCGCCGACAATCCGATATCCGCTCCCTGCGATGGGCCAACGCGGCCGGGATATGCGCAGACGCAGCTATGCCGAGCACAGCTCGCCGCTGCACCGTTCCCGCCCCGTGAACATGTGCATCCCGCTGCAGCTCCCTCGCGGAGAGTGTCAAGCCTTGCGGGGCGTCCTCCACGCCGCGAAGCGGCGGCATCAAATGCGCCGCAGGCACCTTCACTGTCCACTGTCCACTGTCAACTCAAAAAGCCGCCCCGACGGGGCGGCTTCTGTACCGGATCGCTTACCAGTTCTTCATATCCTTCGTGATGACCTCGATGCCGCCGAGGTACTTGCGCAGGACCTCGGGGACGACGACGCTGCCGTCCTTGCGCTGGTTCTGCTCGACGACGGCGGGGAGGATGCGGGAGGTGGCGAGACCGGAGCCGTTGAGGGTGTGGACGAACTCGGTCTTGCCGGTGGCCTCGCGCTTAAAGCGGATCATGGCGCGGCGGGCCTGATAATCGCGGGCGTTTGAGACGGAGGAGACCTCCTTGTAGCCATTCATGGACGGGATGTGGATCTCGATGTCGTAGGTCCTGGCCATGGACGCGGAGCAGTCCTCGGCGGCCAGCTTGACCGTGCGGAAGTGGAAGCCCAGGCCCTTGACGAGCGCCTCAGCCTTGCCCACCAGCTCCTCAAAGGCCTCGTCGGACTTCTCGGGCAGCGTGTACTGGAACATCTCCACCTTGTTGAACTGATGGCCGCGGACCATGCCGCGCTCGTCGGCGCGATGGCTGCCGGCCTCTTTTCTGAAGCAGGGTGTATAGGCGAAGTACTTGCGGGGCAGCTCCTTCTCCGTGAGGATCTCGTTGTAGTGCAGGCCGATCAGCGCGGTCTCGGCGGTGGGCAGCATGAAGTGGCTGCGGCCCTCCTCGTCATTGTCCAGCCAATAGACCTCGTCCTTGAACTTGGGGAACTGGCCGGAGGCGTAGCCGTTGTGCTCGGAGAGCATGTGCGGCACCATGACCATCTCGTAACCGTCCGCCAAATGGGTCTCGATGAAATAGTTGAGCAGCGCCCACTCCAGCCGCGCGCCCATGCCGCGGTAGACCCAGAAGCCGCTGCCGGAGAGCTTCGTGCCGCGCTCGTAGTCGATGAGGCCCAGATCGGTGCAGAGGTCCACGTGGTCCTTGGGCTCGAAGTCGAAGACGTGGGGCTCGCCGAACCGGCGCAGCTCCTGATTGTTCTCCTTGCCGCCGGGGGCCAGGTCGCGGTCGGGCAGGTTGGGCAGGCTCAGCATGACCTCGCGGTAATCGGCCTCCACCTGACGGATGGCGACATCGTTGTTCTTGATCTGCTCGCTGAGCTCCTTCATGCGAGCCATGACGGGCGCCACGTCCTGTCCGGCCTTTTTCAGCGCCGGGATCTGCTTGCTCGTCCTGTTCTGCTCGGCCTTGAGGTTGTCCGTCTCCAGGATCAGCGCGCGGCGCTGCCCGTCGAGACGCAGGATCTCCTCCACCTCGGCCTTGGCGTCCTTCCCCTTGGCCGCCAGACGGTCGATGACGTCCTGCGGATCGTCTTTGATCAGTTTGATATCCAGCATAACTTCTCTTTCCCCTTACTTGTTATTTTCAATGCGGCTGAGGGCGTCGCAGATGCGCTCCAGATCCTCGTTGCCGTAATATTCGATGGTCAGCTTGCCCTTTTTCTTCCCGTGCTTGATGGCGATGCGGTGGCCCGTAGTCGAGGCGAGGCGGCGCTCCAGATCGCGGACGTACAGCAGCAGCGTGTCGTCCTTTTTGGGCTCCTGCTTATCCTTCCCCTCCAGCAGCCGTTTTACGAGCTTTTCGGTCTCACGGACCGACAGATCGCCCTCGATGACGGCCTTGGCGGCCTCATTGGCCTTTTTTTCGTCCAGCGCGGCCAGCGCGCGGCCGTGTCCGGCGGTCAGCGCCCCGGAGGCGAGCATCTCGCGCACCGGCTCGGGCAGCGTCAGCAGCCGCAGGGAGTTGGTGATATACGGCCGCGAGCGGCCCACCTTCTCCGAGGCGGCCTCCTGACTGAGGCCCAGATCGGAGATCAGCTTGCGGTAGCCCATGGCCTCCTCGATGGGGTTCAGGTCCTGCCGCTGCAGGTTCTCCACCAGCGCCAGACGGAAGCTCTCGTCCTCGTCGGTGTCCAGCACGTAGGCCGGGATCTCGTTGAGACCCGCGGCCCGGGCGGCGCGCCAGCGCCGCTCTCCGGCGATGATGACATACCGCTCCCCTGCCCTGCGGACCGTGATGGGCGTGATGACGCCGTTCTGGCGGATGGACTCCTCCAGCTCGCTGAGCGCCACGGGGTCGAACTCCCGCCGGGGCTGGTTGGGGTTGGGGTCGATGTCACGCAGACGGATGCCCCGCACCAACGGCTCTTCTTCTACCTCGATCAGTGCAGAAAGGCCCTTTCCGAGCCCTTTTCCCGAAGTCATTTGGCAGCGCCTCCCTTCTGATTGCGTAAAAACTCATTGGCGGCGTCGTTGTAAGCCTCCGCGCCGCGCGACAGGCGATCGTAGGCGATGATCGGCTTGCCGTGGCTGGGCGCCTCGGACAGCCGGACGTTGCGCGGGATCACCGTTTTATAGACCTTGCGTCCGAAGAACTTCTTGACCTCCTCGGCCACCTGCAGCGTCAGATTCGTGCGGCCGTCGTACATGGTCAGCAGGATGCCCTCGATGTCGATGTCGGGGTTGTAGGCGCGCTTGACCATGCGGATCGTGGAGATCAGCTGGCTCAGACCCTCCAGCGCGTAATACTCGCACTGCATGGGCACCAGCACCGTGTTCGCCGCCGTCAGCGCGTTGACCGTCAGCAGGCCCAGCGACGGCGGACAGTCGATAAATATATAATCGTAGTCGTCGGCCACCTGCTTAAGCGCCAGCTTCAGCGCCTGCTCCCTCGTCTCACCGGCGGCAAGCTCCAGCTCTGCGCCGGCCAGATTGACGTCCGACGGCAGGATATCGCACCATTTCGTGTGAAAAATGACCTCTCTCGTGCGCTTCAGGCCCAAAAGAGCCGGGTAGATCGTGTCCTCTCCCCCGCCCCAGCCGTATCCGGAAGAGGTGTTGCCCTGGGGGTCCAGGTCGCACAGCAGCACGCGGCAGTCCTTGGCGGCGACGTAAGCGGCCAGATTGACCGACGTCGTCGTCTTGCCGACGCCGCCCTTCTGGTTGGCAATGGCAATGACCTTGGCCATCCGCGTCCCTCCTTCGTTCTTGTTCTATTTGATTATAGCACGGTCGCCGCGCAGAGTAAAGCCTTGTTTCACGTGAAACGAGTCAAGGCTGGGAGCTTGACAAAAGCCCGGCCGTTTCACGTGAAACAGCCGGGCGAATAGCGGTTCAGACAGATTTGTAAAGGGGGTGAGCTTGTCGCGCTGTTACTGCTTTACGACGCCCTTGAGGACGATGCGAAGCGTCAGCTGGCCGTCCTGCTCCTCCCGGTCCAGGGTGGTCTGGAAGCCGGAGCGCTTCATCAGCTCGAGGGCCTTGTTGACGGAGTTGAGGAAGAGGCGCACGTCCTTGATGTAGCTCTGACGGCGGGGTCTGGGCGCAGTCTGCAGGAGGCGGGAGACGTATTCCTCGGTCTGAGCGACGGTATAGCCTTTGGCGGCGACGGTCTCCGCGGCCTTGAGCTGGAGGTCGGGGTCTTCCAGCTGCAGCAGCGCGCGGCCGTGGCGCTCGGTGAGGTCGTTTTCGCGGATGACCGCAACGACTGGCGGGGGCAGCTTGAGCAATCGCAGCTTATTGGCTACGGCGGCCTGGGTCTTGCCGATGCGCTCGGCGGCCTGCTGCTGGGTGAGGCCGAAGTCGCGGGTCAGGCGCAGGAGCCCCTCGGCCTCCTCGAAGGGGTCCAGGTCCCGGCGCTGGAGGTTCTCGATCAGCGCCATGGCGGAGAGGTCCTCGCCCTCGGCGGTGAGGATGTAGCAGGGCACGGTCTCCAGCCCGGCCATGCGCGAGGCGCGGAGGCGGCGCTCCCCGGCGATCAGCAGGTACCCCTCCCCTTCCCGGCGCACGGTCAGCGGCGTCAGGATGCCGTAGCGGCGGATGCTGTCGGCCAGCTCCTCCAGCCCGGCGGGGTCAAAGACCTTGCGCGGCTGGTAGGGGTTGGGCGCAATGCGGTCCAGGGGGACGTGCCGCAGGCGCGGCTTCGCTTTGAGGTCAAAGGTGATTGCCATAGTTTTCCACTTCCTTTGACCAGAATATACCATATTTACCGGGAGGATTTGGGCGAAATCGGGCGGAGGGAGGCCGCCGCTGCGACGACCGCTGTCCGGGGCTGCGTGCATCCCGGGGCAACTCCCTCAGTCTGCTTCGCAGACAGCTCCCTCGGAGAGGGAGCCTTTCCTACGCCGCCGCAGGCACCGCAATTGTCAATTGTCAATTCAAAAAGGCCCCGCCGGAGCGGGGCCTTTCAGTATGATTCTGTTATTCGTTCATCAGCAGGACGTTCGTTTTGCCCTGAACAGCCTTGACCTTGTTGCCATGGACCTCGGTGATCTCGAAGGGCAGCTCGCCTCTGAGGGCGGCTTCGCCGTCTTCAATGACAGCGTCCAGGATATCGGGCGGCAGGGGCGTTTCGGCGTGGCTGGGCCAGATCTCGTCGAAGGGAAGTGAGAGGGTTTTGAGCCTCTTCAGCCCCGCGACGTAGGCGGGCATGTTGCGCTGGGCGCCGAAGAGGAAGATGCGTCCGCCGCGCTGGATGGAGTCGCCGGAGATCAGCACGCGGCTGTTAACGTCCAGGTAGCAGGCGCTTCCCGCGGTGTGGCCGGGCAGGGCCACGACGCGCAGGACGCGGCCGCCCAGATCGATCTCATCGCCCTCGAACAACGCGTGCATGACCTGCGCGCCGTGGTCCTTCTGACAGTAATAGGCCAGCTCGCTGGCGTGCATCCACACCTCGGGGAACGCGTCGTTGCCGGCGATGTGGTCGCGGTCGCAGTGGGTGTTCAGCAGGATAAGGGGCTTGCTCGTGACGCTCTCGGCCAGCTCCTTCGCGTTGGGGATCGTCATGCCGGTGTCGATGACCGCGGCCTTGTTTTCGCCCTCCAGGACGAAGAAATAGACGCCGCCGTCCACGATCATCCAGGTATTTTCGTTCTTTTTGATGATTTCAGCCATGATTTCCTCCTATTCCACCGTGTTGGTCAGCGCGCCGATGCCCTCGATGGCGCAGGTGACGACGTCGCCGGGCTGCAGGAACTCGCCCCGGCCCATGCCGACGCCGCTGGGGGTGCCCGTGGCGATGATGGACCCGGCCTTGAGGGTGAAGCCGTGGGACAGCTGGCTGATGATCTCGGGAATCGTGTGGATCAGCAGCTCGGTGTTGCTGTGCTGGCGCAGCTCGCCGTTGACCGTGCACGTCAGCTCCAGCGCGGGCGGGAATGCGATCTCCTCGGCGGTGACGATGCAGGGGCCCATGGGCGCGAAGCCCTCGAGGCTCTTGCCGAAGTGCCACTGCTTGTGGGCGTGCTGGAGGTCGCGGGCCGTGACGTCGTTGAGAACAGTATACCCGAAAACGTACTGTCCGGCTTCCTCCTCCGTCACATTGAGAGCGTCGCGGCCGATGATGACGGCAAGCTCGCACTCATAGTCCAGTTCCTTGGTCACATCGCTGTGCGCGGGGATGGGCGCACCGGTGCCCTGAGAGTAAGAGACGCGCTTGGAGAAGTAGACGGGCAGGTCCTTCTCCAGCTTGAAATCCTCCGCGTTGAAGCTGCGGGATTCCTTGCGGTGGTCGGCGTAATTGAGACCGAGGCACAGCACGTCCTGCATGGGGCGGGGGATCGGCGACAGCAGCGTCACCTGATCCAGGGGGATGTCCACGCCGTCGTGGACGACGTCGGGCAGGCCCTCGACGATCAGCTGGTTCATGTCGCGGACGCCGGGCAGCAGCATGACGCCGCTGTCCTTCAGGACGCCGACGCGCTCGGCGGGGTCGTCGCGGGTGCAAAAAGTGACAAGCTTCATGGGAACGCCTCCTTGTATGATAAACTATAAGGGTTTCTTTGCGATCTGGGCGTATTTCCGGGGGTATTTTTTTGGCGTCTCGGCGGTCTTTTCGATGACCAGCACCTGCCGCGGGCCGTCCAGCTCGTACGCTTCCGACCGGATAAACGTACATCCGAGGGTTCGGAGGGCGCTCCCGGCGTCCGCCAGCTCCTGCGCGGACGCCTCGTTGCGGCTCTTCATGGGCAGAAACAGCCCGCCCTTCCGGAGAAACGGCACGGACAGCTCGCTGAGGATGTTCAGCGGCGCCACGGCCCGGGAGGTCACCACGTCGAAACGGCCCCGCAGCTCCTGGGCGGCGTCCTCGGCCCGGGCGGCGTATGTGGGCGCTTGAAGGCCCAGGTCATCCAGCACTTCCCGGATGAAATCGATCCGCTTGCCGCGGCTGTCCAGCAGCGTCACGTCAAGCGCCGGGTCGTACAGCTTCAGCGGCAGGCCGGGGAAGCCCGCGCCGGTGCCCAGGTCAAGGATACTTTTATGCGTTAATTCAGTACATTTCAGCAGGAACAGGCTGTCGCTGATGTGCCGCCGGGCCACCTCCTCGGGGGTCTTGGCGGCGGTGAGGTTCATGACCTCGTTCTTCTGCAGCAGCAGCGCGCAGTAGCGCTCCAGCCGGTCCAGCGCTTCGGGCGCGGCGGGCAGGCCCCAGCCGCCCAGCGTTTCCGTGACGATCTCTCTAAACATGCTTCTCTCCGTTGTTGCTCAGCCAGACGATCAGCCCGCCGATATCGGCCGGCGACACGCCCGAAATGCGGCCCGCCTGCCCCAGCGTCCGGGGGCGAATGGCGGCCAGCTTCTGGCGCGCCTCCACCCGCAGCAGCGGTATCGACAGGTAATCGATGTCCTCCGGCAGCAGTCGGTCCTCCAGCCGTTTTTGCTCCTCCACGTCCCGCAGACCGCGGCGGATGTAGCCCTCGTACTTGACGTTGATCTCCACCTGCTCGACGACCGCGCGCCTGAGGTCGGGGCGGTCCGGGTCCAGGTCCTTCAGATCCTCATAGCGCACCTGCGGTCGCTTGAGCAGGTCGTACAGCGACGCGCCGGAGGCCACGGGGCTGGTGCCCAGCGCTTCCAGGCGCGCGTTCAGCGCCTCCGACGGCGGCAGGACGGTCTTTTTCAGCCGCGTCAGCTCCGCGTCGGCCTGGGCGTATTTATACTCCATGTTATCAAACCGTTCCCGCGACACGAGACCCAATTCCAGCCCGTAGCCCATGAGCCGCCGGTCGGCGTTGTCCTGCCGGGAGGTGAGGCGGTACTCGCTGCGGGAGGTCATCATGCGGTAGGGCTCGTTGGTCCCCTTGGTGACGAGGTCGTCGATCAGCGTGCCGATATACCCGTCGGTGCGGGTGAGCGTGAACGGTTTTTTATGCAGAACGTAATGGGCGGCGTTGATCCCGGCGATCAGCCCCTGCCCTGCCGCTTCCTCGTAGCCCGAGGAGCCGCAGAGCTGCCCGGCGGCGTAGAGACCGGGGACGGACTTGACGGCCAGGGTCGCATCGAGGCACAGCGGGTCGAGGCAGTCATACTCGATGGCGTAGCCGAAGCGCATGACCTGCACGCGCTCCAGTCCCTCGATGGTGTGCAGCATGTCCAGCTGCACGTCCTCCGGCAGCGAGGTGGACAGCCCCTGCAGATACACCTCCCGGGTGCCGAGGCCGCAGGGCTCCAGAAACAGCTGGTGCCGCGTCTTCTCCGGGAAGCGCACGACCTTGTCCTCGATGGACGGGCAGTACCGCGGGCCGACGCCCTCGATGACGCCGGTGAACAGCGGCGAGCGGTCCAGCGCGGCGCGGATGACGTCGTGGGTGCGCTCGTTGGTATATAATAAATGACATACCGCGCGGGGCTCCGGGCAGGCGCCGCCGAAGGCGAAGCCCTCGCCCTCGGTCTCGCCCTGCTGGACGGTCATGCGGGAATAATCGATGGTGTCGCCGTCCAGGCGGGCGGGGGTGCCGGTCTTGAACCGGCGCAGCGGAATGCCCAGCGCGCGGAGGGAGTCGCTGAGCTCGCCGGCGGGCAGCATGCCGTCGGGGCCGGAGGGGCGGGAGTAAAGGCCCGCGAAGGTGGCGGCCTTGAGGTAGGTGCCCGTGGCCATGACGACCGATCTCACCTGAAACCGAAGCCCGGTGGCCAGCCGGACGCCGCAGACCGCGCCGTTTTCCGTCAGGATCTCGGCGGCTTCGCCCTGCATCAGCGTCAGCCCAGGGCAGAGCTCCAGCGTCTGCTTCATGTACGCGCGGTAGGCCATGCGGTCCACCTGGGCGCGGGGGGAGTAGACGGCCGGCCCCTTGCCGCGGTTGAGCATGCGGAACTGGATGCAGGTGGCGTCGGCGGCCCGGGCCATCTCGCCGCCCAGGGCGTCGATCTCGCGCACCAGCTGGCCTTTGGCCGTCCCACCCACGGACGGATTGCAGGGCATATTGCCCACGGCGTCCAAACAGGTGCAAAGGCATAGGACTTTACAGCCCAGACGCGCAGCGGCCAGAGCGGCCTCGATGCCCGCGTGGCCCGCGCCGATGACGGCGATATCGTATTGTCCGGAGTAGGTTGGGATCATGCATGCCTCCGAAGGAGTGTAGTCGATGAAAATGGAAGTATTCTGAACGGTGACGGGGTGGGAGGTGCGCCGACCGGTCATGGCGGCCGCAGGCCGCCGCTGCAAAGGCCACGAAACGCGGGCGTGATCATGGGCCGATATGGGTATCGGTCCATGCGACGCACGACGACGCCGGGATGTGCGGCGGCGTGGACGGGCGGGGTAGAACGCGTTCCAACGACGCGACCCGTTCCCCACCATTGTCATCCTGAGGATCGCGTCAGTGGAGTCGAAGGATCTCTTTTTGATAACGCTTCGTTTATTATCTATGAAATATCTCGTCTTGTATTTTTCTGATTATATAACACTTTGTTGATATCACTCATTATTATACTATCCGTCTCTATTTTCCCACGCAGAACCGGTCGAAGATGCCTTGGGCGATGTCGATGTCCACGTCCTCGCCGAGGACCTGGCCGATGAGGTTGGCGCCGCGCTCGGCGTCCAGGAGGAAGGCGTCGGCGGTCATGCCGGCCTCGGCGCTGCGGGCGGCGTCGGTCAGGGCGTCCCGGGCCTGACGGATCAGCTCGGCCTGACGGCGGCCGGTGATCAGCGTCTGGGTGAAATCGGGGGCGTGGTCGGCCAGCCAGTCCAGCAGCGCGCCTCTCCCCTCCCCCGTGACGGCTGAGAGGGTCAGCACGTCGTCAAAGCGCGCCTCGAGCTCCTCGCGAACGTCGTCGCGGACGCCCAGATCGCACTTGTTGAGCACGGCAACGGCCGTTTTGCCATCAGTTAAACTGATGACTTCGCGGTCTTCGTCGGTCAATTTCTCCGAGCCGTCGAAGACGGCGACGATCAGCGCGGCGTCCCGGGCGGCCTCCACGGAGCGCCGGACGCCCAGGGTTTCGGCTTCGCCGACACCCTGCCGGAGACCGGCGGTGTCCAACAGACGCAGGTCGCGCCCCGCCACGGTGACGCGGTGATCCACGACGTCGCGGGTGGTGCCGGCCTCTGCGGTGACGATGGCGCGGTCGAAGCCGGCCACATTATTGAATAAGGAGGACTTGCCCACGTTGGGGCGGCCGATCAGCGCCACGGGCGTGCCCTCGGTGACGCTCTCGGAGCGCAGGTAGCCCTGATACAGCTCGTCCAGGCGGGCGCAGCAGTCGGTCAATCGGGCGCGGGCCTGCTCGTACTCGAAGGGCTCGATGTCCTCGTCGCTGTAGTCGCAGACGGCGTAAAAGTGGGAAATGAGGGTCAGCAGGCTCTCGCGCATGTCGCGCAGGGGGCCGGAAACCGCGCCCTTCAGCAGCGCGGCGGCGTTTTTTGCGCCCTGTTCCGTGCGGGCGTAGATGAGATCGGCCACGGCCTCGGCCTCATTAAGATTCATTTTTCCGTTTAAATATGCACGCTTGGTGAACTCGCCGGCCTCGGCGGGACGAGCCCCGGCAGCGTAGCAAGCGCGGAGCGCGGCGGCGACGACGGCCTCGGAGCCGTGGGTGTACAGCTCGGCCATGTCCTCGCCGGTGTAGGAATGGGGCGCGCGGAAGACGCAGGCCATGCACAGGTCGAGGGTGCGGCCGTCGGCAGCTGATAACTCACCGTATAGCATTTTGTTGCGCTCGGAGAAACCGGTCCTGGCCCGGGGATGGAAGATCCTGGACAGCACGTCCAGCGTCCCCTCCCCCGACAGCCGCACGATCCCGATGGCTGCGGGCAGCGCGCCGCCCGAGTAAGCGGCAATGACGTTGTGATCCATGATGGCTCCTGTCGGTTGATTCGTTTACCTAATGAGTATATCGCATGGGGCGGGAATCGTCAAGCGATGGGGGGTGCGTTGACGGGGCTGGGATGTGCGCCGACCGGTTATGGCGGCCGCAGGCCGCCGCTGCGACGAACACATAACGCAGGCGTGATCATGGGCCGATGTGTCATCGGCCCCTACGACGACCGGTGTCCGGGGGTGGGTGCATCCCGGGGCAACTCCCTCAGTCTGCTTCGCAGACAGCTCCCTCGGAGAGGGAGCCTTTCCCCGCCGTCAGGCGGTAACAAATGCGCCGCAGGCACATCAATTGTCAATTGTCAACTCGCCCTTCAACTGTCAACTGTACACTATACGAAAAAGGCCGCCCTTGCGGGCGGCTTTCTTCACTTTACTAACCTTTCTCTGGCCGCTACGGCCAATGCGTCGCAGCGGTTGTTGTAGGGGTTTTCGGCGTGGCCCTTGACCCAGTGGACGACGACGCGGTGGGGCTCCATGGCCTTCTGCAGGCGCTGCCAGAGGTCGACGTTGAGGACGGGGGACTTGTCGGCCTTCTTCCAGCCCCGCTTCTGCCAGCCGATGAGCCAGCCGTCGGTAAGGGCTTTGGTCACATATTGGGAATCGGAATAGAAATCCACGGCGCAGGGCTCTTTGAGGCACTCGAAGGCGGCGATGGCGCCCATGAGCTCCATGCGGTTGTTCGTCGTCTCGGGCTCGGCGCCGGACAGCTCCTTTTCGATGCCCTTGAAGCGCAGCAGCGCGCCCCAGCCGCCGGGGCCGGGATTGCCGGAGCACGCGCCGTCGGAATAGATCTCGATGGCTTTCATTTTACTCCTCTTCGGCCACGGCGGGGACCTCCTCCGCCTCCGTAGGGAGCTCGTCGTCCTCCTTGTTGGCCAGGGCGACGTCGATGACGCTTGCGCCCTCGCCCAGGCGGACGAGGATCACGCCCTGGGACGCGCGGCCGCAGACGCGGATGGTGGACGCGGCCATGCGGATCACCACGCCGTCGGAGGTCATGATGAACAGGTCGTCGTCCATGGTGACGCAGCGCAGGGAGATCAGGTCGCCGGTCTTGTCCGTGAGGTTGTGGGCGGTCATACCGCCGCCGCCGCGGTGGTGCTCGGTGAAGCTGCCGCACTCGCTGAGCTTGCCGTAGCCCTTTTCAGACACCGTGAGGACGTAGCCGTTCTCCGGCTCCACGTCGGCCCCGACGACCTCGTCGCCGTCGCTGAGGCGGATGCCGCGGACGCCGAAGGCGTCGCGGCCCATGGGCCGGACCTCGCTCTCGTCAAAGCGGATGCCGGCGCCCTGCTTCGTGCCGATGACGATCTTGTCATGGCCGTTCGTCAGCAGCACGGCCACCAGATGGTCGCCCTCGTCCAGCGTGATGGCGCGGACGCCCGCCTTGCGGGAGGTCTGCAGCATATCCAGGGAGATGCGCTTGACCGTGCCGTTCTTCGTGACGAGGAAGACGTACTTGCCGCTCTCGAAGCTGGTCAGCGGCAGCATGGACGTGATGTGCTCGTCGCTGTCAAGCTGCAGCAGGTTGATCATATTCATGCCCTTGGCCGTGCGGGAGCTCTCGGGGATCTGGTAGCCCTTGAGGCGGTACATGCGGCCCAGGTCGGTGAAGAACAGGATGTAATCGTGGGTGGAGGCGGTGAACATGATGTCCGCCACGTCCTCCTCCCGGGTGGTGACGCCCGTGACGCCCTTGCCGCCGCGGTGCTGGCTGCGGTAGGTGCTCGTCGGCAGGCGCTTGATGTAGCCCAGGCGCGTCATGGTGTAGACGCACTGCTTCTCCTCGATCAGGTCCTCCACGTCGATGTCGTTCTCATCGTGGCTGATCTCCGTGCGGCGCTTGTCGCCGTACTTGCGCTTGATCTCCAGCAGTTCGTCCTTGATGATGGCGTACACGCGCTCAGGCTTGGCCAGGATGTCCTGATAGTCGGCGATCCTGATATGCAGCTCGTTCAGTTCGTTCTCGATCTTCTCGCGCTCCAGCCCCTGCAGGCGGCGCAGCTGCATGTCGAGGATGGCCTGGGCCTGGATCTCGCTGATGCCGAAGCGCGCCATCAGGTTCTCCTTGGCGTTGTCGTAGGAGGAGCGGATGATGCGGATGACCTCGTCGATGTTGTCGCAGGCGATGGCCAGGCCCTCGAGGATGTGGGCGCGGTCCTGGGCCTTCTTCAGCAGGAACTTCGTGCGGTTGACGATGACCTCGAACCGGAAGTCGAGATAGTGCTGCAGGCACTCCTTCAGCGTCAGGATCTTCGGCTGGTTGTCCACCAGCGCCAGCATATTGATGGAGAAGCTGTCCTGCATCTGGGTCAGCTTGAACAGCTGGTTCAGCAGCACCTGGGGGTTGATGTCCCGGCGCATCTCGATGACGACGCGCATGCCGGCGCGGTCGGACTCGTCGCGGATATCGGTGATGCCGTCCACGCGCTTTTCCTTGTGCAGGTCGGCGATGGCTTCCACCAGCCGGGCCTTGTTGACCTGATAGGGCAGCTCGGTGATGACGATGCGGTAGCGGCCCTCCTTGTACTCCTCGATCTCCGTGCGGGCGCGCACCAAAATCTTGCCGCGGCCCGTGGCGTAGGCGGAGCGGATGCCGCTGCGGCCCAGGATGATGCCGGCCGTGGGGAAGTCGGGGCCCTTGATGTATCTGCAGATCTCGTCCATACCGGCCTCGGGGTTGTCGATCAGGCAGATGACGCCGTCGATGACCTCGCCCAGGTTGTGGGGCGGGATGTTGGTGGCCATGCCGACGGCGATGCCGCTGGAGCCGTTGACCAGCAGCTGGGGGAAGCCCGAGGGCACGACGGCGGGCTCCTTGAGCTTGTCGTCGAAGTTGGGGTTCCACGCCACCGTGTCCTTCTCGATGTCGGTCATCAGCTCCTCGGCGATCTTCGACATGCGGGCCTCGGTGTAACGGTAGGCGGCCGGGGGGTCGCCGTCCACGGAGCCGAAGTTGCCGTGGCCGTCGATCAGCGGGTAGCGCAGGGAGAAGTCCTGAGCCATGCGGACCATGGCGTCGTAGACGGAGGCGTCGCCGTGGGGATGGTAGCGGCCCAGCACGTTGCCGACGGTGGTGGCCGCCTTGCGGTAGGGCTTGTCGCTCGTCAGGTTGTCCTCGTACATGGCGTACAGGATGCGCCGGTGCACGGGCTTGAGCCCGTCGCGGACGTCCGGCAGCGCGCGCGCCACGATGACGCTCATGGCGTAGTCGATGAACGACTTGCGCATCTCCTTCTCCAGATCGACGTTGATGATCTTCTGATTCTCGAACAGTAATTCACTCATGTGGTTGCCTCATTTATGAAAGGGTGGGTATGGATCGCAGGGTTATTCCTCGTGGCCGCGGAAGTCTACGTCGCGGGCGGAGGAGATGTCGAAGGGAGGGTCCTCGGGCTTGTAGCGGCGGCGGGAGACCGTGGGGCCGTCGTCGCCGTAGTCGTAGTCGCCCATGGGCAAAAACAGGCCCAGGAGCATGTAGATCCACAGCAGCAGGCTGCCGGTGAACACCGAGAGGGCCGCGAACAGCACGCGCACGACGATGGGATTGATCCCGAAGGTCTCGCCGATGCCGCCGCAGACGCCCATAAACAGCCGGTTCGTCCGGCTCTTGTGGAGTTTTTTCATGCACATTCCTCCGTGTAGTATTTGTCCAGCGCCCACAGGGCCGGGTTGTCGGATAGGTAAGTGTAATACCGCTGCAGCTCCTCCCCGTCCCGCAGGATGTGGTCATGGAAGGATCGCTGCCAGATCTTGCGCCCGGCGCGTTTTGTTGTAAAGGATTTCAAACGTCCAATGATCGTTGACAGAGAAAGCTCACAACCATTGTCATGGTCGATCATAATCAGCAGATGAATATGATTCGGCATGATAATGGAATCAAGGACCGAAACGCCGTCATACATTTGATCAATATATCGGATCGCCTGATCGACCGTTTCACCGATTTTTGTCAATCGAGTGGGAACAGACGAAAACATATCCGTTTGCGGTAAAATATCGCACAGGATCGATTGACGGTCGTCGGTACAAACCGTAACGAAATAGACGCCATTTGATTTATAATCGTATTCGCGCAGACGAAGCGTCACGCGATCCGGTAGTTTTTTCATCATAGTTCCTCATTAGCCGTAATCATCCCGGGACGCGGCGGGCGGGCGTGGAAGCCCGCCCCTACAAGGGCGATTGTATGCACATGGCGCCGTCAGAGACAAGACCGTTGTAGGGGAGGGGTTCCACCCCCTCCCGAACGCCGATGATTCATCCTGCTCACGGGCACCTCATATCCTGATCACGTTGGCGTCTTTGAAGAGATCGGGGGGTTCGCAGCAGGTGATGATGGTCTGGCCGCCGACGGCGGCGGAGGCGACGTAGGTGCTGCGGCTCTGGTCCAGCTCGCTGAGGACGTCGTCCAGCAGCAGCACGGGGTACTCGCCGGAATCGAGGCGGAACAGCTCGCGCTCGCCGAACTTCATGGACAGCGCGGCGGTGCGCGCCTGGCCCTGGGAGGCGAAGGACCGCGCCTCCACGCCGTTGATCTTAATGACGATATCGTCCTTATGCGGCCCGCTGAGCAGCGTTTTCGTGGTGATCTCGGCGTCGGTATGCTCCCGCATGTGCATTTCCAGCCGCTCCCGCAGCGTCTCCACGTCGGCCGTGGGCTCGTCTATGTTCGACACCGTCTTATAGCTCAGTTCCAGCCGCTCCAGCCCCCGGGAGATGTCCCGGTGGATGATCTCGGCCTCCCGGCTCAGCTCCTGCAGGAACAGCGCCCGGTAGCGGATCAGCTCAGCGCCGTAGTGGACCATCTGGCGGTTGACCTCCGGCAGATACGCGGCCACGCCGCCCTCCTTGAAGAGGTACGTCTTGATGTCCATGAGCTTGTTGTACTCGGTGAGGATCGCCGCGTACCGGGGGCGCAGCTGGCTCAGGGCCATGTCCATGAACCGCCGGCGCTTCTCCGGCCCGCCCTTGACGAGAGACAGGTCGTCCGGGCAGAACAGCACGCAGCGGAAATAATCGCTGAGCTCATACTTGTGCTTCTGGGTGACGCCGTTGACAAGGTAGCTGGTCTTCCCCCGCAGGGGCATACGGACGCTGACGTCGAAGGACCGCTCCCTCGAGCGCAGAACGCCGTCGATGCGGGCGGCATCCTTGTAGAAATTGATCAGCTCGCCTCGCTTGCGCGTGCGCCAGGAGGACGAGCCGGACAGCAGCAGGATGCCCTCCAGCAGGTTCGTCTTGCCCCGGGCGTTGTCGCCCCAGACGATGTTCGCGCCGTCGCGGAAGTCAAAGGTCTGATCCTCGTAGCTGCGGAAGCCCTTTAAGGTCAGGCGGTCGATCCTCATGCTTCGGCGATCTCGACGATCTGTCCCATAAAGGTCACCCGGTCGCCGGGGACCAGCTTCTTGCCGCGCATGGTGCAGACCTCGTCATTGACCCGCACCAGCCCCGCCTGGACGGCGGACTTCGCCTCTCCCCCGCTGGACACCAGGTCCGCCAGCTTCAGCAGACTGTCCAGCTTGATGAACGGCGTGTGGATGGGGACGATCATCTTACAGGTCCTCCGCCTTCAGGCGCACGGGCAGGACCAGGTAGACGTAGCTGTCGCCCTCCACGGGCTTGAACAGGCAGGGAGACAGGCCGCTCTTCAGCTCCAGCACCACCTCGTCGCCCTGGCAGGCGCGCAGAGCGTCCAGCAGGTAGCGGTTGTTGAAGCCGATCTCCAGCCGGTCGGGGCAGAAGGGGATGTTGATCTCGTCGAAGGACCGGCCCATGGCCGTCATGCACGTCAGCTGGAGGGTGTCGCCCTCGAACAGGCAGCGCACGGGGTTCTTGAGCCGTTCGGAAATGATCAAAGAAACGCGCTCCACGGCGTCGATCAGCTCGTTTTTGTTGATCGTCATGCGGATGGGCATCTCGTTGGGGATGGACGCGCGGTAGTTGATGAACTCGCCCTCCAGCAGGCGGGTGGTGACGGTGGTGCGCGCGAACTCGAACTGTCCGTTTTTCTTCTCCGGATAGACGGTGACGGGGTCGTCGCCGTCGGGCAGGATGCGCACCAGCTCCTTCAGGGTGCTGCCGGGGACGACGAAGGAGAAGGGCTCGTCGGTCTTGGCGGCGATCTGCTCCTTGCGCACGGCCAGACGGTAGCCGTCCACGGAGACGAGAGTCAGCAGGCCGTCGTCGATCTCGAACAGCGTGCCGGTGTGGACGGGCTTGCTCTCGTTGGTGGAGATGGCGAAGATCGTGTCGTTGACCATGTCGCGCAGCAGGTTCGACGGGATGGAGACGCCGCGGCTGCGGTTGACGGCGGGGACCTCCGGGAAGGACTCGTTGGAGTCGGCCTTGAGGTTGAACACGGCTCTGCCGCAGGAGATGGTGGCGTTGAGCTTGTCGTCCAGCTTGATCGTCACCTCGTCGCCCTGGAGCTTGCGGACGATGTCAAAGAAGATGCGGGCGGGAAGGACGAACTTTTCCCGTGCGTCGCAGACGGCGTCGATGTCGATCTGGATGGCCATCTGGGTGTTGAAACCGCAGAGCGTCAGCGTGTCTTCCCAGGTCGTCATCAGAATACCCTCCAGCGCGACGATGACGCTTTTGGAGGCCGCCGCGTGAATGCAGACCGAAAGCGCGTCGGTCAGTGCTGTTCTGTCGCAGGTGATTTGCATGAGGATCCCTCCGTATTCGATCGAAGTTTTTTTCTTGCTTAATAAATTTAAATTTTTATCGTAGTAATAGTAGGCGCTGTGGAAATGTGGAAAACCCACGCCGCGCCGCTTTGCGAGACGCCGCGCGCGTCCACAGGCCGGTGTGGAAAACTCCTGCTTTTGCACACCCTTTTTTCACGCCCCGTTTTTCCACAGGTTTTCAAATGGTTTTCCGTGACGTTTTTCGACGGTTTCCACAGGGCTGTGTGGAAAAAGGACGGCGGGAACGGGATGAAAAGACGGGATTTTCGACGATGGGACGTCCGGTATCCGGGCACATGATCTGCGCCGACGGGAAAGATCCCTCGACAAGCTCGGGATGACAGGAAAAAGGAGCCTTGATGTGCGCATGCCGGTCAAGGGCAATGGTTACGCGCTGACGCGCGCCCCCTTCCACCGCTTCGCGGTCCCCCCTCCCCCGTTGGGGGAGGCTTTCCCGCCGGCAGGCGGTATTCAATGCGCCGCAGGCACAATAACTGTCAACTGTACACTGTCAACTGTCAACTGGTCCCTACCGGCTCCGGATGTTCTTCGTCAGGTCGCTGACGGTGTTGGCCACGTTCTGGTCGGTCTCCATGAGGCGGGCGATCTTGTCGCGGGCGTGGATGGCGGTGGAGTGGTCCTTGCCGATGTATTTGCCGATGGCGGGCAGGCTCATGTCGGTCATCTGGGTCAGCAGGTAGATGAAGATCTGCCGGGCGTTCATCACGTCCTTGCTGCGGGTGCTGCCCAGGATGTTCTCCTTGCTGACGCCGGTGAAATTGACGACCTCCTCCAGGATCAGCTCCGGCGTCGGGTGCAGGCCGGGGCTCTCGCGGAAGACGTCGGCGACGGCCCGCTGGGCCATGTCCATATCGATGGGCAGGTGGAGCATGGAGCGGATGGCCGCCAGCTTCTTGATCACGCCCTCCAGCTGACGGACGTTGGAGGTGATGCGGGAGGCGATGTATTCGCACACGTCCGGGGGCAGCTCCATGTCGAACATGGCGGCCTTGCTGCGGGCCAGCGCCATGCGCGTCTCCAGATCGGGGGGCTGGATATCGGTGATCAGGCCCCACTCGAAGCGGCTCGTCAGGCGCTCCTGCAGCGTCAGCATCTCCTTGGGCGGTCGGTCGGAGGTCAGGACCATCTGCTTGCCCGCCTCGTAGAGCGTGTTGAACGTGTGGAAAAACTCCTCCTGCGTGCGGTCCTTGCCGGCGATGAACTGCACGTCGTCCACCAGCAGCAGGTCGGCGTTGCGGTATTTGTCCCGGAACTCCTGGGTCGTGCCCCGGCCGATGGCGTCCACCAGCTCGTTGGTGAAGTCGTCGCCCTTGATGTAGATGATCTTCTTGTCGAAGCGGTGGGCCGCCACCATCTCCATGATGGCATACAGCAGGTGGGTCTTGCCCAGACCCGGCTGACCGTAGATGAACAGGGGGTTGTAGATGGAGTGGCTGCCCTGGGCGCCCAGAGGCTGGGAGCCCGCGTTTGCCACGGCCATGGCGGCCGCATGGGCCAGCTTGTTGGAATTGCCCACGATGAACGTGTCGAAGGTGTAGCGGCCCATCTCGTTGGGCACGCCGTAGGCCTCGCGCCGGTAGCGGCTCAGGTACGCGGGGTCGGCGATGAACTCCACCGACATGTGCGTCCCGGCCAGATCGGAGATGATCTTCGAGACCTCCACGGAAAAGCGGCTGTCCAGCACGCCCTTGACGACGTCCGTGGGCACCTTGACGATCAGACGGTCCCCGTCCACGGCGAGGGCCTCCAGGTCCTCGAAAAACGTGGAGACGACGAACTCGCCCTTCGTCATGGTCAGTTTTTTGATGGCCCCGTCCAGCAGGGCCGTAGGTGTCAGCATCATGGTGCAGGTACCTTTCACGAATAGTTGGTTGGTGAGGGGCTTGAAGGAGCTGCGGCATCCAGGCTCCCTCCGTGAGGGAGCTGTCAGTCGGCGGCTGCCGACTGACTGAGGGAGCTGCGGCGGGATGATCGCGTTTCCGGGTACATGATCTGCGCCAACCGGTGCGGAACGGTGTGGGCACCGTTCCCTACGACGATCACCATACGGTGCCGTGATGTGCGCATGCCGGTCAAGGGCAATGGTTACGCGCTGACGCGCGCCCCCTTCCACCGCTTCGCGGTCCCCCTCCCCCGTTGGGGGGAGGCTTTCCCCGCCGGCAGGCGGTATTCAATGCGCCGCAGGCACAATAACTGTCAACTGTACACTGTCAACTGTACACTGTCTTACACGTCCAGATTGACCACGTACTTCGCGTTTTTTTCGATGAACTCCCTACGCGGCTCGACCTTTTCGCCCATGAGGATCGTGAAGATCTCGTCGGCCATGGCGGCGTCGTGGAGCTCGACCTTTTTGATGATGCGCTTTTCGGGGTCCATGGTGGTCTCCCACAGCTGGTGGGGGTTCATCTCGCCCAGACCTTTGTAGCGCTGGATCTCCGCGCCGGGGTGCTTGGCCATGAGCTCGTCGCGCTCCTCGTCGGAGTAGGCGTACAGCTCCTCGGCGTTGCGGCCGCGGGGGACGATCTTGAACAGCGGGGGCTGGGCGATATAGACGTGGCCCTGCTCCACCAGCGGGCGCATGAAGCGGAAGAAGAACGTCAGCAGCAGCGTGCGGATATGGCTGCCGTCCACATCGGCATCGGCCATGAGGATGATCTTGCCGTAGCGCAGCTTCGTCACGTCGAACTCGTCGCCCACGCCGGCGCCGAAGGCCGTGACCATGGGCATGAGCTTTTCATTGGTGTACACCTTGTCCAGCCGGGCCTTTTCCACGTTGAGCATCTTGCCCCACAGGGGCAGGATGGCCTGGAAGCGCCTGTCGCGGCCGTTTTTGGCCGAGCCGCCGGCGGAATCGCCCTCGACGATGTAGATCTCGGTGAGGGCCGGGTCGCGCTCCTGACAGTCGGCCAGCTTGCCGGGCAGGGACGCGCTCTCCAGCGCCGTCTTGCGGCGGGTGGCCTCGCGGGCGCGCTTGGCGGCCTCGCGGGCGCGGGCGGCGGTCATGCACTTGTCCACCACCAGCTTCGCCGTGACGGGGTTCTCCTCCAGGAACGCCGTCAGCTTGTCGTACACCAGCGCGTCCACGAAGGAGCGAATGTAGGCGTTGCCCAGCTTCGTCTTCGTCTGGCCCTCGAACTGGGGCTCCTCCAGCTTGACGGAGATCACGGTGCACAGGCCCTCGCGCACGTCCTCGCCGGAGAGGTTCTTGTCCTCGTCCTTCATCAGCTTGAACTTGCGGGCGTAGTCGTTGATGGCCCGGGTCAGGGCGGTCTTGAAGCCCGTCTCGTGCATGCCGCCCTCGGTGGTGGCGATGTTGTTGGCGAAGGACATGATATTTTCGTTGTAGCCGTCGTTGTACTGCAGCGCCACGTCGCAGATCGCGTCGTCCTTGGCGCCGGAGAAGTAGATGACCTCCTCGTGCAGCGGCGTCTTGTTGCGGTTGAGATGCTCCACGAACTGGCGGATGCCGCCCTCGTAGTGCATGACGTCCTGCTGCGGCTCCTCGCCGCGGCTGTCGGTCAGCGTGATCTTGAGCCCCGCGTTGAGGAACGCCTGCTCCCGCAGGCGGTTCAGCAGGGTCTCGTAGTCGAAGACCGTCTCGTCGAAGATCTCGGGGTCGGGCTTGAAGGTGATGGTGGAGCCGGTCTCGCTCGTCTCCCCCGTCACGTGCATGTCGCTTGTCTTGTCGCCGCGGGCGAAGGACATCTCGTGGACCTTGCCCTCGTTTTTGACGGACACCGTCAGCCACTCGCTCAGCGCGTTGACGACGGACGCGCCCACGCCGTGCAGGCCGCCGGAGACCTTGTACCCGCCGCCGCCGAACTTGCCGCCGGCGTGCAGCACGGTGAACACGACCTCCAGGGTCGAGAAGCCCATCTTCGGATGGATGCCCGTGGGGATGCCGCGGCCGTTGTCGCTGACGCGGATGATATCGCCCGGCAGGATCTCCACCTCGATATGGGTGCAGTAGCCCGCCAGCGCCTCGTCGATGGCGTTGTCGACGATCTCGTAGACCAGATGGTGCAGGCCCCGGGAGGACGTGGTGCCGATGTACATGCCCGGACGCTTCCGGACGGCCTCCAGCCCCTCCAGGACCTGGATCTGGTTTTCATCATAGGTCGTGTCGACCCGTTCGGGTGTTTGACTCATAAAACGATGCTCCCTTGGGAAAATAGATAAGTGATTACTGAAAACTGAAGAATGAGGGCGGCTGACGGGGCCGTGATGTGCGCCCGCCGCCGCTGCGTCGGTCCTCCTACCCGATGGCGCTTTCGGAGCGCTTGACGAGGGTGCGGGTGGACAGCTGGGAGATATAGACCACGGTGCCCTCGTCGGTCTGGCAGACGACGGCGGAGCGGGGGAGGTCGTCGCTGACGTTGACGACCTTCCCCTTCTTCTCCCAGGCGGACAGGAAGCTCTTGGTGTGCTTTGACCAGGTGGAGGTGTCCAGATCGAACACGCCCACCACGTCGCCGGCCATGACGACCACGTCACGGCCCAGATGAAGGTACATGGGACCCCTCCCGCTTCAAATCATAATGCGCCGACAGTCCCGTTGTCCGGCCCGTGAACAAAAAAAGCGGCTGCTTTCATCGTGCGAAAGCGGCTGCCTCCGGCTCGGATCGGGTTCTGTTTTTCACCTTATTTATTATAACACAAGCCGCCTTTTCAATCAACGGTTATTTGCCCGGAAACGCGCCTTTTTTCGGCGATCCGCGCGAAATAATCGTTGCAGAAACAGGCGGCGTATAGTAATATAAAAGTGTATGTCAAGACTGCGAAAGGGGGCTGCGCCATGGCGGACAGAGTCGTGCTGGGACTGTCCGGCGGAGCCGGGTCCGCCTGGGCCGCGAAGCGGCTGCTGCAGGAGGGCTGGGACGTCCGCGCCGTCTATCTGCAGTACGACGAGGGCGTCGATCGCCTCCCGCTGGCCCGGCAGGCCGCGGCCGTGCTGGACATCCCCCTGACGGTGGTGGACGTGACGTATCTGATGGAGACACTTGTCCGCGGCCACTTCTACGCAGGCTTCCGGCAGGGCCGCCCCGCGCTGCCCTGCGACCGGTGCATGGCGCTGGTGCGCTTTCCCGCGCTGCTGCGGGAGGCCGACAGGCTGGGCGCGGAGAAGATCGCCACGGGGCACAACGTGGTGCTGCGCGGCGGCAGGCTCTACCGCCCGGCCCACAGCGGCGACCAGTCCATGCGCCTGTGGCGGCTGACGCCCGACGTCATCGACCGCTGCCTCTTCCCCTGCGGCACGCAGGTGAGCGTCCGCGCCATGCGCGACGAGCTCCACGGCATGATCCAGGAGCTGACGCCGCCCTCCGAGGGCGTCTGCTTCGGCGCGGGGAAGATGATCAACGACGACCTGCACGAGCACGACGCCGTGGTGCCCGAGGGGCCGCTGGTGCTGGACGATCCCGAGATCGGCGGCAGCATGGGCACCCACCGGGCCGCCGTCTATTTCGCCGGTCAGCGGAAGATCATGTTCACGGAGGCGGGCGTCTACGTCCGCTCGGTGGACCCGCTGACGAATACGGTCCATCTGATCCAGCGGGAGCCGCGCTACCGCGCGGCGCGCCTGGGCTTCATGAACCTGGTGGAGCCGCAGTACGGCCAGTGGCCGTCCTTCCGCTGTCATGTGCTGGTCTGGGAGGAGCGCAAGCCCCGCCCCGCCACGGTCTACCCCGCGGAGCGGTACGTCGTCTTCGACCGGGAGACGTCCCTGGGGCCCTTCCGCTTCTTCGGCGACCTGATCCCCGGCCGCCCGCTGGTCTTTTACGCCGCCGACGGCGCGCTGATCGGCGGCGGCGTCATCGACAGCACCGAACCGAAAAACTGGTAATGGAGAGATAACATGATCGTGCCCATCGACGGCTTCGAGATACATTACACCGATTCCGGAAGCGGCTTCCCGCTTCTGTTCCTCCACGGCTGGGGCGCGCCCGCCGCGGCGTACAAGAGCGTCACGGCCCCGCTGGAGAGCCGTTACCGCGTGATCTTCCCCGAGTTCCCCGGCGTGGGCGAGTCTCCGGACCCCGCCGGGCCGCTGACCGTGGAGGATTACGCGTCCATCGCCCGGGGCCTGCTCCGTCATCTGGAGCTGGACGCCTGCGATATCTTCTGCCACAGCCACGGCGGCCGCGTGGCCGCGCAGCTGATGACCGACGACAACGCCCCGCGGGTGCCGAAGGCCGTCTTCATGGACGCCGCCGGCATCCCGCCCCGCCGCCGCGGATTCTCTATGGAGGAAACCATGAA